>NZ_JBLJAK010000004.1:0-257712 GCF_047530105.1 Serratia sp. T13T92 | reverse complement strand
GATCAAACTCTTCAATTAAAAGCTTGATTTGCTTCAACTCGTGAAGCGATGCTCGAAAATTAACTTTCGTAATAATTCATTCGCATGAATTACTGCTTGGTCACTCTTCAAGACTTGATATTTTTTTTGCTACCGAAGTAGCTGGATATCGTCTTGTGAGTGCCCACACAGATTGTCTGATAAATTGTTAAAGAGCAGTGAGTTACGCGCTTTCGCTTGCTAACTCGAGGAGGCGTATACTACGCGATTCCCCTGAAGAGTCAACCTTTATTTCGGTGTTTTCACCGGGTTGGTCTTCCTGGCTGGGTGACTTGGTTCTCGTTAGAGGAGTCGTTGTTCCCGGTCAGTGGAGGCGCATTATAGGGAGTTCTCAGAAGGGCGCAACCCCTAAATTCAAAAAACTTTTCAAGCGCGGCTTTTTTCGGCAAAACGCTGTCTTGTTCGTCGTTTTTGCCACTTTTTCCCGAAAACAGCCGTAAAAGCTGGCGCTCCCTGGCGTAAAATGAAAGATAACAATGCAGTTAAAGGAACCGCAGCCATGCAATTCGATGCTCAACAACAGGCCGCACAGCGTAATCTTTCTTATCTGCTGGCAGAAAAGCTCGGCCAACAGATCCTGGCCGGTGAATATCAAGCCGGCAGCATCCTGCCAGGCGAGATGGATTTGGCAGAACAGTTTGGCGTCAGCCGCACTGCGGTACGTGAAGCGGTAAAAATGCTGGCGGCCAAAGGCATGCTGCTACCGCGCCCCCGCATCGGCACCAGGGTCATGCCGCAAAGCCAATGGAACTTCCTCGATCAGGATCTGCTGACCTGGTGGATGACCAGGGAGAACTTCGACCAGGTCATGCAGCATTTCCTTATCCTACGCACGTCGCTGGAACCTCAGGCCTGTTCATTGGCAGCCATCAACGCCACCCCGGAGCAAAAGGCGCAATTGGTCACGCTGATGGCAGAAATGCAGGCGCTACACGTGGATTTTGACCGCGAACGCTGGATTGAAGTCGATACCCAGTACCATCAGCTGATCTATGAAGCCAGCGCCAATCCGTTTCTCACCTCGTTTGCCAACCTGTTCAGCTCGGTATATCAAAGCTATTTCCGGGCGATCACCGGTAATGAAGTGATTAAGCTGCAACACCATCAGGCCATTGTGGATGCCATAGTCGCCAGTGACAGCACCGCAGCCCTCATAGCATGCCAAACATTGTTGCAGGGGAATGCGTAAACTCCGCAGCTATATATAGAAGGAAAATGGGATCACGATGACAAAATCTGCACGCAGCATGGCAGGGTTGCCTTGGATCGCCGCGATGGCGTTCTTTATGCAGGCGTTGGATGCCACTATTCTCAATACCGCCTTACCGGCGATAGCACACAGCCTCGATCGTTCTCCCTTGGCGATGCAGTCGGCGGTGATCAGTTACACCCTGACGGTTGCGATGCTAATCCCTGTGAGTGGCTGGCTGGCCGATCGCTTCGGTACCCGGCGGGTGTTTATTATCGCCGTATCCCTGTTTACCTTTGGCTCGCTATTGTGTGCCTTGTCCCCAACGCTGAGTTTCCTGGTCGCCTCACGTATTTTGCAGGGGATTGGCGGCGCGATGATGATGCCGGTAGCACGCCTTGCCCTGTTGCGGGCTTATCCGCGTAGTGAGCTGTTGCCGGTACTGAACTTTGTCACCATGCCTGGCCTGGTTGGACCAATAATGGGGCCACTGCTTGGCGGCTGGCTGGTTACTTACGCCACCTGGCATTGGATCTTCCTGATTAACATCCCGATAGGCTTGCTCGGCATCGTCTACGCCCGTAAATATATGCCAGACTTCACCACGCCAAAGCGGCCGTTTGATTTCATCGGTTTTATGCTGTTTGGCCTTAGCCTGGTACTCATCTCCACCGGCCTGGAGCTGTTTGGCGAGCAGGTGCTGGCCAATTACATTTCTCTGGGGGTGTTCCTGAGCGGCTTTGTGATGCTGTTTGGCTATATCATTCACGCCCGCCGCCACGCTCAGCCGCTGATTGGGCTGGATTTGTTCAAGACCCGCACCTTTTCCGTCGGCATTGCCGGTAACGTGGCCTCGCGGCTGGGGACCGGCTGCGTTCCCTTTCTGATGCCGTTGATGCTGCAGGTGGCCTTTGGCTATTCGGCGATCGTCGCCGGTTGCATGATGGCCCCGACGGCGGTGGGTTCTCTGATGGCCAAGTCTACCGTTACCCAGGTGTTGCGCTGGTTCGGCTATCGTAAGACGTTGGTGGGTATCACTATCATTATCGGCGTGTTGATTGCGCAGTTCTCACTGCAAAGCCCAGGCATGCCGCTGTGGCTGATGATTTTGCCGCTGTTTGTTCTAGGGATGGCGATGTCGACGCAGTTTACCGCCATGAATACCATCAGCCTGGCAGATCTGAACGATGGCAACGCCAGTTCCGGCAATAGCGTACTGGCAGTAACGCAGCAGTTGTCTATCAGCTTTGGCGTGGCGATCAGCGCCGCCGTGTTGCGCTTCTATGGCTCGATGGAGATCGGCACCATGATCGATCAGTTCCACTACACCTTTATTACCATGGGGATAGTGACCGTCGCTTCGGCCTTCGTCTTTATGCTGTTAAGAAGAAAAGACGGCAATAACCTGATCACCGGCAAAGAGAAACCACGCAAAGAAGCGAAGGCGAGCCGTTAGCGGTAACCGACGGAGTCTCTCTCCACCAACTCTGGCGTCAGCACCAGGATCTGGGCATCACGTTCGGGGTTTTGCAGGCGGTTGATGAGCGCATCGATCGCCAGCTCCCCCAATGAATCTTTGGGCTGATGAATGGTGCTGAGCGGTGGGGCCAGATATTTGGCCAGTTCGATATCGTCGTAACCCATCACAGCCATATCCTTTGGCACCACCAGCCCGGCCTGATACAGCGCCTGATAAACGCCGACGGCGACGGCATCGTTGCCGGCAAACACCGCATGAGGAGGCTCGGTCAAAGCCAGCAGTTGCTTCATGGCATGCACGCCCCCTTCAAACTCAAAGTCGCAATACACCTCATAGCCCGGCAGGATTTCAAGACCGGCACGCTTCATGGCGCGGCGATAGCCTTCCAAACGATGCCGCGCGGTGGTTTTATCCAGCGGCCCGGCGATACAGGCGATTTGGCGATAACCGCGAGCGATCAGATGATCGGTAGCCATTTCCCCCCCCAGCAACGAGTTATCCTGAATGATATCGTTGGCCCCTTCGAACGGCGACCAGTCCATCATCACGATCGGCAAAGAGGGGTAGCGGCTCAGTGCATCCTGCGAAGGGCGGTGGTTTTCGGTACACATCACCAGCAGGCCATCCACCCGCTTTTGCAGCAGCGTTTCCATGCTGCTATTCATACGCGCCACATCTTCCTCTGTGTTGCACAGGATCAGGCTGTAGCCACGCTCGTAGCAGCTGCGTTCCACGCCGCGCACCACTTCGGCATAAAACGGGTTATTACTGGAGGTCACCAGCATACCAATGGTACGCGTCGTATTGAGTTTCAGGCTACGCGCCAGTGCGGAAGGGGCATAGTTAAGCTGTTCCACGGCCACCATGACTTTGTCACGCACGCTGTCGCTGACAAAGCGATTGTTATTGATCACGTGCGAGACCGTCGAGGTTGAAACACCCGCCAGGCGGGCGACATCTTTCATGGTAGCCAAAGCGTTATCCCTGTTGCTGCAAGAAGGCGTCAATCTCTTCACGCCATGGCACAGAAGGCTGTGCACCGGGCCGGGTAACGGCAATGGCCGCCGCCGCATGGGCGAAACGCACCGCATCGCTCATCACTTTGCCTTCGAGCAAAGCAGTAACCAAGGCACCGTTGAACGTATCACCGGCCGCGATGGTATCTACCGCCTTGACCTTAAAGCCCGGTACCAGTTTGCCCTTGCCGTTTTCACTCAACCACACGCCGCGGCTTCCGAGGGTAATAATCACGCAGCCGATGCCTTTATCATGCAGGATGTTGGCGGCACGTTCGGCGTCAGCGTCATTATTCACCGCGATACCGGTCAGCCGCTGGGCTTCGGTTTCGTTCGGAGTGATCATGTCGATCATGGCTAGCAGTTCGTCAGGCAGCTCACAGGCCGGAGCCGGGTTGAGGATCACCTGGGTTTGGTGCTGCTTGGCCAGTTTGGCGGCGGCAATCACCGTTTCCAGCGGTGACTCAAGCTGCATCAATAACGCATCGGCATCGATCACCCGTTGCCGATAGCGGTTGAGATAATCGGGAGTGACCGCCGCGTTGGCACCGGCATCGATACCAATCACGTTCTCGCCTTCGGCATTGACGAAAATCAGCGCCACGCCGGTGGTGCTGTCGGCGATAGCTTCAATCGGTTGGGTATCAATGCGATCGGTTGCCAGCTGTTGGCGAATACGTTCACCAATATCGTCTGCGCCTACGCAGGCAATAAAGGCGATATCCGCACCGCTGCGCCCGGCAGCCACCGCCTGGTTAGCCCCTTTGCCACCAAAGGCGACCTTATACTGCTGGCCGATCACCGTTTCGCCCGGCTGGGGAAACTGGTTGATATTGAGGATATGGTCGGCATTGATGCTGCCCAAAACCACCAGCTTTGCTGTTTCCATCACAGGGATCCCTTAAATTGCGCGCCATCGTCACGCCCCGTTCCGATGGCGCTGGAGATGACTTACTTGGTAACCAGTTTCAAATCAACCGGGATAGTCGCCGGTACTTTCTCGCCTTTCAAGATCTTATCAGCCGTTTCTACGCCAATCACACCGATCTGATCCGGACGCTGTGCCACGGTGGCAGCCAGTTTACCGCCTTCAACCGCTTTCACGCCGTCTGCGGTGCCGTCAAAGCCAACCACGATGACATCTGTTTTACCGGCTGTTTGCAATGCACGCAGCGCGCCCAGAGCCATTTCATCGTTCTGTGCAAACACTGCTTGCACGTCTGGATGCGCGGTCAGTAGGTTCTGCATGACGTTCAGACCCTTGGTACGATCGAAGTCCGCCGGCTGGCTGGCCAGCAGTTTAAACTTGTTCTGCTCCAGTGACTGTTGGAAACCTTCACCACGTTCACGGGCAGCAGATGTCCCGGCAATGCCTTCCAGCTGGATCACTTTAGCGTCAGCACCGGCTTTCTGGGCAATAAAGTCACCGGCCATTTTACCGCCCACGCGGTTGTCGGAAGCGATATGGCTAACCACTTCGCCTTTCGCTGCCATACGGTCGAGCGTAATGACTGGGATCTTGGCCTGGTTGGCCATCTTGATGGCGTTACCTACCGCGTCAGAGTCGGTTGGGTTAATCAGCAGCAGTTTCGGGTTCTGCACCATCAGATCCTGCACGTTGGCCAACTCTTTCGCCGGGTTGTTCTGGGAATCCAGTACCACCAGGTTATAACCCAGCTTGTTGGCTTCCAACTGCGCCCCCTCTTTCATCGAAACAAAGAACGGGTTGTTGAGCGTAGAAACCACCAGCGCGATGGTGTCTTTTGCCAGGGCGTTAGCACTCAGGGTGGCGGTTAACGCGATGGCCGAAACTAAGGTTGCCAGTTTTTTCATTTTCATGGTCGTGATTCCTGTAGGGGAGAGGTTACTTGTTACTTTTGTTGTCTACCAGAACCGCCAGCAGAATAACGGCTGCTTTCACGATCATTTGGTAGTAGGAAGAAACACCCAGTAAATTCAAACCGTTGTTCAGGAAGCCAAGGATCAGCGCCCCGATCAGGGTACCGACGATGCGCCCTTTACCCCCAGCCAGGCTGGTTCCACCCAGCACCACCGCGGCGATGGCATCCAGCTCATAGCCGGTACCCGCAGTAGGTTGCGCAGAGGACAGGCGCGCCACTTCAATGACCCCAGCCAGTGCCGCCAGCAGGCCGCACAGGGAGTAAACGATGATTTTAACCCTATCGACGCTGATACCGGAAAGGCGGGTAGCCGCTTCGTTGCCGCCCAGCGCATAAATATAGCGGCCAAGACGGGTGTGATGCAGCATATACCAGGCGGCGATAAACACGATGGCCATGATCCAGATCGGAGTAGGAATGCCCAACGGGCGGCCAATCCCAAACCAGCCGAAGGTGTCGGCAACGTCAGTAAAACCGGTATTGACCGGGCTACCGTTGGTGTACACCATGGTCACGCCGCGCAGTAACAGCATCATCACCAGGGTGGCAATAAATGCCTGAACCTTGCCTTTGGCAACGATAATCCCGGTGCAGGCCCCTACGGCAGCCCCCAACGCCAGCGCAGCTGCCACAGCCACTACCGCATTGACTTCAAATCCGACAATCGAAGCGGCTACCGCCCCGGTCAGCGCCAACAGCGATCCGACCGACAAATCGATGCCGGAAGTCAGGATCACCAACGTCATACCGACCGCCATGATGGCGTTCACCGAGGTTTGCTGCAGAATATTGAACAGGTTATTAACGGTGAAGAAATTCGGGCTCATCGAAGACACCACGGCAATCAGCACCAGCAGGGCAATCAGCGATTTCTGCTCCAACAGCCACTCTTTACTGAACCAGCGCTTAGCTGCGACACTTTGTGAACTCATATCTGATTACTCCTGCTTTACGCCGTATTGCTTGCCGACGGCTGCTGCCATCAGCACTTCCTGGGTGGCCTGTTCAATCGGGAATTCGCCGCTGAGGTGGCCTTCGTGCATCACCAGGATGCGGTCGCTCATGCCCAGCACCTCCGGCATTTCCGAAGACACCAGAATGATGCTCAGCCCTTCCTGCTTGAACTGGTTGATTAACTGATAGATCTCTTTTTTGGCCCCGACGTCGACGCCACGGGTCGGTTCGTCGAGGATCAGCACCTTTGGCCGGGTCATCAAGCCACGGGCAATCGCCACTTTTTGCTGATTGCCGCCGGAAAGCAGGCCAATCGGTTGCTCCATCGACGGCGTTTTAATATTGAACAGGCGGATAAAATCGCTGACGGCGATCTGCTCGTCGGCATGTTTCAGGCCACCCCCTGCACGGCTGAAGTAGCGCAGCGCGGTCAGCGACATGTTTTCCTTCACCGACATCCCCAGCACCAGACCATCACGTTTACGGTCTTCGGAGATATAGACAATACCGTTAGCCAGGCCGTCCTGAGGAGTACGAGTGACCACTTCATGGCCATCCAGGTTCACGGTGCCGCTTTTACGCGGCGCCGCACCGTACAGGATCTTCATCAGTTCGGTACGTCCAGCCCCCATCAGGCCAGCCACACCCAATATCTCACCGCGGTATAAAGTAAAGCTGACGTCATGCACGCCAGGGCCGGAAACGTGGCTCACCTGCAGGCGTTTTTCACCACGCGGCAGGTTCAGGCGTGGATACTGCTCTTCCAGCTTGCGGCCCACCATCATTTCAATCAGCGAATCTTCATTCAGTTCGGCAACCGGCCGCTCGGCAATAAATTGCCCGTCACGGAATACGGTCACATCGTCGCAGATTTCGAAGATCTCTTTCAGCCGGTGGGAGATATAAACAATGCCGCGGCCTTCGGCTTTCAGCTCGTTGATCACTTTAAACAGCGAGGCGGTTTCGGTATCGGTCAGGGCATCGGTCGGCTCATCCATGATGATCACTTTGGATTCAAAGCTCAGCACCTTGGCAATTTCCACCATTTGCTGATCGCCAATCGACAATTCCCCCACCAGCCGGTGGCTGCTGTAACGCAGGTTCAAACGCGCCAGCAGTTTGTCCGCTTCGGCATACATGCGTTTCCAGTCGATACGGCCAAAGCGGTTAACGAATTCGCGGCCAAGAAAGATGTTCTCGGCAATAGTCAGCTGCGGGATCAGGTTCAGTTCCTGGTGGATGATGCCGATCCCCGCTTCCTGCGAATCCTTCGGCCCGTTGAAGGCCACTTCCTTGCCGAGGAAATATTGGCTGCCCGCATCTTTGTTGTAGATACCGGTCAGCACTTTCATCATGGTGGACTTGCCGGCACCGTTTTCCCCCACCAGCGCCATCACCCTGCCGGGATAAACGCTCAGGGCGGCCCCAGAAAGCGCCTTCACGCCGGGAAAGGCCTTATCGATCCCTTTCAGTTGCAGTAAAGGTTGCATAGGCGCCTCAGAAAGTTACGCCGGAGCACAGGATCACGTTCGCGTAGGGCGAACATTCTCCGCTGCGGATCACGGCCCGGCTGTGTTCGGTTTGCGCTTTAAACGCGCTGTGGCTGATATAGCTGATGCTGATGGTATTGCCCTGGTGTTGGCCAAGCTGCGTCAGTTGGGCCAGCAACGCTTCATGGAGCGACGGGTTATGCTTGACGATCTCTTCCGCCAAGATGGCGCTCTCTACCTGCATTTCCTGCGTCACAACACCGACAACCTGCAAGAACGTCGGCACCCCTTGGGTCAGCGCCAGATCGATACGCGGCGTCACGGCCGGGATCGGCAAACCCGCATCACAAATCGCGATCTGATCGGTGTGGCCGAGACGAGAGACCACCGCAGAAACGTCAGAATTCAGTAGTACGCCTTTTTTCATGAGTAAACTCCAGCAGCGAAACGTTTCGCTATTGAGTCAGTGTAGAAAAACAGCAGGGGAAGACAACCCTGTAATAGCGGAAATGTGATCGCCATCGAAACGTTTCGCTCACGTTCAACAAAGCGTAGCTAAAAAAGAAGGGCCCAGCAAATGCTGAGCCCCTGATTTAGATTTCGACCTGGGTTCCCAGTTCGATGACCCGGTTAGGCGGGATCTCAAACTGGTCGGCAGCCCGCAGCGCATTGCGGCTCAGGGCGATAAACAGCTTGCCGCGCAGGAACAGATACCACGGCCGTTTGGTGAGGATCAGCGATTCATGGGACATAAAGAACGACGTCTCCATCATCCGGCATGGCAGCCCTTCCAACCCACAGCGGTGGAAGACTTCCTCAACGTTCGGCGTTTCACGCCAGCCATAGCTGGCCACCACCCGCCAGAAGGTCGGCGACAGTTGTTCAATCGTTACTCGCCGGACGTTATGCACATAAGGGGCATCTTCGGTACGCAAGGTCAGCAGCACCACCCGCTCATGCAGCACTTTGTTGTGCTTGAGGTTATGCAGCAGGGCAAACGGGATCACGTTAATCGCACGCGACATAAACACAGCGGTGCCCGGCACGCGAACCGGCGGTGATTTTTCCAGTGAGGCAATCAGCGCTTCAAGGGAGTTGCCGTGCTCATGCATCCGACGCAGCAGACGGAAGCGTTCGCTCTTCCAGGTGATCATGATCAGGAACATGACCAGAGCCAACGTCAGCGGCAACCAACCGCCGGAGAACAACTTCAGGGCGTTAGCCGAGAACATCGGCACATCGATAATCAACAGGATCGCCAGAATGCCTCCCACCAGGAAGCGATTCCAATGCCAGTTCTTGATGGCAACGGAGGTGATCAGGATGCTGGTCAATACCATGGTGCCAGTCACCGCGATGCCATAGGCTGCGGCCAGGTTGCTGGAGTGTTCGAAGCCCACAATCACCAACACCACGGCGATATACAGGGTCCAGTTGATCACCGGGATATAGATCTGGCCGGACTCCATTTCCGAGGTATGAATGATACGCATCGGTGACAGATAGCCCAGACGAACGGCCTGGCGGGTCAACGAGAAGACGCCGGAAATGACCGCCTGCGAGGCAATAACCGTGGCCAGCGTGGCCAATATCAGCAGCGGGATCAGTGCCCAGTCGGGAGCCAACAGGAAGAACGGGTTCTTGATCGCCTCCGGATTTTTCAGCAGCAATGCCCCTTGGCCAAAGTAGTTAAGCACCAGCGAAGGCAGCACTACGGTGAACCAGGCCAGGCGGATCGGGAATTTGCCAAAATGGCCCATATCGGCATACAGCGCTTCCACACCGGTAATCGACAGCACCACCGCACCGAGCGCGAAGAACGACACCTTCTTATATTCAATAAAGAAGTTGAGGGCCCATTTCGGGTTCAGCGCCTGCAACACTTCCGGGTTGGAGATAATGCTGCGCGCTCCCAGGACTGCCAACACGATAAACCACAGCAGCATCACCGGGGCAAACAGCTTGCCCACGCTGCCAGTGCCGTGTTTTTGGATTGCAAACAGTAAGGTCAGTACCAGAATGGAGAGCGGGACGATATAGGGATCCAGCGACGGGGCGGCAATCTCCAGCCCTTCGATCGCCGACATCACCGAGATCGCCGGGGTGATCACCACCTCGCCATAGAAGAAGCTGCCACCAATCAGGCCCAGGATCACCAGAAAAGACGTGGTCCGCGCCGAGGTATGGCGCCCTGCCAAAGACATCAACGTCAGTATCCCGCCTTCACCGGCGTTATCCGCACGCATGACGTAGGTGAGATACTTCAGGGAAACGATGACGATCAACATCCAGAAGATTAAGGAAAGGAAGCCAAACACCACATCGGGCCGGACGTCAAAACCGTAATGGCCGGAAAAACATTCTCGCAAGGTATAGAGCGGGCTGGTGCCGATATCACCGTAAACGACCCCAATAGCCGCCAGGGTAACCGCCGATAAAGACTGTTTATGTTCTGTGCTCATAGTTTGCTTCTTTTGCTAGATCATCCGTCAACCGACGCATCCGCATCAGGCTTAAGATATGGGCTCTAAGATCCGTCACACCCGGTAAAAGGCGCACAGTATGCATCATTTATACTACTTGCCTACTCTTATATCGGGTCCCAAAAATAAACAAAATGTGAATCAGCCCCCTTGTTGAGCATAGAAAAATTTTACTAATCAACCAGCTATAGGGCTAAAAATAATGATGGTTTATCATCGGATTCTCTAGCAAGATTGGCTGTCGGCCTGGGTGGCAGGCTCTAACCTCCGGACAACGCGAACTATTTTATGGCGTCATCAACACTTCTGGCAGAACGGATCTCCCGCCTCAGCAGTGCGCTGGAGAGCGGTCTTTATGAACGGCAAGAGGCTATCAGGCTGTGCTTGCTGGCAGCCTTGTGCGGCGAAAGTGTGTTCTTGCTCGGCCCGCCGGGGATCGCCAAGAGTCTGATCGCCCGCCGGCTGAAATTTGCCTTCCGCAGCGCTCGTTCATTTGAATACCTGATGACGCGCTTTTCCACACCGGAAGAGGTGTTTGGCCCACTGTCGATCCAGGCTCTGAAAGATGAAGGCCGCTATCAGCGCCTGACTGCGGGTTATCTGCCCGAAGCCGAGATCGTCTTTCTTGATGAGATCTGGAAGGCTGGCCCGGCAATCCTCAATACTCTGCTGACCGCGATCAACGAGCGCCGCTTCCGTAATGGTAATAGTGAAGAGCCCATTCCGCTGCGCCTGCTGGTCACCGCCTCCAATGAATTACCCGAGGCCGATAGCAGCCTTGAAGCGTTGTATGACCGTATGCTGATCCGGCTGTGGCTTGATAAGGTGCAGGATAAGCAGAATTTCCGCTCGCTGTTGGTGGCCCGCCAGAATGAAAGCGACAACCCAGTGCCCGAGGCGCTAAGCATCAGTGATGAAGAGTTCCACCAGTGGCAACCGCTGATCGATAAGGTCAAACTGCCGGAAAACTGCTTTGAACTGATTTTCCTGCTGCGCCAACGGTTAGACGCCTTGGAACAGGCGCCTTATGTTTCCGACCGGCGTTGGAAGAAATCCCTGCGCTTACTGCAGGCCTGCGCCTTTTTCAGCGGCCGCGACACTATTGTGCCGCTGGATTTAATGCTGTTGAAGGATTGCCTGTGGCACGATCGGACATCATTAAAGTTGTTACAGCAACAAATCGATCAGTTGCTGACCGAACAGGCCTATCAGCAGCAAACCTTGTTGATCCAGCTACAGCAGATCCACACCCGTTGGATGCAGCATCAACAGCAACAGAGTCATCGCCAGGCCATCCAACTGGTGAAAAAAGGCGGCATGTTCAGCCGCAAGCCACAATACGTGCTGGAGCATCCGCTCACTGGCACCACTTTTACGCTGCTGCTGCAAAAGCCATTACAGCTGCACGACATTCAGGTTAACCACCTGAGTATCGAAAGCAGCATGCTGGAAAACTGGCTGCAAAAAGGCGGTGACGTGCGCGCCAAGCTCAACGGCATTGGTTTTGCCCAGCAGATCGATCTGGAAGTCGATGAGCAACTGCACCTGACCGTGTTAGACGTCAGCCGCCAGCCCTCCCTGCTGGCCATGCCGGGTAAGCCGACTGGGGGAACACCACCAGAATTCCTGGACGAAATAGAAACACTAAGCCAGCGCCAGGCAGAACAGCGGCGTTTATTCAGCCAGCATCAGCCTTGCCTGTTCACCCCTGCCGCCGGGTTGGCGAAAATTGAAGCCAGCCTGCTGCAGGTGGCCGAGCAGATCAAACAGCTGTCCCAGCAAATGCGCGGCCAGTAACCATGCTGAGCCTCGAAACGCTCGATATGCTGTTGTCGATCTCCGAAGGCGAGCTGATCGAAGAGCTGATCATTGGCATGTTGGCCACGCCGCAGTTGGCGGTATTTTTCAATAAATTCCCGGCGATACGCCGGGCGATCAACCGCGATCTGCCTCAATGGAAGATGCAACTGAAAGATCGCATTCAGCAAGCCGTGGTGCCGCCGGTGCTGGCGCAAGAGTTTTACCGCTACCAGCAGTGCCAGTTGGAAAGCCACGGCCAGTTCTCGCAAAACCTTAACGATACGCTCGATCTGCTACGCCAATGCACGTCGCCGTTTTACACCCAGGCACGGAGCATGGTGGACGCAGCCGATCTCACCACTCACCCGCTCGATGGCAGTTTCCAGACCCTGTTTCTGCAACGCTGGCGCATTAGCCTGACGCTGCAGGCCACGATGCTGCACCATAAGTTACTGGAGCAGGAGCGTGAACAACTGATGGCCGAGCTGCAAGAACGGTTGGCGCTGAGCGGCGCACTGGAGCCGGTGCTGGCAGAGAACGATACGGCCGCGGGCCGATTGTGGGATATGAGCAAAGGCCAGTTACAACGCGGTGACTACCAACGGCTGGTGGAGTACGGAGACTTCCTGCAACAACAGCCAGAGCTACAAAAGCTGGCGCAGCAACTGGGCCGCAGCTATGAAGCCAAGGCGGTGCAGCAACAAGACGCGCAGCCGGAACCGTACCGGGTGATGGTGCAGGTACCCGCCATTCAGCCGGAAGAGGTCAGCGGTATACACCAAAGTGACGATATCCTGCGGCTACTGCCTCCCGAACTGGCGGCGTTGGGCATTGAAGAGTTGGAGTTTGAATTTTACCGGCGGCTGCTGGAAAAACGGTTGCTGACCTATCGCCTGCAAGGGGATGCCTGGCAGGAACAGATCATGATGCGCCAGGTCACTCATCAGCAGCAGGACCGGCAGCCACGCGGGCCGTTTATTGTCTGCGTAGATACCTCCGGCTCAATGGGCGGCTTTAATGAACAGTGCGCCAAGGCCTTTTGCCTGGCGCTGCTGCGCATCGCACTGGCAGACAACCGCCGCTGCTACATCATGCTGTTTGCCAGCCAGATTGTGCACTATGAACTGACGGCCGCCAGCGGTATCGAACAGGCGGTGCGTTTCTTGGGCCAGCATTTTCGTGGCGGGACGGATTTGGCCGCCTGCCTGAATGCCACCGTCAGCAAAATGGCAGAAAGCGACTGGTTTGACGCCGATGCGGTGATTATTTCCGATTTTATTGCCCAGCGGCTGCCGGAAGAGGTGATCAAGAAAGTGAAGTCACAGCAGCACAGCCACCAGCAACGCTTTCATGCGGTGGCCATGTCAGCCTATGGCAAACCCGGCATCATGCGCATCTTCGATCATATCTGGCGCTTTGATACCGGGTTAAAAAGCCGTTTACTGCGGCGCTGGAGTCGCTAGCTGTTACAGCAGCCCTTCAACGCTCTCGCGTACTTCTGGTCCCCACACGCCACACTGTACCTGCCCAATATGCGACAGTTGCAGCAACAGCATCACCAGACGTGATTGACCAATACCACCACCAATGGTCTGAGGCATTTCACCACGCAGCAGGGACTGGTGCCATTCCAGCTTCAGGCGATCCAGATCGTCGGTTAACGTCAGCTGATGTTGCAGCGCTGCCGCATCAACACGGATGCCCATCGAGGAAAGTTCAAACGCATCCTGCAACACCGGGTTCCACACCACGATGTCACCGTTCAATCCTTTCAGCCCTTCGATACCTGGCGTGGTCCAGTCATCATAATCCGGTGCACGCACGTCATGGGATTTGCCATGTGACAGTTTGCCACCAATACCAATCAGGAATACTGCTCCCAATTCTTTGGCGATCGCACGTTCACGGCCTTTGGCATCCAGCTCAGGGTAACGTTGCAGCAGTGTTTCGCTGTGAACAAAGTGGATCTGTTCTGGCAGGAACGGTGCCAGACCAAATTCACGGCTCACCGCGGCTTCCGTTTCTTTTATAGAGGCATAGATCCGCTTAACGGTATCTTGCAGGTAAGCCGGGCTACGTTCGCCATCTCCCATTACACGTTCCCAATCCCACTGATCGACATACACCGAGTGGATCGGCGTCAGGCGATCTTCATCCGGGCGCAGCGCTTTCATATGGGTATACACACCTTCACCCGCGCTGAAATCGTGCTCACCCAGGGTTTTACGCTTCCATTTAGCCAGCGAGTGCACGACTTCAAACGTCGAGTCCGGCAGGCTTTTGACTTTCACCTGAACGGCTTTTTCGCTGCCAGAAAGGTTATCTTGAGTACCGTCACCCAGTCGGCTGAGGATCGGGGCCTGCACTTCAATCAGGCCAAGCTGCTGTTCCAACTGGCGGGAGAAGAAGGATTTTACGAAGCTGATTTGTTGTTGTTTTTGGATAAACTGCTTTTTCATTGCCGTATCTCTTGAATAATCTGTCTAGTTGCCAATGATTAAGCAACAGAATGGCACCTAAATTCAATATCCATCAATCAATATTGCCTTTTCGCTTTTAATCGGTCATTTTTAAGCGGTGATAATTCAACAATCAGCAATTAAAGGGGCATTTAATGGCAGAAATTTATCAGATCGATAATCTCGATCGCGGCATCCTCAACGCATTAATGGAGAATGCCCGTATGCCTTACGCCGAACTGGCGAAGAATTTTGCCGTCAGCCCCGGCACCATTCATGTGCGGGTGGAGAAGATGAAGCAGGCCGGGATCATCACCGGAACGCGGGTTGATGTGAACCCAAAACAGCTGGGCTACGACGTCTGCTGCTTTATCGGCATCATATTGAAGAGTGCCAAGGACTACCCTTCGGCGCTGAAAAAGCTCGAAAGCCTGGAGGAAGTGGTGGAAGCCTATTACACCACCGGCCACTACAGCGTGTTTATCAAGGTGATGTGCCGCTCGATCGATGCGCTGCAACAGGTACTGATCAACAAAATCCAGACCATCGATGAGATCCAGTCAACGGAGACGCTGATCTCGTTGCAGAATCCTATCATGCGTACCATTACGCCTTAATAAGCGATTTTTCACAGCCCACAAGCCTCTATGATAGGCCCGTGGTGCTGTGTAAGGCAGCTCAAACCTGATTGAGTAAAATCACTTTGCCAGAAAGGAAAAGACAGTACATATCAAAAAGATTGAAAATCGGGTCTACGGAGGTCACGTTTGCATCAATAGGGTGTTCCTGAAGAATGTGAGGAATTTGTTAAATTATTGGGTCATACACGTCAATATCACTAATCTGTTAATCATTATAAATGCAAGTCTTACATATGTAGGAATCATACGACATCTGTAGTTATCTGCTCTTATATACCTGATGAGTCGTTTAAAATATTATTCTCTCACTTTATAAAACTACACTTTGATCATGCACTGATAGCAGGCGTGGCAAGCAAGGGAGAGATGATGGTTTATATTGACAGTGATACCATTAACAAACTCAGTCTCCGGGCATTGAGTAAATATAAAAAAATTGTTTTATTTTTAGCCGTACTGCTTTTACTGTGCGGTACTTTATGTCTACTCGTTCCTGTCTATTCTGGTATTGCTTTGAGCTATCTTTTAGGAAGCTTGTTTGTGATTTCAGGGATATACTCCTTCGTCAGCGCATTGGCTTTCAGAAAAAACACTTCGAGTTTCATTTCATTGTGTCTATTTTGCATTATATATATTTTTCTAGGCGTTAGCTTTTTATCAAGCCCAATGGTCGGAATGAATATTCTTTCAATGCTCATTTGTATTCTATTTTTGTTAGGGGGTATGAGTCGCCTGACTACCGCGTTTAACAATAGCGAAATGATTGGGCGTTACTGGTGTATTTTTATCGGTATCCTGGATTTTGCTATTGCATTCATCTGGCTGAGTGCTGGTGAAGACACATCATACCTATTAACCGTAATGTTAATCGGTCTTGAAATGGTATTAACTTCATGGTTTTTGTTCATTCTTAACTATGGTTTTAACCAACATAAAGATAGACACTCCGTTGCTTAATCTCGACACATTTTTCAATATATAAAATATTAATTAGGAGATAGTTATCATGACTAAATTTACGAAAAAGATCCTTATCGCTTCTGCTTTGATTGTGGCTAGTATTAATGTTGCCAACGCAGAAACTACGGGTAAAACAACCCCACAGGATATGACTTGCAAAGAATTCATTGATCTTAACCCTAAGGCTATGACCCCCGTAGCATTCTGGGTGGTCAATAAAGATAATGTTTATCAGCAAGGTGACTATGTTGACTGGAATGAAGTAGAAACCATCTATGTTCCGCAGGTCATCAAAGCCTGCAAGCAAAAACCTGAAAGCAAACTGGAAGAATTTAAGCAGTGGATTAACGACATTAAATAATGTCTATCAGATAAAGTCAGCTATCTACGATAACTGACTTTATCTGTATAAAAAATTAACTCCACACTAATACCCTTCAAAATTAGTTAGTACTCTCAGCATTAATTTCGGGAATTCTACCTTAAAAGGAAAAAGGATTTACGCTAAAAAAATAACAATCTATACCGTTATTTTTTATAAGAGGAAGATAAATTATGCCTACAGGCATAGCAGGAAAAGATAGCAATCAAAAATTAGGTCTTTTGGCATTAGTTGCTATCGTCGTCAGTTCGATGATTGGCAGTGGCGTTGATGGGCTACCACAGAATATGTCCGCCAGTTCAGCTGTGGGTTCTGTGGCTATAGCTTGGTTAATCTGCGGCTTCGGAATGTTTTTCATTTCTCGTACATTCATTATTCTTTCGGATATTCGTCCAGACCTACAGGCTGGCATCTACATGTATGCTCAGGAAGGCTTTGGTACCTTCTGTGCATTTATTGTCGTATGGGGCTATTGGCTGATGACTATTTTCAGCAACGTCGCCTTTGGTATCATGGTGATGGATACTCTGAATTATTTTATCCCGGGAGGTTTTAGCGGCGGGAATAATATTCCTTCAATTATTGGCATATCAATTCTCATCTGGGGATTCAATTTTTTAGTGTTGTCTGGCACAAGACTGGCTGGTGCGGTAAATATTATAGGGACGTTAGCAAAATTAATACCTCTAGTGATATTTGTATTCGTTCTGGTTTATTTCCTTAACGTTAACGAACTCACCAGTAACATCTGGGCAAACAATCCTTTATTTCCTAAGGAGTATCTAGGCTCGGTATTCTCCCAGATAAAGTCGCCACTTGATGTTGCACTATGGTGTTTTATTGGTGTTGAGGGAGCCGTTGCGTTGTCTGGAAGAGTAAAAAACAAAAAAGATGTCGGCAGGGCAACCTTAATTGGTTTTATCATTTCACTTATCATATGTATCTTGATTTCTATCCTGCCTTTCGGGGTCTTGACGCAAAAAGAACTGAGCGTGATCGCCACACCGTCAACGGCAGGGATCCTGAAGATTGTTGTCGGCGAGTGGGGCGAAAGACTGATTAATATTGGTGTGCTGATCTCGGTGTTAACCAGTTGGTTAGCCTGGACCATGATTTGTGCAGAAATTCCTATGGTTGCAGCTCAAAATTCAGCCTTCCCAGAAAAATTTGCTAAACGAAACCATCAAGGAGCGGCATCGGTTTCGCTATGGGTCAGCAGCGCTTTAATGCAGCTTGTGGTTTTGATGGTTTACTTTTCAAGTAACGCCTGGATAGCCATGCTCTCGATTTCAGCCTTGACAGTTTTACCTGTCTATCTGCTGTCCACCGCTTACTTATGCAAGTTATGTATCAATGGTGAATATAATAATTATGCTCGTAATGGCCGTATTAGTGCACTAATCAGTGGTGTGATAGGGCTGTTATTTTGCTTGTTTATGTTTTACGCCAGCGAACCGAAATATCTTGCCATGGTGCCAATGCTATTAACGCTGGGCCTACCGTTATTCTTTTGGGCGCGAATTCATGAGGGAGGTATGAAAAACATATTTAAAGGTAATGAAATGAAAGTTTTCTTATCATTAATCGCTCTTGATGCATTTACAGGGTTTCTCTTTATCAACGGTACGATAAAGTTATAACCAATTTTTAGACGTCATTTTTTGTCGCCGATTAATCGGTGGCTACTAATTTATTTATTCAAAAAAGGTAATTAATTATGAAGTTTAATCACAATATTTTGTTTGTATCCTCTCAAGGATTAAAACAAGATACCCCCGAGATACAAGCTCTCGAAGAGCTCAACGCGGCGGTTAAAGCCAGAGGATTTACCACCTTCATTGTGGATCAGATTAGCGATGCAGTTAAGGTTATTAATGAAAGCCAAAAGTACAGTGCGGTAGGGATTTACTGGGACCCAAGCAATCCTAAAATAGATATTGAATGTCAGGAGTTCATTGATAATTTCCGTAAGCGAAATGCCACTGCGCCTCTTTTCTTATTATCTGAAGACAATGTCACTGACAGGGTACCCCTTGCTATACTCAAAGAAGTAAATGAGTATATTTATTTATTTTCTGAAACCCCGACCTTCACAGCCAATCGTATTTATACGCTTATTCACCGATATGCTGAAAACCTGCTGCCGCCTTACTTTAAAACGCTAAAAAACTTTACCGAAGACGGCGACTATTACTGGGACTGCCCAGGGCACATGGGCGGTATGGCCTATTTAAAGCATCCTGTCGGTACTGAGTTTATCAACTTCTTCGGCGAAAACATGATGCGGGCCGATATCGGAGTCGCGACAGCGGAAATGGGGGATTATCTCATCCATGCTGGGCCGTCCAAAAAATCAGAAGACATCGCCGCAGAGCTTTTTGGCGCTGATTGGACGTTCTATGGCGTTTCCGGCTCATCCGGCTCCAATCGTATCGTGGCTCAAGGGGCGGTCGCAGCGGATGAAATTGCCATAGTCGACCGTAACTGCCATAAATCGCTAAATCATGGCCTAACGCTTTCCCAGGCACGCCCGGTCTACCTTAAGCCCACGCGTAATGCCTATGGGTTGATTGGCCCAATACCGACCCAACGCCTGAAAAAAGAAAGTATTGATGAGTTGATCGCAAAAAGCCCGCTGACTTCAGAGGCGGTAGACACATCGCCCACTTATGCGGTTGTCACTAACTGTACCTATGATGGTTTCTGTTACAACGTTAATGACGTGGTGAAATATCTGGGAGCCAGCGTACCACGCATTCATTTTGACGAAGCCTGGTATGCGTATGCCCGTTTCCATCCGATGTATAAGAACCGTTTCGCAATGGACGTTGAAGACACTCCCGATCGCCCGACCATTTTTGCTGTGCAGTCGACCCATAAAATGCTGCCTTCTCTATCAATGGCCTCAATGATCCATGTGAAAAAAAGCCACCGTGCTCCGCTGGATTTTGATGATTTTAACGATTCATTCATGATGCACGGCACCACATCTCCCTTTTACCCGATCATTGCTTCAATTGATGTAGCGGTAAGTATGATGCAGGGAGATTCCGGTCGTTCATTGGTACAGGAGTCGATCGATGAAGCCATTGCGTTCCGTAAAGCCGTCGTTTCCGTTAAACGCCAGATTCGCGAACTAGAGGGCGAATCAGCCTGGTTTTTTGACGTTCTACAGCCGGCAGAGGTTCATGATAAGGCAACGGGTAAACAGTACAGCTTTGAAGAGGCTCCGCTTGAGCTACTCAACCAAGGTCCTGAATGTTGGGAATTGTGTGCGGGCGATAGCTGGCACGGCTTTCACGATGAAGATCTGGTTGATACCAATAGCATGCTTGATCCGGTAAAAGTCACCATTACCTGTCCAGGCATTAACCTGGATGGTAGTTACCAAGAACAGGGTATACCTGGCTATTTGATCACCAAATTCCTCGATGACAAAAGGATTGAAATTGCCCGCACCGGCGATTACACGATCCTCATTCTGTTTTCTGTTGGTATCACCAAAGGAAAATGGGGCACGTTAATTGAAAGCCTGCTGACCTTTAAAAAACTCTATGACTCTGATGCGCTTGCCGTTGACGCTATTGCGTCCTTGAAAGGCCAATCACCGCATTACGATAACTTGACCCTGAAACAACTCTGCCAGCAGATGCATGAAAAAATGTGCGAGCTGGATCTGATGAACCACATTAATGAGGCGGTTAATACCGACCCTGAACCGGTGATGACTCCGGCTGCGGCCTATCAGAAAGTGCTGCGCTATAAGGCGGAACACATCCGCCTGGATGATTTTTCTGGCCGTATTGCCGCCAGCATGTTGGTTCCTTACCCACCAGGTATCCCGGTCCTAATGCCAGGTGAACGTCTGCCAGTTGGCGACAAAGGCATTATGGGCTATCTGCGAGCTTTACAGGACTTTGATAAACACTTCCCAGGTTTTGAACATGAGATCCAGGGTATCAACGTTGATGAAAATGGTGACTTTTGGGTAAGAGCCATCATTGAAGATGAACGCAAAGCTGTAAAGCGGCCGGAACAGCTCCGTTTTAAACGCCGGGTTTCTCCAACAATTAAAAAAGGTCGCCAATAATCAGCTGGTTATCTCATCACTCCGTCCCGCTAGGGCCGGGGTGATGTCTATTCCGATGCAAGGGTTTTATTTATGTCAAATCAATCTTCAACATCATCAACGAGTGCTACTGACACAGCAAAGACAGACGGCGAGCACAAGCTCGGGCTAATTGCATTAATCGCCATTGTTGTAGGTTCTATGCTGGGCGGTGGTGTATTTAGCCTTCCCCAAAACACAGCTGCTACCTCGGCAGTAGGGCCGATCATAATCGCGTGGCTTATCGCAGGTATTGGTATCTATTTTATCGCCAACTCATTTCGCCTGTTGTCTGACCTGCGCCCAGACCTACAGGCGGGCGTCTATATGTATGCCCAGGAAGGTTTCGGGTCATTTATTGCTTTCAACGTCGCCTGGGGATACTGGCTGATGACTGCCTTTGGCAACGTCGCCTTCGCCGTTATCTTGATGGATGCGTTAAACCAGTTTTTCCCCGGTGTATTCACCGATGGCAATAACCTGAATTCAATTATCTGCGGTTCGGTTTTGATTTGGGGTTACAACTTCCTGGTGTTATCCGGGACGAAAGTTGCGGGTTTTGTGAACACTCTCGGTACCATCGCCAAACTTGTACCACTGGTGCTGTTTGTTGTCATACTGGGCTTCTTAATCAATTATTCTCAGCTGTTCAGCAACTTTTGGGGAACGGCACCACAAATCGTTGAAGGGGTCGGCAACCACGCTAAACCCGTATCACTGATGTCGCAAATCCTTGCCCCAATGACGGTAACACTGTGGGCATTTATTGGCGTAGAAGGCGCAGTCGTTCTTTCTGGACGTGCCAAAAACAAGAAAGATGTCGGCAAGGCCACGCTACTGGGTTTTTTGTTGGCACTGATCATCTACATACTGATGTCAATATTGCCGTTTGGCGTAATGCCGCAGGCTGAACTCGCTCAGGCCAGTAATCCTTCAACCGCAGGCGTCCTGGCGAAAGTAGTCGGTCACTGGGGCGCTTGGTTAATGAACGTGGGACTGATTATTTCCGTACTGGCTGGCTGGTTAGCCTGGACGATGCTCTGCGCTGAAATTCCCATGGTTGCCGGGCAAAAAGGCGCTTTCCCACGGGCTTTTGCGCGCACCAATAGCAAACAGGCCGCCAATGTTTCCCTTTGGGTCAGCAGTTTTGTGATGCAGGCCGCGATGTTATTAGTATATTTTTCTAATGACGCGTGGAACACGATGTACAACATCAGTGCGTTGATGGTGGTGCCTGCATATATCACTACGACCTTGTATATGGCGAAAATTTGCCTCAATCGTGAGTATGATCAGTATGCCAAAAAGGGGCGTAACTTTGCCCTTGTCAGCGGCATTCTTGGCGTCATATTCTGCCTGTTTATCCTTTATGCCAGCCAAATCCAGTATGTGGCGCTGATTCCCATTCTGCTTACCTGCGGGCTACCGGTGTTCATATGGTCTCGTAAAGAGAAGGGCGACAATCAGCCGCTGTTCCAGAATAAAGAAATTTTTTATCTGGCTATCCTGTTGCTGCTTGATGCCATCGTCATCTGGTTGCTAATGATGGGACGCATCACGCTATAACCGATCTTTTGCCCCCTAGCCCGGGAGAACCTAGGGGAGCAAAGCTGCGATTTGATGACCTTAGGCTTCATTGAAAGAGCCAGTGTTTAAGGAATTGGTGACATGGTTAACCATAGCCGCGGTTGATCATGTCATCATACCGCCAGTGACGCCTGCTTCTGCGCTCATGCACAGGGCTTTCGCCCCATCCTCTATCTTATCCACCAGCTGAAAAATAAAACTTATCCTTATAAAGGAACAACCACTGCAAGGTTGGCAAGATGGCTTCAGACCCCACCCAATGATTTTCTAGCTATTTAAATCAATCAATTATGAAAAAATAGCGCCATAATTGTGTCTGATGAACCGTTGATGTTGTTGATGGATCCTGGTTCTCCCGATCGTTATACCCATATTATCCACAGGTAGATCCCAGCTGATTCACAGAGTACAATACGGCCTCTTGAGTTTAAGGTTGGGATCATTCATTCATGGCAGACATCACTCTGATCAGTGGCAGCACGCTTGGCAGCGCAGAATATGTGGCTGAACATTTGGCCGAGAAACTCGAAGAAGCAGGTTTCTCAACGGAAATGCTGCATGGCCCTGAATTGGATGAATTGACGCTGTCAGGCCGCTGGCTGGTGGTTTCCTCCACTCACGGTGCCGGTGATTTACCAGATAACTTGCAGCCGCTGTTGGAACAACTGGCAGAACAGCAACCTGATTTATCGCAGGTGCAGTTCGGTGCCGTCGGTTTGGGCAGTTCTGAGTACGATACCTTCTGTGGTGCGATCAAACAGATCGACGATCTTTTCCAGGCTCGTGGAGCGAAAAGGATCGGCGATCGTCTCGAGATCGACGTGACCCAACATGAAATTCCCGAGGATCCTGCCGAAGAATGGCTGAAGAATTGGATTATTTTACTCTAATTCGGTTAAAGATCGCGCGAACGATTGTGTATAACTAGGCTTGAAAGCAGGGTATAACCGGTAGTTATCCCAATAACAACCGTCGTACGCTTTCTGTCCTGTGGATAACATGCCATTTAGATCCCAGCTTATACTGGCCAGGATCACCGATCATTCACAGCAAACGATCCTGCTTAATCGGCTGATCTTTATCTGGAATAATCACTTATCCACAGAGGATCGCGATCCTAATAAGAGATCTAATAAAGAGATCTTTAAATAAAAAAGATCTTCTTTTAATTACCTAAGATCCTGACCGCTTGGTCGATCGACTAAACTTGAGTAGAATCCTCCCCCCAGGGCAAACAACGATCGTTCGCAAGTACTCCGAGGTGCTGTTCCATGTTTTATCCAGAGCAATTTGACGTCATTATCATCGGTGGTGGCCATGCCGGAACCGAAGCCGCCATGGCTGCGGCACGTATGGGACGTCAGACTTTATTACTGACCCACAATATCGACACGCTGGGACAAATGTCCTGTAATCCGGCGATCGGTGGTATCGGGAAAGGGCATCTGGTCAAGGAAATCGATGCACTCGGCGGGCTGATGGCCAAGGCGATCGACCATGCGGGTATCCAGTTTAGGATACTAAACGCCAGTAAAGGCCCGGCAGTGCGAGCCACTCGAGCTCAGGCAGATCGCGTCCTGTATCGCCAAGCCGTTCGCACCGCATTGGAGAACCAGCCCAACCTGATGATCTTCCAACAACCGGTTGAGGATCTGATCGTCGAGAACGATCGAGTGGTGGGTGCGGTGACCCAGATGGGGCTGAAATTCCGTGCCAAAGCGGTAGTACTGACCGTAGGCACCTTCCTGGATGGCAAGATCCACATCGGCCTGGAAAACTACAGCGGTGGCCGTGCTGGGGATCCTCCGTCGATCTCTTTGTCACAGCGTCTGCGTGAACTGCCTCTGCGTGTCAATCGCCTGAAAACGGGTACACCTCCCCGTATCGATGCACGCACCATAGATTTCAGCGTTCTGGCTGAGCAGCATGGCGATACGCCAATTCCAGTGTTTTCTTTCCTGGGCAACGCCAGCCAGCATCCGCAACAGGTGCCGTGCTACATCACGCACACCAATGAAAAAACCCATGACGTGATCCGCAATAACCTCGATCGTAGCCCGATGTATGCCGGGATCATCGAAGGGATCGGCCCACGCTACTGCCCATCGATCGAAGACAAAGTGATGCGCTTTGCCGATCGTAATGCGCACCAGATCTTCCTGGAACCTGAAGGGTTAACCAGCAACGAGATCTACCCGAACGGGATTTCCACCAGTTTGCCGTTTGACGTACAGATGCAGATCGTGCGTTCGATGGAAGGGATGCAAAATGCCCGTATCGTTCGTCCTGGCTATGCCATCGAGTACGATTTCTTCGATCCACGCGATTTGAAACCAACGCTGGAAAGCAAATTTATCCAGGGGTTGTTCTTCGCAGGCCAGATCAACGGCACCACCGGTTATGAAGAAGCTGCTGCACAAGGCCTGTTGGCCGGGTTGAACGCCGGGCGTTATGCCGTTGAAGACGAAGGCTGGTCACCACGCCGCGATCAGGCTTACCTGGGGGTGCTGGTGGACGATCTCAGTACGCTGGGCACCAAAGAACCGTACCGCATGTTTACCTCACGTGCCGAATACCGTTTGATGTTGCGCGAAGACAATGCCGATCTGCGCCTGACGGAAAAAGGCCGCGAATTGGGGCTGGTTGACGATGAACGCTGGCAGCGCTACTGCGAAAAGCTCGAGCACATCGAACAGGAACGCCAGCGTCTGCGTGATATCTGGGTGCATCCGCATTCAGAGAACGTCGAGCAGGTTAACGTCTTGCTGAAAGCGCCTCTGTCACGTGAAGCCAACGGCGAAGAACTGCTGCGCCGCCCGGAAATGGATTATGGTCAACTGACTGCGGTGGCAGCTTTTGCTCCTGCACTGGCAGACACCGAAGCCGCTGAGCAAGTGGAAATTCAGGTAAAATACGAAGGCTACATCGCTCGCCAGCAGGATGAGATCGACAAACAGCAGCGCAACGAGAACACCGTGTTGCCGCTGGATCTCGATTATCGTCAGGTCTCCGGATTGTCCAACGAGGTGATCGCCAAACTGAACGATCACAAGCCTAACTCGATCGGCCAGGCTTCGCGCATTTCCGGTATCACACCTGCAGCGATCTCCATTTTGCTAATCTGGCTGAAAAAGCAGGGCTTACTGCGCCGCAGCGCATAAAATCCGTTCACCGAGTGGCCGTTTGCCTATCTGCTGAGCAAACGGCCGCTGACATCACCTCAAGCCTGAATTATCATAGACTGCCTTAGTGAGCAGTTGCAGATTGGCCTGCTGTTCCACGCCTGTCAGAGGACTCTGTTGTGCAAAAAAAATTGGATTCGTTGCTTGCAGCGGCTGGAATTTCGCTTCCCGATCAACAAAAGCAGCAATTGTTGGGTTATGTCGCTATGCTCGACAAGTGGAACAAGGCTTACAACCTCACTTCTGTGCGCGATCCGCAGCAAATGCTGGTGCGCCATATCATGGACAGCATCGTGGTGAATGCTCATCTGACGGGGTCACGCTTTATTGACGTTGGCACCGGCCCTGGTTTGCCAGGCATTCCGTTGGCTATAGTGCGGCCCGATGCCCATTTCACCCTGTTAGACAGCCTGGGCAAGCGCGTACGCTTCCTGCGCCAGGTACAGCATGAGTTGGGGCTGAACAATATCGAACCGGTACAGAGCCGCGTAGAAGAGTTTGTGGCAGAACCGCCGTTTGATGGTGTGATCAGCCGGGCTTTTGCCTCACTGCAAGACATGTTGGCTTGGTGTCACCATCTGCCAGCCAAAGGGCAGGGGCGTTTTTATGCGCTGAAAGGGGTTTGCCCACAAGACGAGTTGGCCCAGTTGCCAGAAGGGGTTTCTCTGGAGTCGGTGGTGCGTTTGCAGGTGCCGGAGCTGGATGGCGAGCGCCATTTGATCGTCTTAAAAGCCCACTAAAGCCAAATCAGAATTGTTTAGCATCAAATAATCAGCGATTGGTGTAGGGTACAGAAGGTAAATAGCAAGCAGGCTAATCAGATAGGTCCCCCCCTTCGTTTATTTACCTTTAATTAACATTGTGATGTCAAAAATGCATCATTTCAGTGGGTGATAGTCACGTTAGCAACAATGTGTGAAAGATTCCGATTTGCTGTCAGTGTTAATTGAGTGTTGCTTTATTATTCCTGTGAATGTCAATAAAAGGTTTTTACGGGGTATAAGGATTGTTTTTGAACGGTTACGTTGTAATGATTTGATTTATAATATTTTTTGATCGCCCAAAAAGCTAAAGACCTAGGTCGTTAACCTGGGCTATAACTCATTAATAGTCAGTATTGTGATCGGTTGCACGTTTCTTACCGCAACCGTGGAATAGTCAGACAAATAAATGCGAGCGATTATTCCGGCCATTTTCTTGTGAAAATAGCCCGAAAAGGGGAAATTTAAATAATTGTTCACCTTTTCGCTACTTATCGATTGAATTCGTTGGAGTGGCCCGTATAATTTGCACGTTTTTTGCTGCTTGACTCAGAACCGCAAAGGCAGTTTTATACGTCGGCATACCCCCTCAGGGGTACGGAGAGAACAAACGTCATGTCTGTGTCCCTGTACAGCGGAAAAGTTGCACGCAAGTTGCTGTTGCTGCAGTTAATGACTTTTGTTTTGATCAGCGCTGCTTTCGGCCTGAAAAGTCTGGAGTGGAGCGGTTCGGCACTGGCAGGTGGCCTGGCTGCCTGGTTACCCAATGCCATGTTTATGCTGTTTGCCTTGCGTCATCAGGCACAGACGCCGGCACCCGGACGGGTTGCCTGGTCGTTCGCCATTGGTGAAGGGCTAAAGGTCGTGATCACCATCGTTTTGCTGATCGTGGCGCTTGGGGTGTTCAAAGCGGTGTTGATACCGCTTGGCCTGACCTATTTAGCGGTGTTAGTGGTGCAGATAGTGGCACCCGCCGTGATTAACAGTTACCGAAATTAACTAAATAAGGGTAGAGGCATCATGTCTGCAGAGGGATTCAACAGTCCACAGGAGTATATCGGTCACCACCTGACGCAGCTTCAGGTCGGGACTGGTTTTTGGTCGATTAACCTCGACTCGATGTTTTTCTCCGTCGTCCTCGGGGTGGTTTTTCTGGCTATTTTCCGCAAGGTAGCCAAAAACGCCACCAGTGGTGTTCCCGGCAAGCTGCAAACCGCCGTTGAGCTGATCGTTGGCTTTGTCGACAACAGCGTCAAGGATATGTATCACGGCAAGAGCAAGGTGATTGCTCCGCTGGCGCTGACGGTGTTCGTCTGGGTGTTCCTGATGAACCTGATGGACCTGATCCCGGTTGACTTCCTGCCGTATATCGGAACCCAGCTTGGTCTGCCAGCACTGCGTGTCGTACCTACCGCTGACGTGAACATCACGCTGTCGATGGCGTTGGCCGTATTTGTCCTGATCCTGTTCTATAGCATTAAAATGAAAGGCATTGGTGGGTTCGTTAAAGAGTTAACCATGCAGCCGTTCAACCACCCGGTATTTATTCCCATTAACCTGATCCTTGAAGGTGTCAGCCTGCTGTCCAAACCTGTTTCACTGGGTCTGCGACTGTTCGGCAACATGTATGCGGGTGAGTTGATCTTCATCCTGATTGCTGGTCTGTTGCCGTGGTGGTCACAGTGGATGCTGAGTTTGCCTTGGGCAATCTTCCACATCCTGATCATTACGCTTCAAGCCTTTATTTTCATGGTTCTGACGATCGTCTATCTGTCGATGGCGTCTGAAGAGCACTGATTTTCTTAAAACACTTGCACTATTAAACTGAAACAAACTGGAGACTGTCATGGAAAACCTGAATATGGATCTGCTGTACATGGCTGCCGCTATTATGATGGGGTTAGCGGCAATCGGTGCTGCGATCGGTATCGGCATCCTGGGTGGTAAATTCTTGGAAGGCGCTGCACGTCAGCCCGATCTGATCCCGCTGTTGCGTACACAGTTCTTTATCGTTATGGGCCTGGTTGACGCCATCCCGATGATCGCTGTTGGTCTGGGTTTGTACGTGATGTTTGCTGTCGCGTAAGTAGGGTTCACACTCTACAAAGAAACCACATTATTAACTTTTAAAGAGGCATTGTGCTGTGAATCTTAACGCAACAATCCTCGGCCAGGCTATCGCGTTCATCCTGTTTGTCTGGTTCTGTATGAAGTATGTATGGCCGCCAATTATGGCTGCCATCGAGAAGCGTCAGAAAGAAATTGCTGATGGCCTCGCTTCTGCAGAACGTGGCAAAAAAGATTTGGACTTAGCGCAAGCCAATGCGACCGACCAGCTGAAAACTGCCAAAGCGGAAGCCCAGGCGATTATTGAGCAAGCAAACAAACGCAAGGCTCAGATCGTGGACGAAGCGAAAGCAGAAGCCGAGCAGGAACGTAACAAAATCGTGGCGCAGGCTCAGGCTGAGATCGAAGCCGAACGTAAGCGCGCTCGTGAAGAGTTGCGTAAGCAAGTCGCGATGCTGGCAATTGCCGGTGCCGAGAAGATCATCGAACGTTCCGTGGATGAAGCTGCTAACAGCGACATCGTTGATAAACTGGTCGCTGAACTGTAAGGAGGGAGGGGCTGATGTCTGAATTTATCACCGTAGCTCGCCCCTACGCCAAAGCAGCTTTTGACTTTGCCGTTGAGAACCAAAGCGTAGAACGCTGGCAGCAAATGCTGGCGTTTACTGCTGTTGTCACCCGTAATGAACAGATGGCGGAACTGCTTTCCGGTGCTGTCGCACCTGAAACCTTGTCCAACACGTTTATTGCGGTTTGTGGCGATGAGCTCGACGAACATGGCCAGAACTTTATCCGTGTAATGGCCGAAAATGGGCGTTTACTGGTCCTTCCTGCGGTGCTGCAACAGTTCATCGAACTACGCGCCGCGCTGGAATCCACCGTCGAAGTCGAGGTGCTCTCATCGAGCGCACTGAACGACACACAGCAAGCCAAGATTATCGCTGCGATGGAAAAACGTCTGTCACGCAAAGTTAAGCTGAATTGCAAAATTGACAAGTCTGTACTGGCCGGTGTCATTATCCGTGCCGGTGATCTGGTGATCGATGGCAGCGTACGTGGCCGTCTCGAGCGCCTGGCAGACGTCTTGCAGTCTTAAGGGGACTGGAGCATGCAACTGAATTCCACCGAAATCAGCGAACTGATCAAGCAGCGCATTGCTCAGTTCAATGTAGTGAGCGAAGCTCACAATGAAGGTACCATCGTTTCCGTTAGCGACGGGATCATCCGCGTACACGGTTTGGCCGAGGTTATGCAGGGCGAAATGATCGCACTGCCAGGCAACCGTTACGCAATTGCATTGAACCTGGAGCGTGACTCTGTAGGTGCCGTGGTAATGGGTCCGTATTCGGATCTGGCCGAAGGCATGAAGGTAAAATGTACCGGCCGTATTCTGGAAGTTCCGGTTGGCCGTGGCCTGCTGGGCCGCGTAGTCAACACTCTGGGCGCACCTATTGATGGTAAAGGCCCGGTTGACAACGACGGTTTCTCTCCAGTTGAAACTATCGCACCTGGCGTTATCGAACGTCAGTCTGTTGATCAGCCAGTACAGACCGGCTATAAATCGGTCGACGCCATGATCCCAATCGGTCGTGGCCAACGTGAGCTGGTGATCGGCGACCGTCAAACCGGTAAAACCGCCTTGGCGATCGATGCGATCATCAACCAGCGCGATTCCGGCATCAAATGCGTTTACGTGGCTATCGGCCAGAAAGCGTCCACCATCGCTAACGTGGTGCGCAAGCTGGAAGAGCACGGCGCACTGGCCAACACCATCGTGGTTGTGGCTACCGCGTCAGAATCCGCTGCACTGCAATACCTGGCGCCATATGCCGGTTGCGCAATGGGTGAATACTTCCGTGACCGTGGTGAAGATGCGCTGATCGTATACGATGACCTGTCCAAACAGGCCGTTGCTTACCGTCAGATCTCCCTGCTGCTTCGCCGTCCACCAGGTCGTGAAGCTTACCCAGGCGACGTATTCTACCTCCACTCCCGTTTGCTGGAGCGTGCTGCGCGTGTTAACGCCGACTACGTTGAAGCCTTCACCAAAGGTGAAGTCAAAGGCCAAACCGGTTCACTGACCGCTCTGCCGATCATTGAAACCCAGGCGGGTGACGTTTCCGCGTTCGTTCCGACCAACGTAATCTCGATTACCGATGGTCAGATCTTCCTGGAATCCAACCTGTTTAACTCCGGTATTCGTCCGGCGGTTAACCCGGGTATTTCCGTATCCCGTGTGGGTGGTGCAGCACAGACCAAGATCATGAAAAAACTGTCCGGTGGTATTCGTACCGCTCTGGCACAGTATCGTGAACTGGCTGCGTTCTCTCAGTTCGCTTCCGATCTGGACGATGCAACGCGTAAACAGCTGAGCCACGGTCAGAAAGTGACCGAGCTGCTGAAACAGAAACAGTATGCGCCGATGTCCGTCGCACAACAGTCTCTGGTGCTGTTTGCCGCCGAGCGTGGCTACCTGAACGACGTAGAAGTGGCGAAAGTCGTCAGCTTCGAAGCCGCTCTGGTTGCTTTTGCGGACCGCGAGCATGCCGAACTGCTGAACCACATCAACCAAACTGGTGCTTATAACGATGAGATCGAAGGCAAGCTGAAAGGCATCCTCGATACCTTCAAGGCAACCCAGTCCTGGTAACGCATAGTGGCCTGCCGTTGCAAGACGGCAGGCCACTGGCAATGAGGAGAAGCAGAGATGGCCGGCGCAAAAGAGATACGTAGTAAGATCGCCAGCGTGCAAAACACGCAGAAGATCACTAAAGCGATGGAAATGGTCGCCGCCTCCAAAATGCGTAAATCGCAGGAACGCATGGCGGCCAGCCGTCCTTATGCAGAGACCATGCGCGAGGTGATTGGTCACCTGGCTTTAGGGAATCTGGAATATAAGCACCCGTACCTGGATGAGCGTGACGTTAAGCGCGTCGGGTATCTGGTGGTGTCTACTGACCGTGGTCTCTGCGGCGGCTTGAACATCAACCTGTTCAAGAAGCTGTTGGCAGAGATGAAAGGCTGGTCTGAAAAAGGCGTTGAAGCTGATTTAGCGCTGATTGGCTCAAAAGCGGCCTCTTTCTTTGGTTCCGTGGGCGGCAACGTGGTTGCCCAGGTGACCGGCATGGGGGATAACCCTTCCCTGTCGGATTTGATCGGTCCAGTGAAAGTGATGTTGCAAGCCTACGACGAAGGTCGTTTAGACAAGCTGTACGTTGTCAGCAACAAATTTGTTAATACGATGTCCCAGGAACCGCAGTTACTGCAACTTCTGCCATTGCCACCTTCTGATGACAGTGAACTGAAGAAAAAATCCTGGGATTACCTGTATGAGCCCGATCCAAAAGTGCTGCTTGATACCTTGCTGCGCCGTTATGTGGAATCGCAAGTTTATCAGGGCGTCGTGGAAAACCTGGCCAGCGAGCAGGCCGCACGAATGGTCGCGATGAAAGCCGCAACCGATAACGGCGGTAGCCTGATCAAAGAGCTGCAGTTGGTATACAACAAGGCGCGTCAGGCCAGCATCACTCAGGAACTCACCGAGATCGTTTCGGGAGCCTCCGCGGTTTAAGCTAGGTTTACGAATTACGTAGAGGATTCAAGATGGCTACTGGAAAGATTATCCAGGTAATCGGCGCCGTGGTGGACGTCGAGTTCCCTCAGGATGCCGTACCGAAAGTGTACAACGCTCTTGAGGTTGCAAACGGCACCGAGAAATTGGTGCTGGAAGTTCAGCAACAGCTGGGTGGCGGCGTGGTTCGCTGTATCGCAATGGGGACCTCAGACGGTCTGCGTCGTGGTCTGGCCGTAACCGACCTGCAGCACCCAATTGAAGTACCGGTAGGTAAAGCTACCCTGGGCCGCATCATGAACGTATTGGGTGAACCAATCGACATGAAGGGCGACATCGGCGAAGAAGAACGTTGGGCTATTCACCGCCCGGCGCCAAGCTACGAAGAGCTGTCCAGCTCCCAGGATCTGCTGGAAACCGGTATCAAGGTAATGGACCTGATCTGCCCGTTCGCCAAGGGTGGTAAAGTTGGTCTGTTCGGTGGTGCTGGTGTAGGTAAAACCGTAAACATGATGGAGCTGATCCGTAACATCGCGATCGAGCACTCCGGTTATTCTGTGTTTGCGGGCGTGGGTGAACGTACTCGTGAGGGTAACGACTTCTACCACGAAATGACCGACTCCAACGTACTGGACAAAGTTTCCCTGGTTTACGGCCAGATGAACGAGCCACCAGGTAACCGTCTGCGCGTTGCGCTGACCGGCCTGACCATGGCTGAGAAGTTCCGTGACGAAGGTCGTGACGTACTGCTGTTCGTCGATAACATCTACCGTTATACCTTGGCCGGTACCGAAGTGTCCGCACTTCTGGGCCGTATGCCATCGGCGGTAGGTTATCAGCCAACGCTGGCGGAAGAGATGGGTGTTCTGCAAGAACGTATCACCTCTACCAAGACCGGTTCAATCACCTCTGTGCAGGCCGTTTACGTTCCTGCGGATGACTTGACTGACCCATCACCAGCCACCACCTTTGCTCACTTGGATGCAACCGTGGTACTGAGCCGTAACATCGCTTCTCTGGGTATCTACCCGGCCGTTGACCCGCTGGATTCCACCAGCCGTCAGCTGGATCCGCTGGTAGTTGGCCAGGAGCACTACGACGTAGCGCGTGGCGTGCAGTCTATTCTGCAACGCTACCAGGAACTGAAAGATATCATCGCCATTCTGGGTATGGACGAGCTGTCAGAAGATGACAAGCTGGTTGTATCCCGTGCGCGTAAAATCCAACGTTTCCTGTCTCAGCCGTTCTTCGTGGCAGAAGTCTTTACCGGTTCTCCGGGCAAGTTCGTATCGCTGAAAGACACCATCCGTGGTTTCAAAGGCATTATGGACGGCGACTATGACCACCTGCCGGAGCAGGCGTTCTACATGGTTGGCACCATTGAAGAAGCAGTGGAAAAAGCCAAGAAACTGTAACGCCTTGAGAGGAGGGTGATATGGCTATGACTTACCATCTGGATGTCGTCAGCGCGGAAAAACAGATGTTTTCCGGCCTGGTGCAGAAGATCCAGGTGACAGGCAGCGAAGGCGAACTGGGGATCTTCCCTGGCCATGCGCCGCTGCTGACTGCCATCAAGCCTGGCATGGTGCGTATTGTTAAACAGCACGGTGAAGAAGAGTTCATCTACCTGTCCGGCGGTATCCTTGAGGTACAGCCGAGCGTGGTAACCGTGCTGGCGGACACTGCCATCCGTGGAACGGACCTCGACGAAGCGAGAGCGCTGGAAGCTAAGCGTAAAGCTGAAGAGCACATCCGTAGCTCTCATGGCGATGTCGACTATGCTCAGGCATCTGCTGAACTGGCGAAAGCGATCGCGAAACTGCGCGTTATCGAGCTCACCAGAAAAGCGATGTAAACTCCCGCGTTGCCTGCAGCGTGTGGAAATAAGAAAGCGGCCCCTGTGGGTCGCTTTTTTTTTGTTTTAAAATAAGCGTTTCAACCGGCCAGGCATTGTGCTGTATTAGCGCTTCCAGTTGAATTAAGCGTCGCCGATCGCCGACAGTTTTTTCGCTGTACGGTTGGATCGCAGCCATTGGCGGCAGGCTAGGAGCCATGCGGCCTGCGCCGGATTCGTGTAGAGAAATATGTAGTAATTCCGTTATCAAACGGGTTTACTTTCGTCCATCAAAATGGAGTTATCAGGTTGCTTATGTCTAACAGCGCAATGAGCGTGGTTATCCTCGCCGCGGGCAAGGGAACACGCATGTATTCCGACCTTCCCAAGGTGTTACATCCGCTGGCGGGTAAGCCAATGGTGCAGCACGTCATTGATGCTGCCATGAAGCTGGGTGCCAAAAACGTCCATCTGGTTTACGGCCACGGCGGCGAACTGCTGAAAAGCACCCTGCGTAATGATGCACTAAACTGGGTGTTGCAGGCCGAGCAGTTGGGAACAGGCCATGCAATGCAGCAGGCGGCACCGCATTTTGCCGATGATGAAGACGTGCTGATGCTGTATGGCGATGTGCCACTGATCGCCGTCGAAACGCTGACGCGTCTGCTAGCAGCCAAACCTCAGGGTGGGATTGGCCTGCTGACGGTGAAGCTGCAAGACCCGAGCGGTTATGGCCGCATCGTACGTGAAAACGGCACTGTGGTGGGCATTGTCGAACATAAAGATGCCAACGATGAGCAGCGCCAGATTAATGAGATCAACACCGGCATTCTGGTGGCCAACGGCCGCGATCTGAAGCGCTGGCTGGGCAAGCTGAACAATAATAATGCCCAAGGTGAATTCTATATCACCGACATCATTGCCCTGGCGCATGCTGAGGGTAACAAGATTGAGGCGGTTCACCCGGCGCGCCTGAGCGAAGTTGAAGGCGTGAATAATCGCCTGCAACTGTCGCAGCTTGAACGCGTGTATCAGGCCGAGCAGGCAGAGAAATTGCTGCTGGCTGGCGTGATGCTGCTGGATCCGGCACGCTTCGATCTGCGTGGCGTGTTGGAACATGGCCGTGACATCTCCATCGATGCCAACGTGATTATCGAAGGCATGGTCAAGCTGGGTAACCGCGTGAAGATCGGTGCTGGCTGCATACTGAGAGACTGCGTGATTGGCGACGACTGCGAGATCAGCCCATACAGCGTGCTGGAAGATGCGCAGCTGGAGGCGGCCTGTACCGTTGGCCCATTTGCCCGTCTGCGCCCTGGTGCCGAACTGGCGGAAGGTGCCCACGTTGGCAACTTCGTGGAAATCAAGAAGGCCCGCCTGGGCAAAGGCTCCAAGGCTGGCCACCTGAGCTATCTGGGCGACGCCGAGATTGGCGACGATGTGAATATCGGTGCCGGTACCATTACCTGTAACTACGACGGTGCCAACAAGCACAAAACCATTATCGGCGACGGCGTGTTTGTCGGTTCGGATACTCAGCTGGTGGCTCCGGTCACCGTAGGCAAAGGGGTGACGATCGCTGCCGGTACCACGGTGACCCGCGATATTGCGGATAATGAGCTGGTGTTGAGCCGGGTCAAGCAGGTGCATATTCAAGGCTGGCAGCGTCCAACCAAGAAGAAGTAGGCCCCTCACCCCAACCCTCTCCCACAGGGAGAGGGAGCTGTTAGCCCCTGCTCTGTTGGGATAGCTGGGGTAATATTAGCAACCGCGATCGTCCCTTCAACCAAGGTGAATCAGCTGGTGCTGATGTAGAAGACATAATTTCAGACTCTCTCGATCGGTCCCCTCTCCCTGTGGGAGAGGGTTAGGGTGAGGGCATCACTGTTTTGCTCTGTACTTTCGCTAAAGAGTACAGAGCAAAACATAATAATCCCCATTCTCTACAGGCTCGGGGAAGCACGGTAAAACCGGCAAAAATCAGGTCGAGACATCGAAAGCGCCCGCAAGGCGTTTAATTAGGAATACAACAGATGTGTGGAATTGTAGGTGCAGTAGCGCAACGTGATATCGCCGAGATCCTGCTGGAAGGTTTACGTCGCCTGGAATACCGGGGCTATGACTCAGCGGGTCTGGCCGTGGTGGATAGCGAGGGTAACGTCAGCCGTTTACGTCGTGTCGGCAAGGTACAAAAACTGGCTGAAGCGGCAGAGCAACAGGATCTGCATGGTGGTACAGGGATTGCCCATACCCGTTGGGCGACGCACGGTGAACCTTCAGAGGCGAACGCGCATCCTCATGTTTCAGATTACATCGCGGTGGTGCATAACGGCATTATCGAAAACTACGAACCGCTGCGTGAACAGCTGATTGCGCGTGGTTATCGCTTCAGTTCTGAAACCGACACAGAGGTGATTGCTCACCTGGTGCATTGGGAACAGAAGCAGGGCGGTACGCTGCTGGAAGTGGTACAGCGTGTGATCCCACAGCTGCGTGGCGCTTATGGCACCGTGGTGATGGATAGCCGCGATCCGAGCGTATTGGTGGCTGCCCGTTCAGGTAGCCCGCTGGTGATTGGCCGTGGCGTGGGCGAAAACTTCATTGCCTCCGACCAACTGGCCCTGCTGCCGGTAACCCGCCGCTTTATCTTCCTGGAAGAAGGTGACGTGGTAGAAGTGACCCGCCGCACCGTCAGCATTTTTGACAAGCAGGGTAATGCGATTGAGCGCCCAGAGATCGAATCTCAGGTGCAATACGACGCCGGTGACAAAGGCGCGTACCGTCATTACATGCAAAAAGAGATTTTTGAGCAGCCAATGGCGCTGAAAAACACCCTTGAGGGGCGTTTCAGCCATGGCAAGATCGACCTGAGTGAGCTTGGCCCGCACGCTGATGAACTGCTGTCAAAAGTGCAGCACGTGCAGATCATCGCCTGTGGGACTTCTTACCACTCGGGGATGGTGGCTCGTTACTGGTTCGAGTCGCTGGCCGGTGTGCCTTGTGACGTAGAGATTGCCTCCGAATTCCGTTATCGCAAGTCAGCGGTACGTCCAGGCAGCCTGATCATCACCCTGTCTCAATCTGGTGAGACCGCCGATACGCTGGCAGCACTGCGCTTGTCCAAAGAGCTAGGGTACTTAGGTTCTCTGGCCGTGTGCAACGTGGCGGGTTCTTCGCTGGTGCGTGAATCCGATCTGGCGCTGATGACCAAGGCCGGTACCGAAATCGGCGTTGCTTCAACCAAAGCCTTTACCACACAGCTTGCTGTGCTGTTGATGCTGGTGGCGCGTCTTGGCCGGCTGAAAGGAATGGCGGAAAGCGTAGAGCATGACATTGTGCATGGTCTGCAAGCCCTGCCTGCGCGTATCGAGCAGATGCTGTCACTGGACAAGAGTATCGAAGCGCTGGCGGAAGGTTTTTCTGACAAGCATCACGCACTGTTCCTTGGCCGTGGCGATCAATACCCGATCGCGATGGAAGGGGCGCTGAAGCTCAAAGAGATCTCCTATATCCACGCCGAGGCGTACGCCGCCGGTGAGCTTAAGCACGGCCCGCTGGCGTTGATCGATGCCGATATGCCGGTGATCGTGGTTGCGCCTAACAACGAGCTGTTGGAGAAGCTTAAATCCAATATCGAAGAGGTGCGTGCCCGTGGTGGTCAGCTGTATGTGTTCGCCGATCAGGATGCCGGCTTCGTCAGCAGCGAAGGGATGACCATCATCCCACTGCCGCACGTGGAAGAAATCGTCGCACCGATCTTCTACACCGTGCCGTTGCAGCTTTTGTCCTATTACGTCGCCCTGATCAAAGGCACCGATGTGGATCAGCCACGTAACCTGGCTAAATCCGTCACCGTGGAATAATCGCTAACCTTTCTGCTATGAATACCGTGTTGGGTGACTCAACACGGTATTTTTTTCGCCCCAGTTTTGCCATTAACGCTATGATTGGCGGGTGATGCTGCAGGGAAGGGAATACGTAGATAATGAATATTTTGATTACTGGAGCACGGGCTCCGGTCGCGATAGAGTGGGCGCGTATTGCGTTGCGCAGCGGGCACCGCGTCTGGTTGGCGGACAGCTTGAAGTGGCCGCTGGGCCGTTTTTTACAAGGGGTTGAAGGTTATCTACGGCTCCCCTCCCCGCGCCAGGACCTTGCCGGTTATCAACAGCAGCTGCAAGGCTATCTCGACCAACATGCTATTGAGCTGCTGATCCCCACCTGTGAAGAGATCTTCTACCTCTCCCAGGTGTTTGCTGCGTATATCGGGCCTACCGAGTGGCTGATACCTGAACGGCGGTTGCTATTTGAACTGCATCATAAGTACCAAAGCCTGAGCCTGTTAACGGGATTAGGTGAGGTGCGGACTCCTGTGACCCGATTACTGACCTCCTGCTTGCAAATTGCCGACGATCCCCTGACCATTTTGAAACCGGTTTATTCACGCTTTGGTCGCCAAGTGATCCGCACGCCGAAACCGGGTGTATTGAACGATCGACAGCTCAACGAGCATATCCCCTGGGTGCAGCAGCAGAAATTAGACGGCGTGGCGTTGTGTAACTATGCCGTTTTTGAGCACGGCAGGCTAATCGTGCATCAGGCTTATCAACCCAAATACTGCTTCAATCAGGCTGCTGGCAGCTACTTTGTTCCCTATCAGGATCGGCGGCTGGACGATTTTGTCCGTCAGTTTGGGGAAAAAACCGGCTTTCATGGCCAGGTGGCGTTCGATTTTATCGAACAGGACGGGGTGATTTTTGTTATTGAGTGTAATCCCAGGGCCACCAGCGGCCTGCATTTGCTGGGGGCTCAGATGTCCATCGCTGCCGATGGGCAATTGCAATACCTGCCAGCGCCGCCCAAGGCGGGGCATGTGGGCGTGATCGTACTGTTATTTTTTGCCTGGCAGGCTTGGCGCGATAAGCAGTTGGCGACGCTATGGCAGGATTTTCGCCAAGCGCCTAATTTGCTCAACGATCATCGTTGGCCGATAAGTGCCGGAGCCCAGTGGTGTGCATTGTTGGAAATGGGGTACCGCAGCTTGCGTTATCGGCGGCCCCTCACCGATGCCAGCACCTTTGATATCGAGTGGGATGGTTATTAGCATGGAGCAGGTTAATCAGTGGCAGCGCCTGCAAGTGACCCTGTTGCAACAGCCAGGCATGATCGCCAATCTCCAGACGTCGATGACCGAGTATCAACAGGATGGCTTCTGGATACCGGCGACGGTCAATGATTACGTGCCCGGTAATTGCTATGTGGTTTCCCCGCTGGCGCTGATCGTCGATTACGCGCGGGATGAAATTATCAAAATCGATAACGGCGCGTTGCGGGCGCTGTGCAACGGGCTGACGTTGTTGCTGAAATGGCCCTTAGTGCTGGCGCACGTCGATCGGCTCCAGGTGCTGAATAATCAGTGTCTTTCCACCAATATGACCAGCAGCCACTGGCAAACCCTGGATACCGATGCGTTGCGGCAACAGGCATTACAGCGCTATCCCCAGCATACTTTGATGATCCGTTCGCTCAATGGGCAGCAGACCCCCGAACTGTTGGCGCAGCTCTCCCAGCAAGGTTGGCTGCCTATCGTCAGCCGTCAGGTTTATTGCCTGGACGATCCTATTCGCTGGTGGGGTAAAATCAACGCGCGCCGGGATGACAAACTGCTGCATCAGGTGGGATGGGAGTTCAAACGGCTGTCGGCCGATGATCCCGAGCAGATGCAGTGTGCCGAACGCCTCTATAACCAGCTCTACCTGGAAAAATACAGCCGCCAGAATGTGCAGTTTACCACCGGTTATTTATCTCAGGCCTCGCAGCTTGGCGTGTTGCAACTGTACGGTTTGTTCCACCAGCAGCAAATGGTGGGGGTGTTGGGAATGGTTCAGTTGGAACAGACAGTAACGGTGCCGATCGTCGGCTATCGGACGGAATTACCCGCATCATTGGCCTTATATCGTCGTTTGATCGCCTTTGCGTTACGCTACGCTATGGAACATAAGCTGTTTCTCAATTTGAGTTCCGGCGCGCCAGATTTTAAGCGGGTTCGCGGTTGCCAACCGGTGATTGAATACAGCATGGTTTATGTCCGGCACTTGAACGTTTATCAGCGTGGCGTGTGGGCGCTGATTTCCTGGCTTTCCCGCAAGGTCTATCAGCCGTTATTGAGGCATTATCAGTTATGAGGGGCATTACGCTTGGAAAATCCGGTGGTGCCGTTCAAAAAGCACACCGGATTTATTATGACTGGATCGGGGTAATGGTTAGCCTCTGTTTGATGTTTATTACAAGGCAGCTAACGTATCGAGCGTCATTGGGTCTTTTTCAACCATACGGATCAAAAGAAGTGCCTGTTTGTTGGGTTTGGCTCTGCCCTGCTCCCAGTTTTGATAAGTAGTGACACCGGTATGCAAGTAATCCGCAAAAACGGCTTGTGAAAGACGCAGTTTTTCACGTATTGCTTTTAACTCGTCTGGTGACATAGATATGTTTTTTTTCAGTGATACGGCGTGGGTTTTAAGCGTGATTTTACCCTCATTGTAATCACTCCAGTCTTTCATTCCCTGGGTCAGTTCTTCAAAAAGGCTGAGTTCGCTCATAAGGTGCCCCCTTGTTTCAAAATTTCCAACATCTTACGCAGCATCTCGCGCTCGTTGCGGCTAAGGTCATCTTTTTTGTCTTTGTCGTAAATGACAAAAAGCAAAAAGTGAGACTTTTCAAGCCACCAATAATAGATCACCCGCAAGCCACCTCGTTTACCTTTTCCACGACGGTGATCCGCAAATCTGACCTTCCTTAACCCGCCAGTGTGCTGGATAACATCACCGCAGAATGGATTAATAAGCAGCATCTGCTGGAATGTCTTGAATTCATCATCGGAAAGATAATCAGCACGCTTCGCTTCAAAAATACTTAACTCAACAAATATAGCATCCATAACCAGATATCTCCCTACTACTTGGGGATATTCTACCCCCAAGTTGGGTATACATCAAAGGATGATATGCTGGTTTTTTTGCCGCTTTAGGCAATATGACAAGCGTGTAAAAAACAGCGAAAACCGCTCATATTCAGAGAGATAGTGCAGCAATAGGCAGATTTTTGTAGATTGTTTTTTGTCTAAAATCTCCGTCATCTCACTGATTTTAATCAACTAAATATCAATCACCCTCCGCTGTAATATAACTGTCATATTTCGTACATTTAACTGTCACCAAACTGTCCTATTTTCCCTCCTGCAGCAATACTTACTCTGATGAAAACGACCCAAGGTCGATTTTGAATATCCCATTAGGAGGGATTATGAAACTGATGCGTACCACCGTCGCCAGTATTGTGGCAGCGACTTTCTCTTTGGCCTCTGTGTCCGCCTTCGCTGCTGCTAGCCTGACCGGTGCAGGTGCGACATTCCCCGCTCCGGTGTATGCCAAGTGGGCAGATTCTTATCAGAAAGAAACCGGCAACAAGGTTAACTATCAGGGGATCGGTTCCTCTGGTGGTGTGAAGCAAATCATCGCCAACACCGTTGACTTTGGTGCTTCTGATGCCCCGCTGTCCGATGAAAAACTGGCTGCGGACGGCCTGTTCCAGTTTCCTACCGTGATCGGTGGCGTGGTACTGGCGGTGAATATTCCGGGCATCAAATCCGGTGAGCTGACTCTGGATGGTCAAACCCTGGGTGATATCTACCTGGGCAACATCAAAAAATGGAATGACCCGGCGATCGTTAAACTGAACCCGGGCGTCAAGCTGCCGGATCAGGCTATCGCCGTGGTACGTCGTGCTGATGGTTCCGGGACTTCTTTCGTCTTCACCAGCTATCTGGCCAAGGCTAACGCGCAGTGGAAAGAGAAAATTGGTGCAGGCTCAACCGTTAACTGGCCAACCGGCCTGGGTGGCAAGGGCAATGACGGCATCGCCGCGTTCGTTCAACGTCTGCCAGGCTCTATCGGCTATGTTGAATACGCTTACGCCAAGCAGAACAACCTGGCCTACACTAAATTAGTGTCTGCCGATGGCAAAGCGGTTAGCCCAACCGAAGAGAGCTTCAGCGCCGCAGCCAAAGGTGTGGATTGGAGCAAAACCTTCGCGCAGGACCTGACCAACCAGAAAGGCGACAACGTCTGGCCAATCACCTCCACCACCTTCATCCTGGTGCACAAAGAGCAGAAGAAGCCTGAGCAGGGCGCAGAAGTGCTGAAGTTCTTTGATTGGGCTTACAAGACCGGTGCCGCACAGGCCAGCGATCTGGATTATGCCGCCTTGCCTGCCGAAGTGGTTGAGCAAATCCGTGCTGCCTGGAAGACCAACATCAAAGACAGCTCCGGTAAGGCCTTGTTCTAACAACGCAGGGGGTGCGGCAGACCGCGCCTCAACCTGACTGTCGGGGCCCGGCACTCCGGGCCCTTCAAGCTTTAAACAGAAGAGTAATCTATGGCTGAGTACAAGCCGACCATGAAAGCACCGGGTAAAAACGGTGACATCATCTTCAGCGCGTTGGTCAGACTGGCGGCGCTGATTACCCTATTGTTGCTGGGCGGCATCATCGTTTCGCTGATTATCGCCTCCTGGCCAAGCATGCAGAAGTTTGGTTTTGCCTTCCTGTGGACCAAGGAGTGGGATGCGCCAGCCGAACAGTTTGGTGCGCTGGTACCGATCTACGGCACGGTCGTCACCTCGGTGATTGCATTGATTATCGCCGTGCCGGTCAGTTTTGGTATTGCCCTGTTCCTGACCGAGTTGGCCCCTAACTGGCTCAAGCGCCCATTGGGGATCGCGATAGAGCTGTTAGCGGCGATCCCGAGCATCGTTTACGGCATGTGGGGCCTGTTCGTATTTGCCCCGTTGTTCGCCCAATATTTCCAGACCCCCGTGGGGGAAGTGTTATCCGGGATCCCGATCGTCGGCGAGCTGTTCTCCGGCCCGGCATTTGGTATCGGTATCCTGGCTGCCGGGGTGATCCTGGCCATCATGATTATTCCTTACATTGCGGCGGTAATGCGCGATGTGTTCGAACAAACCCCGGTGATGATGAAAGAGTCGGCTTATGGTATCGGCTGCACTACCTGGGAAGTGATCTGGCGCATCGTGCTGCCGTTCACCAAAAACGGCGTGATCGGCGGTGTGATGCTTGGCCTGGGGCGCGCCCTGGGTGAAACCATGGCGGTGACCTTTATTATCGGTAACACCTACCAGCTCGACAGCTTCTCGCTGTTTATGCCGGGCAACAGCATCACCTCGGCGCTGGCTAACGAATTCGCCGAAGCGGAATCCGGGCTACATACCTCTGCGTTGATGCAGCTTGGGCTGATCCTGTTTGTGATCACCTTTATCGTCCTGGCGCTGTCGAAGTTGATGGTGATGCGCCTGGCCAAGCGTGAGGGCCGCTAACATGGCAACGATGGATATGCAAAACCCGGTAGCACTGGCGGAAAGCCGCCGTAAAATGCAGGCCTGGCGTCGGCAGAAAAACCGTCTGGCGCTGTTCCTGTCGATGGCGACTATGGTCTTTGGCCTGTTCTGGCTGGTGTGGATCCTGTTCTCGACCATCACCAAGGGCATCGACGGCATGTCGCTGGCGCTGTTTACCGAAATGACGCCGCCGCCGAATACCGCGGGTGGTGGTCTGGCTAACGCCATCGCCGGTAGCGGCTTGTTGATCCTGTGGGCGACCATCTTCGGCACCCCGCTGGGTATCATGGCGGGGATCTACCTGGCGGAATACGGCCGTAAATCCTGGCTGGCGGAAGTGATCCGCTTTATCAACGATATTCTGTTATCCGCACCGTCGATCGTCGTAGGCCTGTTCGTCTACACCGTGGTGGTGGCCAAGATGGAGCACTTCTCCGGTTGGGCTGGGATTATTGCACTGGCTCTGTTGCAGATCCCGATCGTGATCCGCACCACCGAAAACATGCTCAAGCTGGTACCGGACACGCTGCGTGAAGCGGCCTATGCGTTGGGGACACCGAAATGGCGCATGATTTCCGCCATTACGCTGAAGGCGTCGGTCTCCGGCATTATCACCGGCGTGCTGTTGGCGATTGCGCGTATCGCCGGGGAAACCGCCCCGTTGCTGTTTACCTCGCTGTCGAATCAGTTCTGGAGCACCGACCTGATGCAGCCGATCGCCAACCTGCCGGTCACCATTTTCAAATTTGCCATGAGCCCGTTTGCCGAATGGCAACAGCTGGCCTGGGCCGGGGTGTTGTTGATCACCCTGTGCGTACTGTTACTGAATATCCTGGCGCGTGTGATTTTCGCCAAGAAAAAGCATTCATAAAAATTTAGGTGCCGCTCAGGCGATACCGTGAAAAGAGAGAAGTCTTGATGAGTATGGTTGACTCTACTTCCAGCAGCAAAATTCAGGTACGCGATCTGAACTTTTACTACGGCAAATTCCATGCGCTGAAAAACATCACGCTGGATATCGCCAAGAACAAGGTGACCGCGTTTATTGGCCCGTCTGGCTGCGGTAAATCGACGCTGCTGCGGACCTTCAACAAGATGTACCAGCTCTACCCCGAGCAGCGTGCCGAAGGCGATATCCTGCTGGATGGGCAAAACATCCTGACGGATAACCAGGACATCGCGCTGCTGCGTGCCAAGGTGGGCATGGTGTTCCAAAAGCCAACGCCGTTCCCGATGTCGATTTACGACAACATCGCCTTCGGCGTGCGCCTGTTCGAGAAATTGTCCCGTGCCGATATGGACGAGCGTGTCCAATGGGCGCTGACCAAGGCGGCACTGTGGAACGAGACCAAGGACAAGCTGCACCAAAGCGGTTACAGCCTGTCCGGTGGCCAGCAGCAACGCCTGTGCATTGCGCGCGGCATTGCCATTCGCCCGGAAGTGCTGTTGCTGGATGAGCCTTGCTCGGCGCTGGATCCGATTTCCACCGGCAAGATTGAAGAGCTGATCAGCGAGCTGAAGTCTGACTACACCGTGGTGATCGTGACCCACAATATGCAGCAGGCGGCGCGTTGTTCCGACTCCACCGCATTTATGTATCTGGGTGAGTTGATCGAGTTCAGCGATACTGACACTCTGTTTACCGCGCCACAGAAAAAGCAGACCGAAGACTACATTACTGGCCGCTATGGTTGATTAGGATGCATCATGGATAACCTGAATTTAAACAAACACATTTCCGGCCAGTTCAACGCTGAACTTGAGCACATCCGCACCCAGGTGCTGACCATGGGCGGGCTGGTGGAGCAACAGCTGACCGACGCCATTACCGCGATGCATAACCAGGACGGTGAACTGGCCAAACGGGTGATCGAGGGTGATGCCAAGGTCAATATGATGGAAGTGGCGATCGACGAGGCCTGCGTGCGCATCATTGCCAAACGCCAGCCGACCGCCAGCGACCTGCGCCTGGTGATGGCGATCATCAAGACCATTTCCGAGCTGGAACGCATCGGCGACGTAGCGGACAAGATCTGTCGCACCGCCCTGGAGAAATTCTCGCACCAGCATCAGCCATTGCTGGTCAGCCTGGAGTCACTGGGCCGCCACACCGTGCAGATGCTGCATGACGTGTTGGATGCCTTTGCGCGTATGGATCTGGATGAAGCGATCCGGATTTACCGCGAAGACAAGAAGGTCGATCAGGAATATGAAGGCATCGTGCGTCAGCTGATGACCTACATGATGGAAGATACGCGCACCATTCCAAGCGTGCTGACGGCGCTATTCTGTGCCCGCTCTATCGAGCGTATCGGCGATCGCTGCCAGAATATTTGCGAATTCATCTTCTACTTCGTCAAAGGCCAGGATTTCCGCCATATCGGTGGCGATGCGCTGGACAAGCTGTTGTCAGACGGTAAAGACGAGAAAAAAGCGTAATTCAACCAGTGATTTATCCCAGAAGGCGCTGAAAATAGCGCCTTTATGCCATTTAAAAACCGTAAAATTAAAAAGGTTATAACTATAGCGTTTAATATTATTTCCTGACCTAAGTGAGGCTTGCTAGCTTATCAGCCAGCGGGACATCAATCACTTGGGAGCCTTTCATGAAACAGCGCGTCTTAGCCTTATCTCTGTTAGCCAGCCTGACCAGCCTTGCCACCGGTGTGGCACATGCCGATAAACTCGATGATATTCAAAAAGCCGGCGTGGTGCGTATTGCGGTATTCGATAGCAACCCACCGTTTGGTTATGTCGATCCGCAGAGCAAAAAACTGGTGGGTTATGACGTGGACGTGGCCGAAGCCATCGGTAAGGCGCTGGGCGTCAAGGTTGAACTGCGCGCCACCAACCCGGCTAACCGCATTCCTTTGCTGGTATCCAAAAAGGTTGATCTGATCGCGGCCAACTTCACCATCACCGACGAGCGTGCCAAAGAGGTGAATTTCAGCGTGCCGTATTTTGCTACCGGCCAGAAATTCATTGCGCATAAAGGCGTGCTGAAAACTCCTGAAGATATCAAGAAGCTGCGCATCGGCGCGGATAAAGGCACGGTGCAGGAAATTACCCTACGTGAGCACTACCCAACGGCCAAGGTGATCTCTTACGACGATACCCCATTGGCGTTTGTCGCCCTGCGTAACGGTAACGTTCAGGCCATCACCCAGGATGATGCCAAGCTGGTTGGCCTGCTGGGCAACCTGCCAGCCGCGCAAAAAGCCGACTTTGAAATCTCTCCGTTCAGCATCACCAAAGAATATCAGGGCGTTGGTATCCCGAAAGGTGAAGATCGCCTCACGGCTACCGTTAACGATACCTTGATCAAACTGGAAAAAGACGGTGATGCGGTGAAGATTTACGATCGCTGGTTCGGCCCGGAAACCAAAACCGCCCAACCGCGTGGCGATTTCAAGATCGGCCCGTTGGATCAGCAACCTAAAGCCTAATCTCCCTTCTCCCTCTCCCCGGTTTTGAACCGTGACGGAGAGGGTTGGGGTGAGGGGAAGTACCTCGCATGAATCTGCAACAACTCTCAGACTGGCTGTTGGCGCCGCAGTATCTGAGCTGGCTATGGAATGGCTTCTTGATGACCCTATGGCTGTCGGCCTGTGCCGGGCTGGCGGCAACGCTGCTGGGTTTTGGCCTGGCGGCGATGCGGGACAGCAGCCTGCGCCCGTTAAGCTGGCTGGCGGTGGCCTACAGCGCGCTATTTCGCAATACTCCTTTGCTGGTGCAACTGTTCTTCTGGTATTTCGCCGCCGGGCAAATCCTGCCCTCCTTCGCCATGCAATGGCTGAATACCCCCCATCAGTTAGGCTTTCTCGACTGGCCCTCTTTTGAATTCCTGGCGGGCTTCTTCGGCCTGACGCTTTATTCCACCGCGTTTATTGCTGAAGAGATCCGCTCCGGTATCCGTGGCGTCGCCAGTGGGCAAAAGTATGCAGCCTACGCGCTAGGGCTGACCGGCTGGCAATCGATGCGTTATGTGGTGTTGCCGCAGGCGCTGAAAATCGCTTTCCCACCGCTGCTGGGGCAGTACATGAACGTGATTAAAAACTCATCGCTGACCATGGCGATCGGCCTGGCTGAGCTGTCTTACGCTTCGCGCCAGGTGGAAACCGAAACTCTGCGGACCTTCCAGGCGTTTGGTGTGGCAACGGTGTTGTATATCGCCATCATTGCCCTGCTGGAAGGCTGGGGCATGTGGCGTCAACAGCGTAAACCGCTGGGGGGGCACTAAGATGGACTTTACCGTTATCCAGGAAAACCTGGGTTACCTGCTGTGGGGCACCTTCCCGGATGGGCCTTTGGGCGGTGCTGCGTTGACGTTGGCGATCAGCCTGATGGCCGGGCTGGCGTCGGCAATTCTGGGTACGCTGCTGGGTGTCGCGCTGGCGATGTCGCGTGGGGTGCTGGCAGGGTTATCGGCGATGGTGCTCGGTTTTTTCCGCGCCATCCCGGTGATCATGCTGATTTTCTGGACTTACTTCCTGCTGCCAATCGTGTTTGGCGTCGATATCCCGGAAATTACCACCGTGGTGTGCGCGCTGGCGCTGATCGCCTCGGCCTATCTGGCCCATGCGGTAAAAGCGGGCATCGTGGCTATCGGTGCAGGGCAATGGCAGGCGGGGTTATCGCTTGGTTTAAACCGTTGGCAGGTGCTGCGGATGATCATCTTGCCGCAGGCGCTGCGCATGATGGTGCCTTCGTTTATCAACCAGTGGATCTCGCTGATTAAAGACACTTCGCTGGCGTACATCGTCGGCGTGGGTGAGCTGACCTTCCTGGCTACTCAGGTCAATAACCGCAGTATGGTTTACCCGATGGAGGTGTTCCTGTTTGTGGCACTGGTCTATTTCATCTTCTGCCTCACGCTGGACGTGCTGGCGAACGGGCTGAACAAACGCCTTAGCCCGCAGACCAAAGCGCTAAAACGCAGCTGGCGCTGGTGGCGTAATCGCCCGCCGCTACCGGCTAGTTAATCAGGTTACAGTAGGAATGGTTGCCCCTATCTATACCCTGGCTAATTAATTAGCATGGTGTGGGGGCTTGATGTCTTATGGTTACTAATGATTTCTTATCGCTTTACGTTAAATTTATGATTGTGATCAATGTATTGCGTTTTTGTCATGCAGCTCGAGTTATTTAGAGTATAAATAAGAGTGATTTATATATTTCCATTGGATGGTTATCATTATGAAAATTAGTGCGTTATTTATTAGAACGGAACCAAGTCGGCGGCGGTATGGCGTTGCCTTGTTTGTTGGCATTATTGGCGGGATCCTCTCTGCTTTTGTCAAGTGGGGGGCAGAGGTTCCGCTACCGCCAAGAACCCTGAGTGATGGTCGGGCTGAATTTAACCCGCCTTATCTTTTTTTAAGAGATTATCTTGGGATAGATCCAACCGGTACGGTATATACCTTTTCTGAGCATATTATTAATCCGGTTATGGTTACGCACGTCATATTTTCGCTGGTCTTTGCTATCGGTTACTGCTTGGTTGCCGAGGTTTTTCCAAAGATCAAACTTTGGCAGGGGGTGTTGGCGGGTATCATTGCCACCGTTGCCGTGCATGGCATTAGTTTCCCTCTGCTTGGTTTGACTCCCCCACTTTCAATGCTGCCATTTGATGAGTACCTTTCTGAAATTTTGGGGCATATATTTTGGTTTTGGGTGATTGAGATAGTTCGTCGGGACTTACGTAACAGAATTACCCATGAGCCTGATGCCGAAGTCCCGCTGGGATCTTATCGTTAATCGCTAAAGTTCAGCGGGGTATTCTCTCCGCTGAATATCAAGGTGGTTTAACGGGTAAGCTGCCAGCCCCGTTGCTGCCACAGTGCAGGCAGCTGTGCCAGATCGTCAAACGTCGTCACCAACGGGTGATCGATCGGTTGATTATGAGGATCGGCGCAGAAGTAGAACACCGGAATGCCAGCCGCGATCCCCGCCTGGGCACCGGCAACGGAATCATCCACCAAAATACAGCGCTCTACGGGCACCTGCATCTGTTGTGCTGCATGGAATACGATGGCCGGATCGGGTTTCCAGCTTTGAATATCGTAGCCGCTGAACAACCGGTCATCAAAATAGGACAGCATGTCGGTTAACCCTAGCGAATGCTGCATTTTGCTCACCGGGCCGTTAGAAACGGTGCACATCGGGGCATTCATTTGTGCCAGCAGCTCGCGTGCACCGGCAATCGGCTGGAGCTCGGCATCAAACAGACGGGCCACTTCCTGGCGAAAAATCGGCTCCAGATCGCTGGCGGGTAAATTGACCCCCTGCTCGGCGTTAACCCGCTCAATGATTTCGTAGAGCTTGATCCCTTTATACTTTTTAAAGACCTCTTCCAGCGCCAGCTCGATGCCGTAGTGGGCAAACATATGCACATAGGCCTTGCTGCACAGCACTTCGCTGTCTACCAGTGTGCCATCGCAATCAAATAAAACACATTCAACCTGATTCATTGGGGTAAGCGCCCTCGGTTAAGTCATGACTGCTGTTACTTTAACCGGATCGCAGCGGGTTGTCCCTCTTTGGCAATCAATCTCAATAAATACAACTTGTTGGCCGTTTTAGCCGTAAAGATGGCGAAAAAAACCTGTGAGCGAGGTCAAAACCCGGACTTTTTGTTATAGGATAGCCAGCGACAGTCCTAATCCCTCTTCGGAATTCTATAATGAGCAAACAAGACCTCAGCCTTGATGCCAATCAGGGCTTGCTTGAGCGCGTGTTTAAACTCAAGCAGCACGGCACCACGGTACGTACGGAAACGATTGCCGGCATCACCACCTTTTTAACCATGGTGTATATCGTGTTCGTTAACCCGCAGATCCTGGGCGCGGCGGGCATGGACACTCAGGCGGTGTTTGTCACCACCTGCCTGGTTGCCGCGTTGGGCAGTATCCTGATGGGCTTGCTGGCTAACCTGCCGGTGGCGCTGGCTCCGGCGATGGGCCTTAACGCGTTCTTCGCGTTTGTGGTGGTCGGCGCGATGGGTATTTCATGGCAGGTTGGTATGGGCGCTATTTTCTGGGGCGCAATCGGTTTCCTGTTGCTGACCATTTTCCGTATCCGCTATTGGATGATTGCCAACATCCCGCTAAGCCTGCGCGTGGGCATCACCAGCGGTATCGGCCTGTTTATCGCCATGATGGGGCTGAAAAACGCCGGTATCGTGGTTGCCAACCCGGATACGTTGGTAGCGGTAGGCAATCTGACCTCCCACAGCGTACTGCTGGGAGCCTTGGGCTTCTTTATTATCGCGGTGCTGGCTTCGCGTAATATCCATGCGGCGGTACTGGTTTCCATCGTGGTGACTACGCTGATCGGCTGGGCGTTGGGCGACGTGAAGTATGGCGGCGTATTTTCCCTACCGCCGGACGTCACCTCCGTGGTCGGCCAGGTGGATATCGCCGGGGCGCTGAATATTGGCCTGGCAGGTGTGATCTTCTCCTTTATGCTGGTTAACCTGTTTGACTCCTCGGGGACGCTGATCGGTGTGACCGATAAGGCTGGTTTGACGGATGAAAGCGGCAAGTTCCCGCGTATGAAGCAGGCGCTGTATGTGGACAGTATCACCTCGGTCGCCGGTGCTTTTGCGGGTACCTCTTCGGTCACCGCCTATATTGAAAGCTCCTCTGGGGTGGCCGTTGGTGGGCGTACTGGCCTGACTGCCGTGGTGGTAGGTATTCTCTTCCTGCTGGTGATTTTCCTGTCACCGCTGGCGGGAATGGTGCCAACCTATGCTGCTGCGGGCGCGCTGATTTATGTGGGGGTGCTGATGACCTCCAGCCTGGCGCGGGTGAAGTGGGAAGATATGACCGAAGCGGTTCCGGCCTTTGTGACCGCCGCCATGATGCCTTTCAGCTTCTCGATCACCGAAGGGATTGCCCTGGGCTTTATCTCTTACTGCATCATGAAGCTGGGCACCGGCCGCTGGCGTGAAATCAGCCCCTGCGTGATCGTGGTGGCACTGCTGTTCGTGCTGAAAATTGCGTTCGTTGACGGGCATTAATCATCTTCGGTAATTAAAAGGGGCGTTCAGCCCCTTTCAGATCGATGATAAAGGTTAAACGGGCGCAGCATGCTGCGCCTCTACGTTATGCGCCCGGTGAGGCATCCTGCTCTCTCCCCATTACCCAGCGTAAAGGCCGGTTATACCGCGTCTGCCAGCCACCGATATTATCTTCCCCCTCGGCAAAATTGGCGATCTCGACCTCATTTTTGCATCTGAACAAGTCAGCAAAATCAAGAGCCAGCGCCCGATCGTTGAAATTCTGCCGATCGTAATAGGCAATCATGATGCGTTTGTTTTCTGCCAGTGAATGCTTCGCCGGGAGGAGGCGGCCCTTCGGGGCAATCAGCAGCGCTCCAGAATAAAACTGCGGGTAATTGGCCATCAGATTAGCCGCGTGTAGCGCACCCTGCCCACGGGCGGTCAGGTAAACCTGTTGGAGATTAAGCTTCAGCTTGGGGCCCAGGTTTTCCAGGGTGCGTTGAATGGCGTTCTGGGTGCTGGTAGAGCTGTAGTTAGACCAGCGAAAGCTCCCTTCCTCCAGCATCTGCGTGCCGTTTAGCTCAATATAGGCCACCCCGGCCTCGGCAAACAGCAATCGATCCTCTGGGATGATAGTGGCGGCTTTCCCGTAGGGATGAAGGTAGACGATGGTTGGCCAGCCTCCTGCCGGGGGCTCGCCACTCGGCACGGCATAGTGAGGTTTACCTTCAAACTTTGCGGCGTGTTGCTGATAGCGTGCTTTGGTGGTTGCCAGAATTGAACGGTAGGTGTCACTTTGCTGAATACTGCTGAATGAATCGTCTTCCAGCAGGTTGTAGTAATACCACAACCCTCGCTTGGCGCTAAGTTGCAGATAACGTTCGGCTAGCTCGGTCTGGCCCTGTTCGGCCGAGGAGGCAGCCAGTTGAAAGGGAGCCCAGATATTACGGCCATCTTCACGCATCAGCGTCAGGTATAACGACGTGGCGCCGGCTTTTTTATCCTCCTGATTGTAGGAGGAGCGAGGTAATGGTTTACTCAGCGGGCTATGGATAGGCAGTTCTAGCGGCTCTTCTCCCTCAGGATAGAGCATGGGTGCAGCAAACAATGGACTGGTGGCAAAAGCCAAAAAGATGGCCAAAATAAAAAAAGGCATGATTTTATAACTTTGTTTTTCAATAATATTAATGAGAAAACGATGAAAAACGGCGCCTTCGACAGCTTTATCTCTGGGCGCCGCCTGGCAGCTTATTTTACGCGGCGGATATAGTCGCTGAATGCGGACAACTGGCCGGTCAGGAAATCCCGCGTGCCTTGGTCTACCAGTTCACCCGCCTGCTCATCAACCTTATTCTGTATCACTCCCCCCATAAACTCAGGTTTGTTGATCACCATGGCATCCAGGAACACCAGGATCTGGCGTAGGTGATATTGGCAACGTGCGCCGCCAATCGGCCCCATTGAGCTGGTCTGGATCGCCACCGGTTTGCTGGCCAGCGGTTGGTTAGGCAAACGGGACAGCCAGTCGATGGCGTTTTTCAGGCCACCTGGCACGGAGTAGTTATATTCTGGCGTTACGATGATCACGCCGTCAGCCTGGCGGATTTGTTCGGCAATGGCTTCTACCGTGGCCGGGAAACCCTCTTCTTGCTGGTGGTCTGCATCGTACAGTGGGATATCGCGGATGGAGGGAAGGGCTTCGATAGTGACACCCTGAGGAGCTAACTGAGGTAAAGCGCGTGCAACTATGGCGTTATAAGAGCCTTTACGTAGGCTCCCCAGTAGCGTGACGATCTTTAGTGCTTGCTCTGACATTTTGATTCTCCCTTTTCTGATGAACAGACTCAGCTTAGAACAACCAGCAGATAATAGGGCAAATAGGTGATGTATCCTAGGCAGAGTCTAAGTCTTTATCTGTTTTTACAATTCAAAGCAGTAAATCATGCGTTAAGAAAAGTTTTGTTTTGTATATTCCCCCGAAGACAGACGTTAAATCGGTGCTTTCAACGTGTAACAGAAGCGAGGCTGGTCAATTTCAAAAAGTGTGTGGAGGGAGGTGGGTTACGTGATGAAATTTCGTCGCATTTCTGTAAGCCCTGGCTTTCGTCATATTGCCAGCAGATCAGCCTATCCAAGCCAGGCTGATGGGCGCAGGCCCAGCTGAGATACTCCCCTGCATCACTCATGACGTTCACGTTGGGCAGGGTATTGCAGCGTAATTGGCCGGAAAAAGGGTGCAAATTCAGCAAACCCTGGCCGCTGTTACCCAAGCCGGCCAGTTTCAGCACGCATTGGCGGATGCTCCACAGCTGGGTTTCGGCTTCCAAGCGGTCGTTCTGCGCCGCAATCCACGCGTTCTCCGTGGTGCTGGAGTATTGATGAAGCAGGTTGTGGCTCCGTGCGCGCATCACCTCAATATCCAACCCGACCTTGCCCTCCAGGCTCAGTAGCACGCCTACGGTATTGCCAGCATAGGCGAGGCTGAAGTCAGGTAGATGGTGATCGGCAAAGCACGGGCGACCGGTCGGTGCCGTAGCAATGGGGGGAAGTACCGGGATACCATACAAATAAAATATCATTTCGGCCAACAGGATCCGGCCTTGCAAAAAACGCCGACGGCGCTTGACGGAGAAGCGGGCAGTTCTTTCGATCAGGTCTTCAGGGAGCCGATGGGTATCTAAACGCTCTGCAACCGCATCCCATCGGATAAAATGACAAGCCATTGTTCACTCCATGACCGAGGCTCATAAAAAAACTGGGGGGTTAGAGTAAGCATTACGTTAAGATTTTTCATTAAGAATTCGCATGATCTTTTTCTTAATTATTCTTCTGTTGAATGAAAAAACAGCGGAGTGGCAGGAGTACGGTGCGGGGGCTCGTGGGGCAGGCTTTTGCGGATGTAAAAATAAAGCCAAACATTAACAGTGAGTTAATGCTTGGCTTTGGACGCTGAAGAGGTCGTGTATCTGAACGTTGGGTTACTTACCAATACAGAAGCTGGAGAAGATGCGCCCGAGCAGGTCATCGGAGGTAAACTCCCCGGTGATTTCGCTCAATGCCTGCTGTGCCAACCGCAGTTCTTCGGCCAGCAGTTCCCCCGCGTAAGCGCTCACTAACTGTTCTTTACCCTGCACCAGATGCTGTGCCGCCTGCTCCAGTGCCTGCAAGTGGCGGCGGCGGGCCAGGAAGCCGCCTTCCATATTGCTGGTGAAGCCCATGCTCTGCTTCAGATGTTCGCGCAGCAGGTCGATCCCCTCACCGGTACGCGCCGACAGGCGAATAAGTGAGTGACCATTTACTTCGCTCAGGCCCAATGTCTCGCCGGTAATGTCGGCTTTGTTGCGCACGACGGTGATCGGCAAGGTACTTGGCAGGCGTGCCATAAACTCTGGCCAGATCTCGGCGGGTTCGGTGGCGGCGGTGGTGGTGCCATCCACCATAAACAGCACACGATCCGCCTGTTCGATCTCGTTCCAGGCACGTTCGATGCCGATACGCTCAACTTCGTCGCTGGCTTCCCGCAGCCCGGCGGTATCGATGATGTGCAGTGGCATGCCATCGATATGAATATGTTCGCGCAATACATCGCGCGTGGTGCCTGCAATGTCGGTGACGATGGCTGCTTCACGCCCTGCCAGCTCATTGAGCAGGCTGGATTTCCCGGCGTTGGGCCGCCCGGCGATCACTACCTTCATCCCTTCACGCAGCAGGCTGCCTTGACGCGCCTCGGCCCGCACACCGTCCAGATCGGCCATCACGCCGTTCAGTTGGGCTTCGATTTTGCCATCCGAAAGGAAGTCGATCTCCTCATCCGGGAAGTCGATCGCCGCTTCTACATAGATGCGCAGGTGAGTGAGCGCTTCCACAAGCTGATGGATACGGAGGGAAAAAGCACCTTGCAACGAGTTCATGGCTGAACGGGCTGCCTGTTCGGAACTGGCATCGATCAGATCGGCAATGGCTTCGGCCTGGGCCAGATCCAGCTTGTCATTGAGGAAAGCGCGCTCCGAGAACTCCCCTGGGCGGGCAATCCGCACGTCTGGCAGCGCCAACACGCGTTTGAGCAGCAGATCGAGGATCACTGGCCCACCGTGGCCCTGCAGTTCCAGTACGTCCTCACCGGTAAAGGAATTGGGGCCGGGGAACCACAGTGCGATCCCCTGATCCAGCGTGCTGCCTTCGGCGTCACGGAACGGCAGATAATCGGCATAACGTGGCTTAGGTAGTTTACCGAGTACCGCCAGGGCAACGTCCTTGGCTCCGCGGCCTGAAATGCGCAGGATGCCGACACCGCCGCGTCCGGGCGGAGTAGCAAGAGCAGCGATGGTATCGGTGGTGTTCATAGCGGTTTATCTCTCTGACAATATGCAAAAAGGCGGTCTAATGACCGCCTCTACTGGCAACGTGACTGATGTCGTAGGGGCATAAGCCCCTACGGGTGTTGCCTAACTCAATACTAGACTTTCTTCTTGTCGCGGCTGTGCAGACCACGTTTTTCCAGCCCGCGGTAAATCAGCTGCTGCTGGACGATGGTCACCAGGTTACTGACGATATAGTACAGCACCAGACCAGACGGGAACCACAGGAAGAACACTGTGAAGATCACCGGCATAAAGGTCATGATTTTCTGCTGCATCGGGTCAGTCACGGTGGTTGGTGACATCTTCTGGATGAAGTACATGGTCACACCCATCAGCACTGGCAGGATGTAATACGGGTCTTGCGCCGACAGGTCATGGATCCACCAGATGAATGGCGCATGACGCAGCTCAACCGAGCCCATCAGCATGTAGTACAAGGCCAGGAAGATTGGCATCTGGATAACCAGCGGCAAACAACCCCCTAACGGGTTCACCTTCTCAGCTTTGTACAGCGCCATCATTTCCTGGCTCATACGCTGCTTGTCATCACCGATACGTTCACGCATCGCCTGCAGTTTTGGCTGCAGCATGCGCATTTTGGCCATCGAGGTGTACTGCGCTTTGGTCAGCGGGTACATGATGCCGCGCACGATGAAGGTGATGATGATGATCGAGAAGCCCCAGTTGCCGATGAAACTGTGAATGAACTTCAGCAGTTTGAACAGCGGTTGGGAGATGAACCACAGCCAGCCGTAATCGACGGTCAGATCCAGATGCGGTGCCAGTTGGGCCATCTGATCTTGCAGCTCCGGGCCAACCCACAGAGTAGCATTCAGCTGCTTCTCAGCGCCTGGTTGCACAATCACTGGCTCAGCTTTAAAGCCGATGGCAGACAGGTTGGTACCTGGCTTGGAGGTATAGAAAGTGTTGACGCCCTGAGTCTGCGGCACCCACGCGGTGGCGAAGTACTGTTGCAACATCGCAATCCAGCCGCCTTGGGTGGTGACGTTCAGATTCTCATCCTTGTCGAACGCATACTTTTGGTATTTGTCTTCACTGGAAGAGTAAGCCGCACCACGGAAGGTGTGCAGTGCAAAGTTGTTGCTGCCGGTGTCACGATGCTTAGGCAAGTCGGTGGTCTGCTTCAACTGGCCAAACAGGGTCAGTTCCAGCGGAGTCGCGCTTTTGTTGACGATGGAGTAGTCCACGCCAACGGCATAATGGTTACGCTTGAGCACAAAGGTCTTGGTGAAGACCGAACCGTCTTTGCCGGTAAAGGTCAGCGGAATACGCAGTTCATCCTGGCCATCAGCCAGCGTGAAGGTATCCTGCGCCGCCTCAAACAGAGGACGCTCGCCGTTTGCCGGGTTATCCGGGCCGTCTCTGCCTGTCAGGCCGCTTTGTGCCTGGTAGACGAATGACGGGGTGGATTCCAGCAGCGTAAATGGAGTCGATGAACCCAGGGTATCCGGGTAGGCCAACAGTTTAGCCTGCTCGATATCGCCACCACGGGTATTGATGGTCAGCGACAGCACGTCAGTGTTAACGGTGATCAGTTTACCCTGGCCACTGCCTGGTACAGCTGAACTTGCGGCATCACCGGTTGCTGGGTTCGCAGTCTGTTGCGTGGTCTGGGTGGCTACTGGTTGCGGAGCGTTGTCCACTTGCCAGGCCTGCCAGATCATGAAAGACACGAACAGCAGAGCGATGAGGAGAAGATTGCGTTGCGAATCCATCGTTAGTGTTCTCTGTTATCGTCGGTTTTCGGCGGCACGGGATCATCGCCACCTGGGTTCAAAGGGTGGCATTTTAATACGCGTTTCAATGTCAACCAACTGCCTTTTAACATGCCAAACCTGCGTAATGCCTCAATTGCGTAATGAGAACATGTCGGCTGGAAGCGACAACGTGGCCCAAGCAGCGGGCTGAGTACGAGCTGATACGCCCGAACCAGCCCGATCAGGATGCGGGAGCCTGGCGACAGTGGCGACGCCATAATTTTTCCAAAGCTTCCGTCAGTGCACGATTATCCAAATCCGCTATCCCTTTTTTGGCCACCACCACAAAATCCATCGCCGGTAACTCGTGCTGACGTAAACGGAAGCTTTCGCGGGTTAGGCGTTTGATCCGGTTGCGTTCATGCGCGCGTTTGACGTGTTTTTTGGCGACGGTAAGACCGATGCGGGGATGCCCCAGCTGGTTCAGGCGGCCGAGGATGGTGATTTGCGGCGTGCCAGCCCGTTGTGGCTGCTGGAAGACGAAAGTGAAATGAGTGGGAGTTAACAAACGTAACTCCCTAGGAAAAGCGAGCTTAACCACTCAGCGGGTTAGCTTTTATTACTTAGAAACAGTCAGACGAGTACGGCCTTTCGCACGACGGCGGGCCAGAACTTGACGACCATTCTTGGTGGCCATACGAGCACGGAAACCGTGGCTACGGTTACGCTTCAGTACGGACGGTTGGAAAGTGCGTTTCATAGCGATTTCTACCTAAACTTAAATGAAATACTGATAAGTCAAATGCGTTTGGCTACTCGGCGTGAAGATGACCGACGCCTCAATCGCAATACATAAAGAGGCGGGATTGTAATAATTGTACAGTCCTGAGTCAATTCACATCGCGCTAGCCTACCTGGTTGTCTGCCAATTCGGAGTAAAATCCGGTGTTGGCCCGTGGTCACCGCAGAATCCTGTCTTGGCTAAATGACTCACCATTAAGGAACCAGGTATCACACGTGGGCGAAGATTATACGGACTCGGGGGTAAATCACAAGGATCTCCGTACGATCCTGCGTGTTTTCTGCAAGGATCCGCGTGGATAACCAGGTATAACCTGTGAAAGGCGCTAAAACCCGGCCCCACAGGCTCAGATCTCATCGGTGTCGATCCCGCATTGATTAAAAACTGGCCACTCTTCACGGGCTGTGGATAAAATGGATCTAATCTGTGATGAAGGGGAGGATCTCTTGCGCAGATTGCGCTATGATCCGTCATTCCGATCGCGATCCCAAAACCGGATCGTTAAGGGCATAAACCGTGAAAGGCGGTTCGCATACCCTACAGGTTTTTCAGCCAATACCGGGCGTGTGTCAAAAATCATGAGTTATAAAAAAGTAGCCTGATTCTTTTCTTTTTATTGATCTTGTTCGAGTGGAGTCCGCCGTGTCACTTTCGCTTTGGCAGCAGTGTCTTGCCCGATTGCAGGATGAGTTACCTGCCACAGAATTTAGTATGTGGATACGCCCATTGCAGGCGGAACTGAGTGACAATACCCTGGCGCTGTATGCGCCCAATCGCTTTGTGCTGGATTGGGTTCGCGATAAGTACTTAAACAATATCAATGGCCTGTTGAATGATTTCTGCGGTACGGATGCGCCGCTGTTGCGTTTTGAGGTGGGCAGCAAGCCACTGACACAAACCCTCAGCCAGCCCGTGATGGCCAGCGTCAACAGCGCTCCGGTAGCCCCGGTGGTACGCACGGCTGCGCCGTCCCGCCCAAGCTGGGACAACGCGGCACCGCCGCCTGAGCTGTCCTATCGTTCCAACGTCAACCCCAAGCACACCTTCGATAACTTCGTTGAGGGTAAGTCTAACCAGCTGGCTCGTGCTGCGGCGCGGCAGGTGGCAGACAATCCGGGGGGCGCTTATAACCCACTGTTCCTGTATGGCGGTACCGGCCTGGGTAAAACGCACCTGTTGCATGCGGTAGGCAACGGCATCATGGCGCGTAAGGCCAATGCCAAAGTGGTCTATATGCACTCGGAACGCTTTGTGCAGGACATGGTCAAGGCGCTGCAAAATAACGCCATTGAAGAATTCAAACGCTACTACCGCTCGGTGGATGCGTTGCTGATCGATGATATTCAATTCTTTGCCAACAAAGAGCGTTCACAGGAAGAGTTCTTCCATACCTTTAACGCGCTGTTGGAAGGTAATCAACAGATCATCCTGACCTCGGATCGCTATCCAAAAGAGATCAACGGGGTGGAAGATCGTTTGAAATCCCGCTTCGGCTGGGGCCTGACGGTGGCGATCGAGCCGCCGGAGCTGGAAACCCGCGTGGCGATCCTGATGAAAAAGGCCGACGAGAACGATATCCGTCTGCCGGGCGAAGTGGCGTTCTTTATCGCCAAACGCCTGCGTTCCAACGTGCGTGAGCTCGAAGGGGCGCTGAACCGGGTGATCGCCAACGCCAACTTTACTGGCCGCGCCATCACCATCGATTTCGTGCGTGAAGCGCTGCGGGATCTGCTGGCGTTGCAGGAAAAGCTGGTCACCATCGACAATATCCAGAAGACGGTGGCCGAGTACTACAAAATCAAAATCGCGGACCTGCTGTCTAAACGGCGTTCGCGCTCGGTTGCCCGCCCGCGCCAGATGGCGATGGCATTGGCAAAAGAGCTCACCAACCACAGCCTGCCAGAAATCGGCGATGCGTTTGGTGGCCGCGACCATACTACGGTGTTGCACGCCTGCCGGAAGATCGAGCAGCTGCGTGAGGAAAGTCACGACATCAAAGAAGATTTCTCCAATTTAATCAGAACATTGTCGTCATAGCCCATATGAAATTTATCGTTGAACGTGAGCATCTGCTAAAACCGCTGCAACAGGTGAGCAGCCCACTGGGTGGCCGCCCGACGCTGCCAATTCTGGGTAACCTGCTGCTGCAGGTGACGGAAGGTTCCCTGTTGCTGACAGGTACCGATCTGGAGATGGAGATGGTGGCCCGCGTTGCCCTGTCTCAGCCCCATGAAGCGGGCGCGACGACCGTCCCCGCGCGTAAATTCTTTGATATCTGCCGTGGCCTGCCGGAAGGGGCGGAGATTACGGTGATCCTCGAAGGCGACCGTATGCTGGTGCGTTCTGGCCGCAGCCGCTTCTCGCTGTCCACGCTGCCGGCGATAGACTTCCCGAATCTGGATGATTGGCAGAGCGAGGTGGAGTTCACCTTGCCGCAGGCGACGCTAAAGCGCCTGATTGAAGCCACCCAGTTTTCGATGGCTCATCAGGATGTGCGCTATTACCTGAACGGTATGCTGTTTGAAACCGAAGGGGAAGAGCTGCGCACCGTCGCCACCGACGGCCACCGCCTGGCGGTGTGTTCAATGCCGATTGGCCAACAGTTGCCTACCCATTCGGTGATCGTGCCGCGTAAAGGGGTGATGGAACTGGTCCGCTTGCTGGACGGTGGTGATACGCCGCTACGGGTGCAGATTGGTAGCAACAACATCCGCGCCCACGTCGGTGACTTTATCTTCACTTCCAAGCTGGTTGACGGCCGTTTCCCTGATTATCGCCGCGTATTGCCGAAGAACCCGGACAAAACGCTGGAAGCGGGCTGCGACCTGCTCAAGCAGGCGTTTGCCCGTGCGGCCATTCTGTCGAACGAAAAGTTCCGCGGCGTGCGTCTGTACGTCAGCCAGAACCAGCTCAAGATCACCGCCAACAACCCGGAACAGGAAGAGGCGGAAGAGATCCTCGATGTCAGCTATGATGGCACCGAGATGGAAATTGGTTTCAACGTCAGCTATGTGCTGGACGTGCTGAACGCGCTCAAGTGTGAAGATGTGCGCCTGCTGCTGACCGATTCCGTCTCCAGCGTGCAGATCGAGGACGGTGCCAGTAAGTCTGCCGCCTACGTCGTCATGCCAATGCGACTGTAGAAATTATCGGGCTATCTTACTTGCCCCTTTGCGATTGGGCAGTGCTCGCAATCCTCACGTACTTTAAGTACGCTGCGGTTGCTGTGCGCTGGCCGCACGCAAATGACCTGCGACGATAACGCCCTGGATTGTTAGATGATTAAGACAACTACAGTATGGCTCTGACGCGCTTACTGATTAAAGATTTCCGCAATATCGAAGCTGCCGATCTGGCGCCTGCGCCGGGGTTTAACTTCCTGGTGGGGGCCAACGGCAGCGGCAAGACCAGCGTACTGGAGGCGGTTTATACCCTTGGTCATGGGCGCGCGTTTCGCAGCCTGCAGGCCGGGCGAGTGATCCGTCACGATCAGCCGGAGTTTGTGTTGCATGGCCGGATCGAAGGCAGCGGGCGCGAATTATCGGTAGGATTGAGTAAGAGCCGTCAGGGTGACAGCAAAGTGCGCATCGATGGCAGTGATGGCCATAAGGTGGCAGAGCTGGCACAGCTACTGCCCATGCAGTTGATCACCCCCGAAGGTTTTACCCTGCTTAATGGCGGGCCGAAGTATCGGCGTGCCTTCCTGGACTGGGGTTGTTTTCACAACGAACCCGGTTTTTTCACCGCCTGGAGCAACCTGAAAAGGTTACTGAAGCAGCGCAATGCCGCGCTGCGCCAGGTCAGTCGCTATGCGCAGATCCGCGCCTGGGATCAGGAACTGATCCCGTTGGCCGAGCGTATCAGCGAGTGGCGGGCAGCTTACAGCGACGCAATTGCCGCGGATATCACCGCGACCTGCGCGCAGTTTTTGCCCGAATTTGCCCTGAGTTTCTCTTTCCAGCGCGGCTGGGACAAAGAGAGCGACTACGGAGAGCTGCTGGAGCGCCAGTTTGAGCGCGACAGGGCGTTAACCTATACCGCGGTGGGGCCGCATAAAGCGGACTTCCGCATTCGTGCCGAAGGTACGCCGGTAGAGGATTTGTTATCGCGCGGTCAGCTTAAACTGCTGATGTGCGCATTGCGCTTGGCGCAGGGTGAGTTTCTCACCCGCCAGAGCGGGCGGCGTTGCCTGTATCTGATTGATGATTTTGCCTCCGAGCTGGACACCGGCCGTCGCCGGTTGCTGGCCGATCGCCTGAAAGCCACCCAGGCTCAGGTTTTTGTCAGTGCGGTAAGCGCTGAACAAGTAACCGACATGATGGGTGAAAAGGGCAAGATGTTCCGCGTGGAACAAGGTAAAATAGAGGTTCAACCACAGGACTAAAATGAGCGAGAAACGTTGATGTCGAATTCTTATGACTCCTCAAGTATCAAGGTATTAAAAGGGCTGGATGCGGTACGTAAGCGTCCGGGCATGTATATCGGTGATACTGATGACGGCACCGGTCTGCACCACATGGTATTCGAGGTCGTGGACAACGCTATCGACGAAGCACTCGCTGGCCACTGTAGCGACATTCAGGTGACGATCCACGCCGACAACTCCGTCTCGGTGCAGGATGATGGCCGTGGTATCCCAACCGGTATCCACGAAGAGGAAGGGGTGTCTGCGGCACAGGTCATCATGACCGTACTGCACGCCGGCGGTAAGTTTGACGACAACTCCTATAAGGTTTCCGGCGGTCTGCACGGCGTAGGCGTTTCGGTTGTTAACGCCCTGTCAGAAAAGCTGGAGCTGGTGATCCGCCGCGAAGGCAAGGTCCATGAGCAAACCTACAAGCATGGCGAACCACAGGCCCCGCTGAAAGTCGTCGGTGAAACCGATCAGACCGGTACCACCCTGCGCTTCTGGCCGAGCTTCCAGACCTTCACCAATAACATCGAGTTTGAGTACGACATCCTGGCCAAGCGCCTGCGTGAACTGTCGTTCCTCAACTCGGGCGTTTCTATTCGCCTGAAAGACAAGCGCAACGACAGAGAAGACCACTTCCATTACGAAGGCGGTATCCGTGCGTTTGTGGAATACCTGAACAAGAACAAAACGCCGATCCACCCAACGGTGTTCTACTTCTCAACCGTGAAAGACGATATCGGTGTGGAAGTGGCGCTGCAGTGGAACGATGGTTTCCAGGAAAACATCTACTGCTTCACCAACAACATCCCGCAGCGTGATGGGGGGACTCACCTGGCCGGCTTCCGTGCCGCGATGACCCGTACCCTGAACACCTACATGGATAAAGAAGGCTACAGCAAGAAGTCCAAAATCAGCGCCACCGGTGACGATGCGCGTGAAGGTCTGATTGCCGTGGTTTCGGTGAAAGTGCCCGATCCTAAATTCTCTTCCCAGACCAAAGACAAGCTGGTGTCTTCGGAAGTGAAAACGGCGGTCGAATCGCTGATGAACGAGAAGCTGGTGGATTACCTGATGGAAAACCCAGCGGACGCCAAGATCGTGGTTGGTAAAATCATCGATGCGGCCCGTGCTCGTGAAGCGGCGCGTAAAGCGCGTGAAATGACCCGCCGTAAAGGCGCGCTGGATTTGGCTGGCTTGCCAGGCAAACTGGCGGACTGTCAGGAACGTGACCCGGCGTTGTCCGAACTCTACCTGGTGGAAGGGGACTCCGCGGGCGGCTCAGCCAAGCAGGGCCGTAACCGCAAGAACCAGGCGATCTTGCCGCTGAAAGGGAAAATCCTCAACGTTGAGAAAGCCCGTTTCGACAAGATGCTGTCCTCACAGGAAGTTGCCACGCTGATCACCGCGCTGGGCTGCGGCATTGGCCGTGACGAATACAACCCGGACAAACTGCGTTATCACAGCATCATTATCATGACCGATGCCGACGTCGACGGCTCGCACATCCGTACGCTGCTGTTGACCTTCTTCTATCGTCAGATGCCGGAAATCATCGAGCGTGGCCATGTGTATATTGCACAGCCGCCGCTGTACAAGGTGAAAAAAGGCAAGCAGGAGCAGTACATCAAAGACGACGAAGCGATGGATCAGTATCAGATCTCCATCGCCCTCGACGGCGCGACCCTGCACACCAACGGTTCTGCACCAGCCTTGGCGGGTGAGCCGTTAGAGAAGCTGGTGGCTGAACATTACGCCGTGCAGAAGCAGATTGGCCGGATGGAACGCCGTTACCCGCGTGCGTTGCTGAACAACCTGATCTACCAGCCAACCTTGAACGAAGACGATCTGGGCGACCGTACCAAGGTGGAAAGCTGGATCGAATCGCTGGTGAAATTGCTCAACGATAACGAGCAGCACGGTAGTAGCTACAGTTCTGTGCTGGTTGAAAACCGTGAACGCCAGATGTTCGAACCGGTGCTGCGTATCCGTACCCATGGTGTCGATACTGACTATCCGCTGGACTTTGAATTTATCCGCGGTGGTGAATACCGCAGGATCTGTGCGTTGGGCGAAAAACTGCGCGGCCTGCTGGAAGAAGATGCCTATATTGAACGTGGCGAACGTCGCCAGCCGGTAGACAGCTTCGAACAGGCGTTGGAGTGGCTGGTGAAAGAGTCGCGCCGTGGCCTGTCGATCCAGCGCTATAAAGGGCTGGGCGAAATGAACCCGGACCAGCTGTGGGAAACCACTATGGATCCCGATCAGCGGCGTATGCTGCGCGTAGCGGTGAAAGACGCTATTGCGGCAGATCAGCTGTTCACCACCCTGATGGGCGATGCGGTTGAACCACGCCGTGCCTTTATCGAAGAAAACGCCCTGAAAGCGGCGAATATCGATATCTAACGCCTTATTTGGCTATTAAAAATCCGCGCCGGTTCGCCCGCGCGGATTTTTTTATGCCGTTTTTAGCACTAACAAGGCAAGCTGAAACGCGTTAGCATGAGAAAAAACCACTGGGAGACGCTCGAATGGCTATTGAACTGATTGCAATTGATATGGACGGCACGCTGCTCAATCCGCAGCACCAGATTACGCCAGCGGTAAAACAGGCGCTGACCGCCGCGCGCGCTAAAGGCGTGCATGTGGTGCTGGCTACCGGGCGGCCTTATGTTGGCGTGCAGGACTACCTGCGTCAGTTGGATATTCAGGGTGAGGGCGATTTCTGCATCACCTATAACGGTGCCCTGGTGCTGAAGGCGACGGACGGGACCTGCGTGCTGCAAGAAACGCTCGGTTTTGACGATTACCTCTATTTTGAGCAGTTGGCACGGGAGCTTGGCGTTCATTATCAGGCGTTTGATTTCGATACCCTCTACACGCCGAATAAAGACATTGGCAAATATACCGTCCATGAATCCCAAATGACCGGTATCCCACTGAAATACCGCAGCGTGGAAGAGATGGATCGCACCATACGCTTCCCGAAGGTGATGATGATTGATGAGCCTGCCTTGCTGGACAGCGCGATAGCCCGCTTGCCCGCAGAAGCCTGGGATCGCTACACCATTATGAAAAGCGCCCCTTACTTCCTGGAGATCCTGCATAAGAATGTTGATAAGGGGGCGGGCGTCAGAATGCTGGCCGAACATTTGGGCATCAAGCAGGAAAACGTGATGGCGTTAGGCGATCAGGCTAATGATATTGCGATGATCGAGTATGCTGGGATGGGTGTGGCGATGGGCAATGCTATTGCAGAATTAAAGGAAATTGCCCAGCACGTGACCGGCACCAATACCGAAGACGGCGTCGCACTGGCAATTGAGAAGTTTGTGCTGAACGTTTAATGCCTGCCAGCCCCCTTCCCTGGGGGCTTAAGATGCTGCCTGGTAAATCAGGTATTAACGCCTCATGGCTGACGGCCTGCGGGTGTTATTTCTTTACTGAAATAACTAAGTCGCTCCTAAAAGAATATTTCTAGTGCGATCATGTTTTATTAATATAAATGTTCTCGTTAATTAATTGCATTAATTCAAATGGTATAAATAAAAATTATTTTTGCGATCTGTATTTTTTATTGTATTTTAAATGGCGAAATAGCTATTTATCACTTCATGTTTCATTTTAGCTTGTTCACTATATTGTAAAACAACTAATAAAGTTCGTTAGGAGATAATATGAAAAAAATTATAATTTCATCATTGGCTTATATTGCCTTGACGCAAATATCCTTTGCCGCCAGAGACGTGACGACGACACCGGATTTCTACTATCTTAAGGAAGCGCAGTCTATTGATAGCCTCTCCTTATTGCCCCCGCCACCGGCCGTTGACAGCATCGATTTTCTCAATGACAAGGCTCAGTATGACGCCGGTAAGTTACTGAGGGATACGCCAAGAGGCAAGCAAGCTTATAACGATGCGCAGATTTACGGCGATGGTATACCACTGGCATTTGTCAGCGCCTTCGGCATGGAAATAACACGGAAGAAAACGCCAGAGTTATATCGCCTGGTAACGAAAATGCGTGAGGATACCGGTGATTTGGCGACCCGCAGCGCCAAGGAGCATTATATGCGGACCCGGCCTTTTGCATTTTATCATCAGGCGACCTGCCGCCCGGAAGAAGAAAGTGTGCTATCAACCAACGGTTCCTACCCGTCCGGCCATACGAGTATCGGTTGGGCTACCGCACTCGTGCTGGCGGAGATCAATCCTGTGCGCCAGGGGGAGATCCTCAAACGGGGCTATGAGATGGGGCAAAGCCGCGTGATCTGCGGCTATCATTGGCAGAGTGACGTTACCGCCGGGCGCCTGGTGGGGGCGGCCATTGTGGCGCGTTTACACGCCGAGCCAGCGTTTGTCGACCAGTTACAAAAAGCCAAGGCTGAATACCTGCGATTAGCAAAAGCGCCTTAAACCTGGGTGATGTGAAACGAATGGGTCGATCGGGTACTATGGCGGTTCTATGCCAGCCGGTATACAGGAGCCGCCATGAGCCATCAGGAACGACAGCTGACTTTTGATCCGCGAGGTCATCAGCTCACCAACATTAACGTCTGGACACCGTGCAGCCAATGGCTGGCGTATGATGTACGGCCAAGCGGTGCGTCCTTTACCGGGCTGAGCATTGAGCGGGTGAACGTTGCCAGCGGTCAGGTGGAAGTGGTTTATCGGGCGCAGCATGGTGCCCATGTTGGCGTGGTAACGGTGAGCCCGGATGCGCCAGCGCGTTACGCGTTTATCCATGGGCCGGAACATCCAGACAGCTTCTGGCATTATGACTTCCACCATCGCCGTGGCGTGATCGTCAGCGAGCCGGATCGTGAATTGGCGATCACCCTAGACGCCTTAGACATTACTGCCCCCTATACCCCAGGCGCGCTGCGTGGTGGCACCCACGTGCATGTCTTTAGCCCAGATGCCAGCCGCCTGAGCTTCACCTATAACGACCATGTGATGCACGAACTCGATCCGGCACTGGATTTGCGTAACGTTGGTGTAGCGGTGCTGCTGCAAGGGGTGAATCCGCCCAAGCAGCACCCGCGTGAATATGACGGTAGCCATTACTGTGTACTGGTCAGCGCAACCACGCCAACCCCGCAGCCGGGCAGCGATCAAATCAATCGGGCTTACGAAGAGGGCTGGGTGGGTAAGCAAGGTTACAGCAAACCTGATGGCAGCCGCCAGCGTTGGGCGTTGGCGTTTATCGGCGATACCCTCTCGCCGCAGGGGGAAAAGCTGCCGGAAGTGTTTGTGGTGGATTTGCCGGAAAACGATGCCGACTATGCCAAAGCCGGGGAGGCTCCCTTGCAGGGAACGGCAACAACCTTACCGGCCCCTCCGTTGGGGGTTCAACAACGGCGGTTAACCTATACCGGCCACCGTAACTATCCTGGGGTTGCCACCACGCCACGCCATTGGTTGCGGAGTTCGCCAGACGGCAGTGCCATCGCCTTCCTGATGCAAGACGATCGGGGCATAGTGCAACTGTGGACTGTTTCCCCAAATGGCGGGGAGGCGAATCAGGTGACACAAGCGGATCACAGCATCCAGTCGGCCTTCAGTTGGCATCCGCAGGGGGGCAAGATTGCGCTGGTGTGTGATAACAGTGTGATGCTGTGCGATATCGCCAACGGCAATATGCAGCGCCTGACCAAACGGACTGCGCAGCCACCACTGGGGGACGCCGTGGTGTTCTCACCGGACGGCAAACAGGTGGCCTTTATGCGTGAAGTCGCCGGATTTAACCAGATTTTTGTGGTGGCGGTTTAACTACAGCCCGGCTGGTGCTGGCGAAGTTGCCATGCCCTGGCCTGGATTGCCGCTGGCAGCCAGATTTCGTTCTTCATCATGCTGGATACGGGCTTTGGGTGAGGCTGCCGCTTTATCGCTGCCTGAACGCAGGTAGTCGTAAGGCAGCAAAATGGTGTCCATCGCCGCCGACAGGGGCAGGTCGATTGCCAGCAGGGGCATCATGGCCCAACTGGTATCTTCGCTCTTCATCATATCGACATTGGCGCGCGTACCGGAGTAATAACCCTGGTCGGCCCCGGTGTGGCTGGCTACGCTGGAGCAACCGTTAGTGGTCAACAGTAGGCAACCGGTCGCTATCATTTTTTTAATTGGTTTCATTCGTCCATCCTGAGGGGTATACATCCCCTGAAATTTGCTGATTTATACCCGTCGTCTTTCAAGCTGCAGCGTTGTTACCTGCACTTACTCACCCCAGTCACTTACGAAAAGTAAGCTCCTGGGGATGAGTAAGCTTGTCGCCTAGCTGCAGCTTGAAATCCATAGGGTGTATAACATCCAGCCAAAGCATTGAAAGATGCAACATTCCGCACTGTGGCGGCTATCTCACTTTGAGTGTATGTGATAAACAAATTTTCGCCGTTTCCATTGGCAATTATTTAATCATCACCAGTTGAAATGTAGAAAGCAAACCCCATCTTCTTTACAAGGCCAAATTAAGAATTTGCCGTAAGGGAATTCAAGCCTTATAGCCTGTCCATGATGGAAGGCTTCATTATCAACCTCGCTGAAGTGCCTTAGGAGGCTGTTTTATGCGCAACTTTGATCTTTCCCCGCTGTACCGTTCCGCGATCGGTTTTGATCGCCTGTTCAACGCCCTTGAGGCTGGCCAAAGCCAGGGTAACGGTGGCTATCCGCCGTACAACGTTGAGCTGGTTGATGAAAATCATTACCGCATTGCCATCGCGGTGGCCGGGTTTGCCGAGCAGGAACTGGAGATCACCACGCAAGACAATCTGTTGATTGTGCGCGGGGCTCACACCCACGAACCTGCTGAGAGAACCTATTTATATCAAGGTATTGCCGAGCGTAACTTTGAACGCAAATTCCAGCTGGCCGAGCATATTCAAATTAGAGGCGCCAAACTGGAAAACGGCCTGCTGTATATCGATCTGGAACGTATCGTGCCGGAAACGTTAAAGCCGCGTCGGATCGAAATTAAGTAATTTTGTTTTATCACCGTGCCTGCCGTTAGGGGGCAATGTTTGATTTACCCTATGAATTTCAAGCCGCAGCTAGGCGACCAGCTTGCTCATCCCCAGGAGCTTACTTTTCGTAAGTGACTGGGGTGAGCAAGTGCAGATAACAACGCTGTGGCTTGAAAGGCGACGGGTAAAAACCTCGCTTCTTGGAAGGAGAGTATTATGCGTAACTACGATTTATCCCCACTTCTGCGTCAATGGATCGGTTTTGACAAGCTGGCCAGCTCAATGGGAGGCCAGGAGCCACAAGGGTTCCCCCCATATAACATTGAGAAAAGCGACGATAACCACTATCGCATTTCCCTGGCGTTAGCCGGGTTCAAACAGAGCGAACTGGATATTGAAGTGGAAGGCCCACGCCTGACCGTGCGTGGCAACCCCACACCGCCGGAAAAACAGGTGGAGTATCTGCATCAGGGGCTGGTGTGCAAAGAGTTCAGCCTGACCTTTACCCTGGCAGAGCACCTGCAGGTGTCCGAAGCCAAATTTGAAAACGGCCTGCTGCACATCGATCTGGTACGCCACGTGCCGGAAGCCTTGCAGCCACAACGCATCAGCATCGGTAGCACTCCGGAGCTGGAAGCCAAATAAGCGGCTGAAAAAAAACAAAAACTTGCGGGGGAGGTCCATTCGGGCCTCCCCCGTTGCATTCTGTGGCATACCCCACATTACCCCCCCGCACCTTATGTCAGAATCCCTATTAATTGCAGGCATTTAATCGCATAGAGATTGTTAAACTTTGGGTAAGGATGTGACGTATGAGTGATATCGCCCTGACCGTCAGCATGTTGGCGTTGGTGGCTATTCTCGGGTTATGGATTGGCAACTGGAAAGTGTATGGCGTGGGTTTAGGGATAGGCGGCGTCTTGTTCGGTGGCATCATCGTCGGGCACTTTGCACAGACTTACCAGATCACTCTCAACGGCGACATGCTGCACTTTATTCAGGAGTTCGGTCTGATCCTGTTTGTGTACACCATCGGTATTCAGGTTGGCCCTGGTTTCTTCTCGTCCCTGCGCGTTTCCGGCCTCAAGCTCAATGGTTTCGCCATTCTGCTGGTGCTGGTGGGCGGCGTGGTAGCGGCGATTGTCCATAAGCTGTTTGCCGTGCCGCTGCCGATCATTCTCGGCGTGTTCTCCGGCGCGGTGACCAACACCCCGGCGCTCGGTGCCGGGCAGCAGATACTCACCGATCTGGGTTCCGATCCGGAGCTGGTTAACCGTATGGGGATGGGCTATGCGATGGCCTATCCGTTCGGTATCTGCGGCATTCTGCTGGTGATGTGGCTGATCCGGCTGTTCTTCCGCATCAATATCGATAAGGAAGCGCAGGAGTTTGAGGATAGCCTGGGGAGTAACCGCGAACTGCTGCAGACCATGAACGTGGCGGTACGTAACCCCAATCTGCAAGGCATGGCCATCAAGAATGTGCCGCTGCTCAACAATGACGACATCATCTGCTCGCGCCTCAAGCGCGGCGATTTACTGATGGTGCCCGCCCCGCACGAAACGCTGGAACTGGGAGATTTTCTGCACCTGGTCGGCAAGCGCGAAAAGCTGGAAAACGCCCGGTTGGTGATTGGCGAGGAAGTCGACGTTTCGCTCTCCACCCGAGGGACTTCACTGCAAGTGGTTCGTGCGGTCGTGACCAACGAAAAGGTGTTGGGGAAAAAAATCCGCGATCTGGAACTGAAGCAAAAATATGAAGTGGTAGTTTCGCGTCTCAACCGTGCTGGGGTCGAGCTGGTGGCAGGCAGCAATGTTACGCTGCAGTTCGGGGATATCCTCAACCTGGTGGGGCGGCCAGAATCTATCGAGGCGGTGGCGGCGATTGTCGGTAACGCCCAGCAAAAGCTGCAACAGGTGCAGATGCTGCCGGTATTTATCGGTATTGGTCTTGGAGTGTTGCTAGGATCTATCCCGCTGTTTATCCCCGGTTTCCCGGCGGCGTTGCGGTTGGGGCTGGCCGGTGGTCCGCTGGTGGTGGCCCTGATCCTGGGGCGTATCGGCAGCATCGGTAAGCTGTACTGGTTTATGCCGCCTAGTGCCAACCTGGCGCTGCGTGAACTGGGGATCGTACTGTTCCTGGCCGTGGTTGGCCTGAAGTCTGGTGGGAACTTTATTGATACCCTGCTGCATGGCGATGGGCTGGCGTGGGTCGGTTACGGTGCGTTAATCACCTCGATCCCGCTGATCAGCGTGGGTATTCTGGCGAGGGTGGTGGGTAAGATGAACTACCTGACGCTCTCCGGCATGCTGGCTGGTTCAATGACCGATCCACCGGCGCTGGCCTTTGCCAACGGCCTGCACCCTACCAGCGGCGCTGCAGCGCTCTCATATGCCACGGTCTATCCGTTAGCAATGTTCCTGCGCATCATGTCACCGCAGCTGCTGGCGGTGCTGTTCTGGGCGATGTAGAAACCTCACAGGGCTCACAACGTAGGGGCGCAGCATGCTGCGCCCATCTTTTTAATCAATGAGTTAGGTGGGAGTGTTCGATTCCTGTAAATTCCAACGGGCGCAGCATGCAGCGCCCCTACGGTCGATCATGTGTGATCCCAACCCTTAGCTATGCTTCCTGGTGCGCGCGCTCAACTTCTTCGGCCAGGATCATCACGCCACGCTCAATATCTTCCGGATTAGGCACATAGTTCATGCGCATACATTGGTGCGTATGCGGCCATTCATGCTCCAGCCCCGGGAAGAAGTAGTGGCCAGGTACCATCAATACGCCACGCTTTTTCAGCCGTTGATAAAGCAGCTCGGTGGTGATGGGCAGATCCTTGAACCACAGCCAGAGGAAGATAGCCCCTTCCGGCTTATGGATCAGGCAGCGCTCTGGCGACAGGTAACGGCGAATAATGCCGATGGTCTGCTCGACCCGCTGCTTGTAGAACGGGCGGATCACCTCGTTGGATAAACGCAGCAGATCGCCACGCTCAATCATCTCCGTGGCCAGCGCCGGGCCAATGCTGCCTGGGGACAGGCTGATGATGCCGTTCATATTGGTCAGCGCGCTGATGACCTTCTCGTCGGCAATCACGATGCCACAGCGTGAGCCAGGCAGGCCCAGCTTGGACAGGCTCATGCACAGGATGATGTTCGGGTTCCACAACGGCGTGGCTTCGCTGAAGATAATGCCGGGGAACGGCACGCCGTAAGCGTTATCGATCACCAGTGGGATATCACGCTGCTGCGCCAACAGATCGAGCTTCATCAGCTCTTCGTCGGTGATCACGTTGCCGGTCGGGTTGGTAGGGCGCGATACGCAGATCATGCCGATGTCGTCACCGATGTTCAGATGCTCAAAATCGACGTGATACTTGAACTGGCCATCTGGCAGCAGCTCGATATTGGGTTTGGCAGAGACAAACAGCCCTTCATCCAGTCCGGAATCGGCATAGCCAATATATTCTGGCGCCAGCGGGAACAGCACGCGGCGGCGGGTGCCGTCGGCGTAGCGGCCAGCGAACAGGTTAAACAAGTAGAAAAACGCGCTCTGGCTGCCATTTGTCAGTGCAATATTCTGTGGTTCGATCTGCCAGCCAAGCTCTTCTTGCAGCATGGTGGCCAGCGCTTTCAGCAGGGCATCTTTGCCTTGCGGGCCGTCGTAGTTGCACAGTGCCTCGGTCAGCTTGCCCTGATCGAGCATCTCCTGGCACAGCTGTTTGAAGTAGCTGGCCATCTCTGGGATTTGCGCCGGGTTACCGCCGCCAAGCATGATGGCACCTGGCGTGCGCAGGCCTTCATTCAGATCGTCCATCAAGCGGGTGATGCCCGCGTAACGGGTAAATTTGTCGCCGAAAAGTGAAAAATTCATAGCTGCTGCAATATAGTTGTAAGCGGGTAGACGCCCACCATACCGCCAGATAAAAGCGGGTGCAATGCGGCTGATATCTTGCCCGCCGGGCATAGATGTTGCTCGGCGGGCTTTTTACAGCATAACGCGCTGAATTATTGTGACCGATCGCCTGCCCACACCACCATCACCTTATCGCCCCCATGCTGGCGACTAAAGGCATAGTAATGAGGCGTTTGCTGGGATTGCTGCGTACCGGCACCGATTGCCGAGTGGCGCTCGCGGAACTGGCCTAGCCGCTGCCAATGTGCCAACAACGGCGCTTTGGCTCCTTGCAGTTCACCCCAGTTCATATCCGAGCGCGTGCCCTGTAAAGGATCGGAGCCGGTAGGGCCAAACGGCCGGCCGCTCTCATCACCGTAATAAATCTGTACAGCGCCCGGGGCTAATAACAGCAGGTCTGCTGCTCGCTGCTGCAAAGGCAACGAACCTTTGGCATCGCTGGCGAAGAACAGGCGAGTGTCGTGCGAGGAAATATAGCTCAGCACGTTGAAGCCTTGCAGCTTATCCGCCATCTGCTGATAGGTGGCATCGATATTGGAGAAGCAGCCCAGTGCCTGCGAGGCCTGATCCTGAAAATCGAAGTTGATCATTGCATCGAAGCCGTGCTGGTAATAGTCGCTTTTCATCACCCCGTGACCCCAGGCTTCACCGGTCATCCAGAACGGCGCGTTATCCAGCGCCTGCTTGGGATTAGCCGCTTTCCACTCTGCCAGCGCCTTGGTGGCACGCTGCTTTAGCAGGTCCAGCGTGGGTTTATCGACGTGCTTGGCGGTATCAACGCGGAAACCGTCAATGCCGTAGTCGCGCACCCATTGGCTGAGCCAGACCGTTAGATAATCGCGGGTGGTGGCTCCTGGGATTTCGCGCGCGGCGGTATCAGGTTTATGGCGGAAGAACAGCGGTAGGCCGCTGGCTCCTGGCGCTTCAGTTTTGATGTCCGGAAGGAAAGCCAGTGACATGGTCAGATCGTCAAAGCCCGGTGAGTCGTAATCGCCGATATCGGTGCGGATCCAGTTTTTCCCCCACCATTGGCTCCAGCCTGCCTTATCGCTGAAGTTGATGTAGTCGTTAAAGCTGTGCCAGCTCTGGCCAGGCCCTGGTTGCCAATCGCCCCAGTTTTTGCCGAGGGTTTTTGCGGCTTCGTCTCCCTTCAGGTACAGCGAGCCGAACTGAAACTGCTGCATATCGGCCAGCGTGGCATAGCCGACGTGATTGACTACCACGTCAAACAGGATGCGGATCCCACGTTGGTGTGCTTGCTCCACCAGATCACGCAGATCCTGCTCATTGCCCATATTGGCATCAAGCTTGGTCCAGTCCTGATGGTAGTAACCGTGATAGGCATAATGCGGGAAATCCCCTTTGGTACCGCCGCCGACCCAGCCGTGGATCTGCTCCAACGGGGAACTGATCCACAAGGCATTGACCCCCAGCTGTTGCAGATAATCCAGTTTTTTCGTCAACCCGGCGAGGTCGCCGCCGTGGAAGGTGCCGATCTCCTGCATGCCATCGCCGTGGCGGCCATAGCTGTGATCGTTGGCTGGGTTGCCGTTTTCAAAGCGATCGGTCAGCACAAAATAGACCGTGGCGTTGTGCCAGTTGAAAGCCGCCTGTGGCGGCGTATTGGCTGACTCCAGCAATAGCAGACCCCCGCTGTTGGCCGCCGGTTGCAGGGTGACCTGGCCCTGAACCACCGTGGCGGTCTGGCCGGAGTAAAAATCGCGCACCGTTTCGCCTTCGGTAAAGGTGTCCTTCACCGCGATCGTGATCGGCTGGCCATCCCAGCGTTGGCAGGTGCGGGCCACGGCGGCTACGGTTTTTTCTGGTTCGGCCTTCAGGCTGAGCTGCAAGGTGGGTGTGCCACTGCGGGTGTCGATCCGCACCTGATAATCGCCATCGCGAAATAGCCGCCAACTGACCGGCTCGCTATCGCTACAGGGTTGCAGCGACAACGTCTGGTTCAGCTTAACCGTGTCGCTGGGCTGCCAGCACTGTTGGTTCTGATAAAGCCGCAGCGGCAGTTGGCCTTTGGCCAGGGGTGCCTGGCTGGTAAATAAACCGCTGGTGGATTCGCTGAAGGCCGGGAAGCTTTGCAGCGTCCAGTTGGCCAGCGCTGCGGGTGAAAGCAGCATCAGCAGGGGAAGGGTCAGGCGTTTCATGGCTCTCCTTACTCGTGGCAGGAAGCGTTTTTATCGTAGGGTAGCCTAGTGTGCTGTATGGAGAAAAAATCGCCTCATCCCAGGGTAAGAATTTGGGGGCGGAGGGGGAAGGGGGAGAGGTTTGACTATGCGCTGTTGGTTTTTTAATCTGCACTGCGAGGTGTACATTAACCAATGAGGTAAGCCTATGCGTATTGCATCAGTCCAACGTTTCGACGAACAACTTATAGAAATTCAAAAGGCTATTAATGAGGCAGAAAAGGGTGATTTCATATCTGAAGTTGAGATGACTGCTCGTTTTAGCAGGATGGGGGCGATAGTTAGTGATGACATGGAGAATATGGATCAGCTTGATTAGATGCCAGTTGGTAAAAGCTGGCATCTAATCAGGATTACTTGTTCAGCAACTGCGGGTTAACGCAGTTTTCTGTGACCGTACCGGTCAAGGCGGCAATCAGGTTATCCACGGCGCACTCGGCCATGCCGTAGCGAGTCTCATGGGTGGCGGAACCGATATGCGGCAAAGCGACCACGTTGGCCATTTTCAGCAGCGGTGAATCGACCGCGACCGGCTCTTGCTCGAACACATCCAACCCAGCGGCGTGAATGGTGCCGTCTTGTAAGGCTTCAATCAGCGCTTGCTCATCTACCACCGGGCCACGCCCCGCGTTGATCAAAATCCCGCTCTGCTTCATCTTCGCCAGCTGTTCGCGGCCAATCAGATGGAAGGTTTGCTCAGTGAGCGGCAGCGTAATGCACAGGAAGTCCGACTCTGCCAGCAGCGTATCAAGATCGCAGCGGCGTGCATTGAAGCGTTGCTCTGCTTCTTCATGTGTACGGCGCGCGTTGTACAACACCGGCATGCCAAAGCCGAAGTGCGCACGTTGCGCCAGCGCCAGGCCGATGCGGCCCATGCCGAGGATGCCGATGGTTTTATGATGCACGTCAACGCCGTACCAGTCAGGCCCGATGCTGCCCTGCCATTCCCCTGCCTTGACCCGCTCGGCCACCTCGACCACCCGGCGTGCGGTGGCCAACACCAGGCTCATGATGGTATCGGCCACGGTTTCGGTCAGGACGGTTGGGGTATGCATCAACAGCACCCGGTGGGCGTTGAGTGCTTCAACGTCAAAGTTGTCGTAACCGACGGAGACGGTGGACGCCGCACGCAGTTTGGGGGCGCGTTGTAAAAAGGCTTCGTCAATCTTGCCGCCGGAACCGAGGATGCCTTCGGCCTGTTGTAGCGCCTGATCGAAGGCGGCGTTGTCCAGTTGCAGACCGTCAAAGGCATGAACGGTAAAGTGCTGGTCCAGCTTGGCACGAAGGTCGGCAGGAATACTTTTGTACAACACGATTGCAGGCTTCATCAAATAACTCCATCTGGCGAACGAGATGTTCAACATAACATATTGCAGGAGAGTGAAGGGCTGAGCCCCTCACTCGCAAGATTAGGCCACCTGTGGCTGAGCTTCGTTACGAGCAGGCTTGACGATCAGCGTCAGCCCCACCGAGGCCAGCAGCGCGATAGCCATAAACATATAAGAGGCTGCCGGGCTGCCGGTCGCCCCGTTGAGGTAGCCGACAAACCAGGAACCGAAGAAGGAGCCCAGTGCACCCATGCTGTTAATCAGCGCCATGGCACCCCCGGCGACGTTTCTTGGCAGCATCTCTGGAATGATGGCGAAAAACGGGCCGTAAGGCGCATACATGGCCGCTCCGGCGACCACCAGCAGGCCATAGGAGATCCAGAAGTGGTTCGGGCCAATGGCGTAGGAGGCGAAGAAGGCTAGCGCGCCGATCAGCAACAGCGGCCAGACAAACAGCTTACGGTTTTGCATCTTGTCCGACGCCCAGGAAACCACGATCATTGCAATGGTGGCGGCCAGATAAGGTACCGATGACAGCCAGCCCGCTTCAACCATCCCCATCTGCATACCGCTGCGCAGGATCGAAGGCAGCCACAGTACAAAGCCATACACGCCGATGCTCCAGGCAAAATATTGCATGCACAGCAGGATCACGTTGCGCGAGCGGAAGGCTTCGCCGTAGTTGCGTACCGCCTTGATGCCTTTCTGCTCCTCGGCCAGTTGTTGTTGCAACGCCAGCTTTTCCTGATCGCTCAGCCAGCCGACCTGTGAGGGTTTGTCTTTGACCAGCACCCACCAGCAGAATGCCCAGATGACCGCAGGAACCCCTTCGATGATAAACATTTCACGCCAGCCAAAGGCGTGGATCAGGTAGCCGGAAACTACCGACATCCACAGCACCGTGACCGGGTTGCCGAGGATCAGGAAGGTGTTGGCGCGGGAGCGTTCAGACTTGGTAAACCAGTTGCTGATGTAAATCAGCATCGCGGGCATCACCGCCGCCTCTACCACACCAAGGATAAAGCGGATCGCTGCCAGCATCGGGATATTGCTGACCATACCGGTCAGCGAGGCGCAGCCACCCCACAGGATCAAACACCAGAAAATCAGCTTCTTGACGCTGCGGCGTTCGGCGTAGATGGCGCCGGGGATTTGGAAGAAGAAATAGCCGAGGAAAAACAGGGCACCCAGCAGGGATGACATCCCTTTGGTGATGCCAAGATCGTCATTAATCCCGGCGGCAGAGGCAAAGCTAAAGTTGGCACGATCCAGATAGGCCAGGCTGTAGGTGATAAACACGATGGGCATGATGTACCACCAGCGTTTGGCCGCAATAGTTGCTTTAGTCATGTGCAGAACCCTTCAGTGGAGTCTTCTCACCAGCGGTGGCTTGCAGCTATCCGCTGGGGCTTGTGCTCTCCCGGCGTGCCTCGGTTGTAGGGACAGAGGTGGACGCTCATTGGAGCAAATGATTATTCCGCCAGTGCGGCGCGGGTTGGCAGCCCTTCGCTGTCGCCAATAGCCTGGATGGCCAGCGAACCGATCTTGTTGCCGCGTTGTACCGCCTGGAGCAGCGTTTTGCCTTCCAGCAGGGCGCTCAGCGTCCCTACCGCGAAACCGTCTCCGGCACCGACGGTATCTACCACGTTGGTGACTTTGACCGCGGGTACCGCAGCCTGGTCGCCGGCGGCGGTTTTAAACCAGGCACCCTCTGGTCCGGTTTTGATGATCACGGCCTGTACGCCGCGCTCCAGATAGAAATCGGCGATACCTTCTGCGGTGGATTGCCCGGTCAGGATCTGGCCCTCTTTTAACCCCGGCAGCACCCAGTCGGCCGCGCAGGCCAGCTTGTTGAGCTGTTCGATCATCAGCTCCCGGCTAGACCACAGCACCGGGCGCAGGTTGGGGTCGAAGGAGATGGTTTTGCCCAGGGCGCGCATCTCGGCAGCGGCGAAATGGCACAGCTCCAACGACTCGGCAGACAGGGCGGCTGCCACCCCGCTCAGGTGCAGGTGGCGGGCCCCGGCGAAATAGTCGCGGTCAAAATCGGCGGTGGAAAGATGGCTGGCGGCGGAGCCTTTGCGGAAATACTCCACACTGGGATCGGTTCCATCGGTATTTTTAGATTTCAGCTGAAAACCGGTTGGATAGCGGCCATCAACGGTGACCCGCTGGGCATTAACTCCTTCTTTCGCCAACTGTTGCAGGGTAAAGCGGCCAAACGAGTCGTTACCTATCCGGCTGACCCAGCCGACGTTCAGACCTAGGCGGGCCAGCCCGATCGCCACGTTCAGTTCGGCACCGGCGATGCGTTTGGTAAAGCTTTCAACCTCGGCCAGATCGCCAGCTTGCGCTGCGACAAACATCGCCATGGCTTCACCCAGCGTGACGACATCTAAAGAATTTTGCGTGCTCATCATGCCTGCTCCCCGCGTAACATATCCACGTAATGGCGGGTTACCGCCTCCAGATCGCTGCCCTGTAGTGGGAACTCAATGCCGCGTGGCACGTCCTGCGGCAAGCGGGCCAGCACTTCACGCCAGCTACCGTCGGTGTCATCCAGGGCGATGGCGCGCCAGCCGCGTGGGCCAAGGGTTGCGGCTTTAACATGAATATAGCCGACGTGTGCGGCCAGCAGATTGGCGGCGGCCAGGGCGTCTTGCCCCACCCAATGCCAGTTGGCCATGTCGAACGTCATGCCGACCGGCAACTGGCTCGCTTCCACCGCATGGAAAAAGGCGTTCATCAATGACAGGATGCCGCAGTCTGGCGTTTGATCGTTCTCGACCACCAGTTGGGTTGCGGATTGCCCCAGCGCGATTTTTAACTCGGTAAAGTCAAAGCCAGGCTGGTAGTGGCCCAAGGCCAGCTTGAGACGACTGGCTTGCAGGATCTTCGCTTCAGCCAAAAAGGCGGGTAGATTCGGGTTCAGGGTATGCTGTGGTGTAAACAGTGACTCAGGAGCGGAATAGACGGCGGCCAGTTGGTGTTGCTGTAGGGCTTTTGCCAGGGTGGGTAAAGCGTCCAGTTCCTGTGGGGAAAGCAGTTCACGGCGGATTTCCACGCCGTCGGCGCCTGCTTGGGCGATCAGGGGTAATAGTGCCGCCTGACCACCTAGCTGCTGTACCTTGTCGTTGCCGTAGGCGCTGGTTACTACAATAATCTGTTGCTTCATCTTTTGGCTCCTGAGGTGACCTATCACCACCGCGACTGTTGTTGTCACGGTAAATGGAACCGGTTCCATTGGAAAGCAGCAGCATGCAGAACTATGATCGCAATCACGGAGTTGGTTAAAAAACGGCCCCTCACCCCAACCCTCTCCCACAGGGAGAGGGAGCTGATAGCCCCTGCTCTGATGGATGAACGAAGATAATGTCAGCAAAGCTTGAGCTTCCATTTATCCAGGGAGAGTCAACAAATGCACATGATGAGGCACCGTACTTTCAGGCTAACTCGATCGGTCCCCTGTGTGGCGCTGCCAGAGTAAGTGGTGAGTTCGTGCAGTTTCGGAAAGTAGGTAGGAAAAACAACAAAGACAAGGTGTTACGCAAAGCAATCAACGAACTCGATCGGTCCCCTCTCCCTGTGGGAGAGGGTTAGGGTGAGGGGTCAACGCAGGGTGGAGCCACGAACGATCAGCTCACCGGAGAATAGCTGCTCGCTAACGGGAGCATTGAGGCCCTGGATACGCTGCACCAGCAGCTCCAACGCGGCATGCCCTATCTGGTAGGTGGGCTGTTTCAGGGTGGTGATCCCCACCCCGGCCAGTTCGGCCCAATCCAGTTCGTCAAATCCCAGCAGGCCAATATCGTTGCCCCACTGCATGCCCAGGTGGCGCATAGCGCGCGCAACTTGCAGCGTTAGGGCACCGTTGGCAGAGATCACCGCTTTGCGCATGCCGCGATGGCGGGTATTAAAGGTCTGTAATACCGTTGCCAGCTTTTCGGCGTCGTTGAGCCGAGTTTCGGCCTGCTCGGCGGATAAATCGGGATGTTTGGCCATGGTCTGGCGAAAAGCATGCAGACGCTCAAGCCGGGTATTGACGGTGCCAATTGGCTCACTGAGAAACAGGATCGCCTCAAACCCCTGTTGTAACAGATGCTCCGTCGCGGTGGCGGTGGCCTCGTGGTTATTCAGGCCCACCACATCGCAGGCGAAATCGGGAATTTTACGGTCAATAAGCACCATTGGCAGCATCGACTGTTGCAGCATGGAGAGCGCGTCTTCACGCATCCCTACGGCGTTCACCACAATCCCTTCCACCCGGTAGCTGCTCAGCAACTGTAGATAGTGTTGTTCCTGATTGATCTCGTTATTGGTGTTACAGACCAGCAGGGTAAAGCCATGCTGGCGGCAGGCCGCTTCGATACCGCGCATCACGTCGACGGAATAGGGATTGGTGATATCGGCGATGATCAGGCCGATCAGCCGCGTTTGTCCACCCTTCAGGCTTCGTGCCATCTGGCTTGGGCGATAGTCGAGCTGCTGGATCGCGATGTCGATACGTTGCTTGAGGGCGTCGGAGAGCAGGTGCTGTTCACCATTGAGATAGCGCGACACGCTGGTTTTGCCGGTTTGGGCGTGTTTTGCCACATCACTGATGGTGGCGCGCCCTGAGGCACGCGTTGCTTTATCACTGCTCACAGCCAATCTCCCCTGCGGTTCAATGCCAAGGAGACTAACACACCCGGCATCACGCCGGGAATGACCCATGTCAGGAGGTGGCCTCCTGCGCTTTGGCCTGCGGCTGGATTTTCTTGTCGGGGCTGCTGAGGGTGAAGACAGAAATCAGCGTGACACCCAAGGCCAGGCAGCCGAGGATCAGGTAAGTGTCGGCGAACCCCATACGGTCATACAGGCTACCTGCAAAGGCAGAGAGGAAGATGGCGGCCCCCTGTTTGGCAAACTGGAAACCAATCAGATAGATCGTGGCGGAAAGGCGGGTATCAAAGTTGGCGGTGATGTACTTGAAGGAACCGACCAGCAGGAAAGGCACTTCCAGCGCGTGCAGCATTTTCAGCATGATGACTTCCAGTGCCGTTGTGGCAAAGGCGGAGCCAATGATGCGTATGGACATGATGGTACCGGCCAGCAGCAGCGTATTTTTCGCCCCGATGCGGTTAATAATCCACGGCGAGCAGAACATGATCAGCGCATTGGCCAATTCTCCGGCGGTGGTCGCATAACCGAAGACTTCGGTACCGCGCTGGGGCGAGCTGAAGAAGGTTTTGAAGAAGTTGGCAAACTGTTGATCGAACACGTCATAGACGCAGGCGACGCCGACCACATACAGGATGAACATCCACATCTTCGGCATCCTGAACAGCTCTGCCACCATCCTCAGATTGAACTGGCTCTGATTGGCACCCAGCTTGCCCATGACAATGGCGTTAGGATTTTCGCGTGGGTTGGCCAGTATCAGCAGTAGCATCAGTAATACTGCGGCCCCAGATCCCATCCAGAAGACGATATCCGGATTGATATTGAATAACACCCCGGCGGTAGACGCACAGATCCCCCAGCCGAAACAGCCAAACATCCGCGCCTTGCCGTATTCGAAGGCACTTTTGCGGCTGACTCGTTCGATATAAGCCTCAACGGCTCCTGCGCCTCCTGAAAAAGCAAATCCGATATAGGCCCCGCCCACCATGGCTCCGAGCAAGACGTTCATTTTCAACAACGGTGCAAAGACGTAGAGGAAGAAAGGGGCAAAGAAAAACAGCAACAGGGTAATCACCCAAAGCAGATGTTTTTTCAGCCCGAGCTTATCGGAAATAATGCCGAAAATGGGTTGGAATAGAATGGCAAACAGAGACAGGCAGGAAAATACCAGGCCAGTTTCGGTTTTATTCAGCCCGATAACCTCAGACAGCCAGATCGGCAGAAACGGAAAGCAGGTGGCCATAATGAAAAAGTAGAGGAAAAAGAAAGCGCCAAATATCCAGAAGTTACGGTTATTTTTATAGGTACAGACGGTGGCGTTCATGGTGATTGTCCTTCCACGACGAGCTTTGGGTGTGCAGCGGCTCGCCGGGGTGAGCGCTGCACCTGCAAATCTATGGGATAGCTCAGAGCTGTTCCAGGCCGATCAGCATGGCGCTTTCCGGATCCAGTACCGGTAACGCCAGGCCAACCTGTGCCAGCCATTCCCCGCTAACGTCGCAGGGCTGTTTCATCCAGGCGGGTAACTGGCGCATGGTATGGCCGCCCTGCTGTTGGTGAATCAGCGGCGGGGTATCCAGCAGGGTGATGCGGTAACGAGCATCCGGCCTCAACCCTGGAATGCGCAAATTACCCGGCAGTTGGTGATTCGGCATCGTCAACTGGCTGACCAGAATGACAGCTCGCTCCTGTCCTGGGGCAACCACGCCATTAATCTGGGTGCTTGGGTCGTGATGATCGATACGGATAACATCGCCGCTATGTAGCAATGGCCGGAGAGATTTGTGCAACGCCACATAGCGGACGAAACCAAGCTGTTCTGTGTCGCCTTCTTTAACCGGGTCAAGTTCTATACCCATGTGACCGAACAACGCCGTCAGGCCGCGAAAACCGATGCTGTGCTGACGTTCGGTGGCGTGACACCGTCGGTTGCCGATGTGTGAGCCCATCACTTCCGGTGGGAAGAAATAGCTCATGCCACGCTGAATGGTTTGACGTTCCAGCGCGTCGTTGTTGTCGGAGGCCCAGAAGCGGTGGCAGCGTTGCAGGACCTCATAATCGATACGGCCCCCACCGGAGGCGCAGGATTCAAATTCCACCTGCGGGAAGCGTTCCCTCAAGCTATCCAACAGGCGATAGAATTGCTCGGTCTGGGCTGTCAGCGAGGCGCGGCCAAGGTGTGCGGGTTGCACGATCTCGCGGTTCATGTCCCACTTGATGTAGTCGATATCATGATTGCTCAGTAGCCAGTTCATGCGCTCCAGCAGGTATTCGAAGACCTGTGGGTTGCACAAATCGAGCACGTACTGAAAACGCCCGGTAGGTTGCTGATAGCCCGGTAAACCTAACACCCAGTCGGGGTGAGCCCGGAACAGATCGGAATCTGGATTGATCATCTCTGGCTCCACCCAGATACCGAATTCCATGCCTAGTTGTTTAACATGCTCGATCACCGGAGCCAGCCCGTTCGGGTATTTTTTCTCGTCCAGATACCAGTCGCCAAGTGCCGCGCGATCGTGGTCGCGGCCACGGAACCAACCGTCATCAATGATAAAGCGTTCTACGCCAAGTCCGGCCGACTTGGTGGCCATCTGCATGATGTATTCGGGCTGGTGGTCGAAATAGATGCCCTCCCAGGTATTGAGATGCACGGGACGTGGCTTGTGTTCAGGGAAGTGCAGGATATTCTGGCGGACATAACGGTGAAACTGCTGGCTGAGCGCATTCAGACCCGTGCGAGAGCTGGCAGCATACAGCCAAGGCGTACTTAGACTGGCCCCGCCTTCCAGCTCCTGCTCGCCTGGCAGATACAGGGCCTCTGCCTGCAACAGGCGGCGGCCATCGGTTTTTACATCAGCACGCAGACGATGGTTGCCGCTCCAGCCGAGATGGATACCCCAGACCTCCCCCTGTTGCTCGCTGAAGCCACGGCTACCTACCATCATGCCAGGGAAGTATTCATGAGAGCTGCGCCCTCGGCGGTTTTCCTGCAGGTACCCACCATGCTCCAGGGTGACGCGGTGCGGTTGGAACTCGCGGATCCAGCGGCCATGAAACGCCATCACTTCACCAGCACGCTCTGGCAATGGCAGTGTCAACGCCAAGCGGTTAACCCAGTAACGAGCAGCATGGTGATTGATCAACGTATGGCGCATTTTTAGCACGCCGCTGGCGCTGTCCAATTGCAGTTCGCTGCGTAGTTGCAGCCCAGCCTGTGGGTCTTCTGCCAGGATCAGTAACTGGTTGTCCTGATGCGTGATTTCGCTGGTGGTGAACACGGGGGACCAATCGTAGCCGTCGCGATGGCCTTCCACTCCCGGCGAGCCAAACAGACCGCGTCCAGATTCTACCGCCAGCGTCAGCGGCGTATCGACATCCAGCCTGCCGTTGGGCACCGCCCGGCTCAGCGTCAGGATATCTTCCGGCATAAACCCGCTTAAGTGGGGGCCCCAATAGAGAATTTCGGCAAACGGCTGGCAACGAACGATGACGTCGGTCGTGGGGCTGGTTAACCGCACAATGGTGGGTTCCATGTTTTGACTCCTTTACGATCTTTGGCTCAACTCAGTGGCGTCATCATTGATCCGAAACGTTTCGGATTAAAACCTAAACGTTTCGGATCTGTGATCTGGTCGGGCAAAAAACGTCGTTGTTTTAAACGATCAGGAGGTCAGGGGGAGTTCGTCAGGATTGGGTTTTAACACCGGTTGCCACAGTACCTGTAATTTTTGCAGCGGTTCACCACGGATCAGGCCAAGAGTCATTTGTGCGATTTGTTGGCCGACTTCCGCGCGGGTGGCTTGGACGATGGAGGCTACAGGAAGATCGAGCAGGCTTTCCGCTGGTAATCCGTCATATACCACCAGAGAAACCCCACCGGGGCCGAGTTTATCGGCATCACGTAGCGCCATTGCTGCTCCCTCGCCGTGACCATTGCAGTCGGTAATGATTGCCGTCGGCGGATCGGCCAACGCCAATAACGCTTGGGTAGTCAGATAACCCGCACGACGGCTTGGCGTGATACTGCACAGATAATCATCACGTTGTGGCAGTTGGTGGCTGGCCAATCCATCCAGATAACCTTGGCGGCGCTGGCTGATAAACGATTGCTGGTTATTTTCGCCCAGATAGGCAATTTTCCGGTGGCCGAGCGCCACCAGATAGTCCACGGCCATCTGGCTGCCAGCGCGGTTATCAAAGTCAAACCAGGCGTAATCTTTCACCAGCTGGCTGCGGCCGAGCGCCAGAAAGGGGAAGTTAAGCCGCTGTAACTCCTGTAGACGCGGATCGTTATCTAGCGTATGGGCGACAATCAACGCATCAACACGTTTGCTGGCAATCAGGCGAGTAAAGGCATGATGGGGCGCATCATCTGCCACCAGCAGCAGGTCGATCTCGTGGCGTACCAACTCATTGCTGATACAACCGATCATTTCCATCAAGGTAGAGTTACTTAACGTGTAGTTATTGAAGGGGAAAACCAGCCCAACGGCGTCGATTTTGCCCATTTTCAAACGGCGTGCCAGGGTATTGGGGCGATAACCCAAACGCTCTGCCTCAGCCTCTACCCGTTGGCGCGTATCTTGGGCCACGTCGCCGTAGCCATTCAGGGCGCGACTCACGGTGGTAACGGAGAGATCCAATGCTTTGGCAATCGCTTTCAGGGACATATTTCACTCTACAGAAGGTGTTGGGATGCCGGGCGAGAGTAACACAGGCAGAGGAACCGGAGGGAGAGGTGAGGGCAGGAAATGCGAACTGGCGGGGCCAAAGCCCCGCACGGGATTACTGCAGCGGGCTGAGGGTGATCTCAACGCGGCGGTTTTGCGCCTTGCCTGCGGTGGTGCTGTTGGAGGCAATTGGGTTATCCGGGCCGGCACCGATTGAGCGGATGCGGTTGGCGGCGACCCCTTGGGTGATTAGCGCGCTGGCCACACCGTCTGCACGTTGCTGGGACAGCGTCATATTATGCGCGCGGGCCCCGGTGCTATCGGTGTAACCCACCACGTTGACGGCGGTTTTTTCATACTCTTTCAGCACCATCGCCACGCCGGTCAGGGTGTTGGCACCCGCCGGTTTCAGCGTGCTGCTGTCGGTATCGAAGGTCACGTTGTTTGGCATGTTCAGCACGATATTATCGCCCTGACGGGTAACGCTAACGCCGGTGCCTTTCATTTTGTCGCGCAGTTTGGCTTCCTGCACGTCCATGTAGTATCCGGCGCCACCGCCCAATGCGGCACCGGCTGCGGCGCCGATCAGCGCGCCTTTACCACGGTCTTTTTTCGATGAAGAGATCATGCCGATACCGGCACCCAGGGCTGCGCCAACGCCAGCGCCAATACCGGACTTGCCGGCTTCTGACTCCCCGGTGTAAGGGTTGGTGGTACAAGCCGATAGCGTCATGGCAACGGCTACCGCACCAGCAATTATCGCAATGCGTTTTTTCATTGTTAGTTCCTTTAAAAGCAGGGATATCTGCGTGCGCTACTCCAAACTGGAGGCGCTAAATCGTCGGCATTCAGCCGCGAGCCCCAAACGGGCCGCGCAACTATGACGTACCTTTTGGCCAGCAGTTCCGATAAAAATCGTGACAAATTATAAACCTGTAAGCCAGGCAGGAAGGTAGCCGCCAAATCGCCGCTTGGGAACCAGAACAAACTGAATTAATGCAAGATTGGTTGATCTTTAGGACAAAGGGGCGAAGAGTTTCGCCCCGATAAGATGCCGTTAGGCTAACGTTTCGCCATTGCTGGCGATCACGCGGCGATACCAGTCGAAGCTCTGTTTCTTCGAGCGGGCAAAGGTGCCGCTGCCGTCGTCGTGCTTATCTACGTAGATAAAACCGTAGCGCTTACTGTATTGCCCGGTGGTGAAGGACACGCAGTCGATACAGCCCCAGGGGGTAAAGCCCATCAGCTCAACGCCGTCCTCGATCACCGCTTTTTTCATCTGCTCGATGTGCGAACGCAGATAGGCGATGCGGTAATCGTCGTGGATCTGGCCATCGGCCTCGGGCTTATCCAGCGCACCGAAGCCGTTCTCGACGATAAACAGCGGCTTCTGGTAGCGTTCATAGAGGATGTTGAGCGTATAGCGCAGCCCCACCGGATCGATCTGCCAGCCCCAGTCGGACGCTTTCACATAAGGATTCGGCACGCTGCCTTCAAAACCGGCCAGCGCCGTGCCCGTGCCGATGGAGTCCGCCTGCACCGCGTTACTCATGTAGTAGCTCAGGCCGATATAGTCTGCACAACCTTCACGCAGGATCTGCTCATCTTCCGGCTGCATCTGGATGTGGTAACCCTTGCGCTCCCATTCGTGCAGAATGTAGGACGGGTAATAGCCGCGCATATGCACATCGCCAAACAGGAAGCGTTCACGCATCGCCTCTTGCGCATACATCACGTCGTCCGGATTACACGAGAACGGATACAGCGGTACCATGGCGATCATGCAGCCAATCTGCAGGGCCGGGTTGATGGCATGCCCCAGTTTGACCACCTGCGCGCTGGCGACAAACTGATGGTGCAGCACCTGGTACATGCACTCTTCCGGGTTCGGTTCCTGGGTGAAAATCACCCCTGAACAGCAGTAGCCGAACAGCGGGGTCTTCCAGTTGCGCTGGTTGTTGATCTCGTTGAAGGTCATCCAGTACTTCACTTTGTGCTGGTAACGGGAGATGACCACCTGGCTAAAGCGCACAAAGAAATCGACGACCTTGCGGTTTTTCCAGCCGCCATACTCTTTCACCAGATGCCATGGCATCTCGAAATGGGAAAGGGTGATCACCGGCTCAATGCCGTATTTCAGCAACTCGTCAAACAGGTTGTCGTAGAACTGTAATCCTTCCTCGTTCGGCTCCAGCTCATCCCCTAGCGGGAAGATGCGCGACCAGGCAATTGAGGTGCGGAAGCACTTGAAGCCCATTTCGGCAAACAGCGCGATATCGCCTTGATAACGGTGATAGAAGTCCACTGCGTCGTGGTTGGCGTAGAGGTAGCCTGGTTCAATGCCGTCGGTGATCACGCGATCGACGCCGTGGGCACCGCTGGACAGCACATCGACGATGCTTGGGCCTTTACCGCCCTGATCCCAGCCGCCTTCAACCTGGTGCGCCGCGACTGCGCCGCCCCACAGGAAATCATCCGGTAACTGTTTTTTCATAACTTTGCTTCTCTTGGTAGATGAATTTAGGCCATTTCAGGCTTGTTGAGCGGTGCCGTTGGCGCAGGCTGTTCTTCTTTGAAGCCGACGATATAGGTTAGTACCGCACCGAGCACAAATGCCACGCAGATGGACAACAGGAAGCCAAGGAACTGCGGCATATGGCCTTCTTTAAAGAACACCGGCAGCACGGCAATCCCCGGCAGGCAATAGCTCCATGATACCGCGTTGAAGGCTCCGGCAATGGAACCGCCGACCGCACCGGCAACACAGCCGCAAATCATTGGGCGTTTCAGACGCAACGCTACGCCGTAGATGGCGGGCTCCGTGATGCCAAACAGGGCGGTCATGCCCGCAGACAGCGAAACGCGCTTCATCTCCGGGTCTTTGGATTTCAAATAGACGCCCAGCACGGCACCCGCCATGGCAAACACCGGCGAGGCTTGCAGGCCGGTAAAGGTGTCATAACCCAGTGTGGCATAGTTCCCCACGGTGACCGGCGTGATCCCCCAGTGTACGCCCAGCGTGACCAACGGCATCCACAGTGCGCCTACCACCGCTCCGGCAATGGAAGGGCTGAGGTGATACAGCGTGTTATAGACGCCACCGATGGCACCGCCAATCATGTTGCCGATCGGGCCAAAGGCCAGCAGCGTCAGTGGCACCATGATCGCGATACAGAACATCGGCGTGAACAGGTTGCGGATCACCAGCGGCAGGATGCGTTCAAAGAAACGCTGCACATAAGACATGATCCAGACCATCAGGATGATCGGGATCACCGAGGCGGTGTAGCTGAGATACTGCACCGGCATGCCCAGGAAGGTGAGGGGATCGGCATTAATCGGGATACCGGCCACCTCGGCCAGCACCCTGGCAATCTGTGGGTTATTGACGGCTTCCTGCATCAAAGCCTGCATGGCCGGATCGGCAGAGTTCACCAACAGGATTTTATTGGCGGTGAGCATGTTCATATAGTCTGGAGAGACCAGTGCACAGGCCGCGATCACCGCAGTGAACGGATTGACGTTGAATTTTTTCGCGGCGGTGAAGGCTACCATCACCGGCAGGAAGGTGAAACCGGTCCAGGAAACGAAGTTCAGAATACGATAGGTGCCGCTGGCCGGATCCATCCAACCCAAGGCAGCAAACAGCGAAATGAGCCCCTGCAACACCCCGCAGGCTGCCAGCGGATACAGGAAGGGGGCGAAGATGCTGGAGATTATGTCCATCAGGCGGCTGACGATGCCGACGTTCGGCGCGCTGACCGCCACGTTCTCATCCATATTGACCAGTTTGAGCACTTCCCGATAGGCATCGCCGACGTGGTTGCCAATCACCACCTGCAATTGCCCACTGGATTCGATAACGGTAATAACGCCTTTGACGCGTTTCAGCGTGTCTTTATCGGCCTGGCTAGTATCTTTTAAAATAAATCGCAAACGTGTGGCGCAATGTGTGACATTAATCACATTATTATCGCCGCCAATCAGGCGTACGATCTCTTTTGCCGAGTCAGCATAATTAATTGCCATCAACGTAACTCCATCTGTGGGGTACAGAAATATCGGGCTTTATTGTAGCTCTAAGGTGATTTCTAAATGGATAGTAGCAAACGGCAAGGGAATGTCACGATATAACAAAATTGCAGAATAGTGACTTGTCACATGTAAAAAACAGGGTGTTATTTAACGTAATTTAGCTAATGAAATTAATGGCCGAGGCTTTTAGCCAGCTTTTTCCCTATCGCTTCCAACATATACATCACCGGTACCTGGGTAGTGATATCGTATTCGCTGGCAATGCGGATTTGCGGCATGTGGTAAGAGAGGTTAAAGTCCGCCATGCGCGCCAGTGAAGAGGTTTCGCTATTGGTAATGCTGACGATCTTACAGTTATGCAGGCTAAATTGGCTCGCCAGTTTAAGAATTTCCGGCGTTTCTCCGGAAACAGATAAAATAATGGCTACCGCGTTTTTATACATATCACTGCTGATGGGATAATAAGGGTCATCGATATAATTACTGAATTTACCGACGTTAGAGAAAAAACGAGCGCCGTACTTACCTAACGTGCCGGATGTGCCTGCTCCGACAAAGATGATCCGTTCCGCGTTGGCAATGTGTGCTGCCGCATCCGTAATTAACTGTTCAAACTCTTCATTGTTAATACTCTTGAAGAAGCTGACAATTTCACTGACGCCGGAGGTTAGAAGCAGTTTGTCTTCCTGTTCCAGATAGAGTTTAAAGCGAATGCGGAATTCCGAATAGCCGCTGAAATTCATTTTCTTGCAAAAGCGTAATACCGTGGTGGTGGAGACCTTGGCCCCGTCCGCCAGCTCGCGAATGGTCATATACATAACCTTGTCCTTATTTTTGATGACGTAGTTGTACACCATCAATTCAAGACCGTTGAGCTTGGATAAGGCGATATGGGTAAACATGCTGGATCTCGTTGACAAGGTTGGCTGCCAAAGTACCAGAAGCGGGCAGGGATGACAAAGCCCGCCCGCCGCTTCTTCAGGGGTAGCGCAGTTCGGCGGCGGCCCAGTTCATGATCAGCGTATGGGCCTGGGTCTCCTGATTGAACTGGCGTTGTACTTCACTGAACCCAAGCTTGCGGTAAAAGGCGCAGGCCCGCAGATTCTGCTCGTATACCTCCAGGCTCAGCCAGCCGTGCTGTTGCTGCACGTGTTCCATCAGCGCGGCTCCGACGCCTTGGCCGTGGAAGCGCTTATCGACAAACAGCGCGCCTACAAAGCGTTCATCCAGCACGCTGATAAAACCGGCGATCTGCTGGTGGTGCAGATAAACCCAGGTTTTGGCGCGCGGCAGATAGCTTTCACGCACCAACTGGGCGGTTTGCTGCCAATAATCGGCCGCGATAAACGGATGGGCCTGGGTGGTGCTTGCCAGCCACAGCGTCATCAGCGGCTCGATATCGGCCGGAACGGCGGTGCGGATCATGCCTGGCGCTGCTTTGGGTGGCAGAAGCAACCGGTAAGATGATCGTTCACCAGGCCGCTGGCCTGCATAAAGGCATAGCAGGTAGTGGAGCCAATAAACTTAAAGCCGCGCTTTTTCAACGCCTTGGACAGGGCATCGGACTGTTCGGTTTTGGCGGGGACTTCGCCAAGCGCCTGCCAGTGATTGAGCAGAGGCTTGCCGGTGACGAACTGCCAGATAAAGGTGACAAAATCCTCTCCGGCGGTCTCCATCGCCAGATAGGCCTTGGCATTGTTGATAATGGCCTCGATCTTGCCGCGATGGCGGATGATGCCGCTGTCTTGCATCAGCGTTGCCACGTCTTGTTCGGTCATGGCTGCGATGCGCAGCGGATCGAAATTGTGGAAGGCGCGGCGATAGTTTTCACGTTTTTTCAGCACGGTGATCCAGGAAAGACCCGCCTGCTGGCCTTCCAGGCACAGCATTTCGAACAGCTCGCGTGCGTCGGTGGTGGGTACGCCCCATTCCTGGTCATGATACTCAAGATATAGCGGATCGGCGGTAACCCAACCGCAACGTTCGTTGGCCATACGAAGATTCCTTATGCTGTAATTATTTACAGGTAATCATCGCCGTAAGCCGCCCGCTTGGCAACCCTTTGCACGATTTATCGTCAGTTAACTTGACGTTATGTGAATCCCCGCAATATTTACTACATAGCCTTGGTGATAAAGGCCAACAATAAGAATTGGGTATGAGTCACATAGGTTCGACCGTAGGGGCGCTGCATGCTGCGCCCGGTTTACTATTTTGACTCTCAGGAGTCTATTTATGCCTCTGAAAAGACAGGGCAAGCACACCCCAACGGTGCTTGCTGTGGCGTTAGCTTTTTGCCTCAGTGCTACGGCACAGGCTTACGATCAACTTTACGTGTTTGGCGACAGCCTGAGTGATACCGGCAATAACGGCCGCTTCACTTATGACAGTAACCAACATCAGCTGTATGACGAAATACTGGGCCAGCGCATCGGTGCCGCGCTGGTGGCATCCGATAACGGTGGCTACAACTATGCTGCCGGTGGTGGTGTGGCCGTACCGGCGCTAAACCCGGCGGACAACACCGAGGATCAGCTACAAAGCTATCTTGCGAGGGTTAACGGCAGGGCCGACGGCGACGGTTTGTATATTCACTGGATTGGCGGCAACGATCTGGCTGCCGCGGCGATGAATGTGGCAACTGCACCGGAGGTGGCCTATACCAGCGCCTTGGCTGCGGCGACGCAGGTGCACGCTTTACTGAACGCCGGTGCCGGGACGGTGATAGTGCCAACGGTACCGAATATCGGCTCAACCCCGCAATTGATGGAGCTGATTATCCAGCAGGCGCTGGGGCCGGTGCAGGGCGCGGCCATACTGGCGGCGTACGGCAAGCTTAATACTATCGCCACGCCGGATAACGCTTCGCGCCAGCAGGCGATCCATCAGGCTTTAGGTGCCGCTGCACAGCAGGCCAGCAGCAATCCTCTGGTGCAGCAGGCCATTGCTGCCCAACTGAGCGCGGCTTTTGACAGTTTCAGCGCCCAGGCGGCACAGCTTACCGATTTTTATAACCAGAGCGAAGATCGCCTGTTGGCTCAGGGCGGAGGTAATATCGTGCGCGTTGATGTCAACAAACTGTTCAGCGAGGCGATCGCCAATCCGGGCCAGTTTGGTTTTACCAACACTGCCGGTATGGCCTGCCCAGCGGGAGTTTCTTCGGCAGTATGCAGTTCGTCCATGCCAGGCTTTAACAGCGATCAGGCTTATCTGTTTGCCGATCATTTCCACCCCAGCCCGCAGGCTCACCAACTGATCGCCGATTATATTCAGGCGGTATTGGATGGCCCGGCGCAGGCAGTGGCACTCAACCAGGCAACCGCCGCCTTCGCGCGTGATAGCCGTGCTACCCTGGACAGCCGTTTTCAGCAGTTACGCACCAACAGCAATCCGCAGGGGTCGTTGGGCGTATTCGGCGGCTATGCTGGGCAACGCTATGATTATTCAGCCAACATGGTTGCCGGAGATGGTGACGCCACCACGCATAACCTAACGCTGGGCGTGGATTATCAACTGACGGATGAGTGGCTGATAGGGGCGCTGATCTCGGGTTCTAACGATAATCAACAGCCTTCCAGCCGTTACGATTATAAGGCGCGTGGCGTGCTGCTGTCGGCATTCAGCTCCCTGACGCTGTTTGAGCAGGGATGGGTCAATGCCGATTTGCACTATGCCAGCGTGAATTACGACGACATTAACCGCAGTATGCAGCTGGGTTCGCTAACCCGTACAGAAACCGGTGATACCGATGGTAAGCAGTGGGGCGCACGCGTTACTGCGGGGTATGACTTCCCGATCGCTTCGTACCTCACCACCGGGCCGATGGCCCAGTTTGCCTGGGATTACAGCAACGTCTCCGGTTATAGCGAGAATGGCGACAACAGTACGGCCATGCGTTTCAACGATCAGACCTATCATTCGCAGATCGGCGCTGTAGGATGGCGATTGGATAGCCAGCTCGGGGTAGTTAATCCGTACGCGGAGGTGAGCTATCAGCACCAGTTCGGTGATGGCGTTTACCGGGCAGGCGGTGGATTGAAATCGACCCAGACCTCATTCACCCGCGACAGCGCCAGCCAGGATAAAAACTGGATGGATATCACCTTGGGGGCGAATATGCCACTGAGCGATCGGGTGGCGGCGTTTGCGACAGTTTCGCAAACCAGTGGCTTGAGCAGTGGCGAGCAATTTATGTACAACGTGGGGGTCAGTGCGCGTTTTTGAAGGGGGGCTTTAATCCTGATAGCCAGGTGCCAGACGGTTTGGTGCCGGGAAGAATAGGGGGGAGCAGCACTTACCATTATTACGGGATAGCACCCGATATACGGGGGCTGTCAGCCCTGTGCGCCATTGCCTTGCCCAAGCCCTTCACCTGAAAAGTACAGTGTCTGACTGTACTTTAGTATAACTATCATTTGCCCCTAAAAGACTTTATCGTTACGGCATAAGAACAAAAGATTTAAATAAAAAAAACTGATCCCGTTTAAAGGATCAGGAGCCAATTCGGCCAACACCAGGGAAATTTTGTTGTCATTATTATAAATAACAGGTCGTCTGTCAATTGTTCTCTCGCTCGTTAATCAACGAGTGGGAGCGCTTTTGCGTGCCTGAAATATATAAAAAACGTATCAATCTCAGACCCTATCATTAGTTTTTTAGCTTTAACCCAGTATCAACAATCAGAAAGTCAGTTATTATCAGATATGACGTGGTTTTTTTGCCGAATGTTAACATTTTTGGCAAAAAAGCACCCAATTGAAAACACTTCAGCAACTAAAAATTTATCACGCAGACTGTTGTAAACCCGTTATTAACGCAGTGAAAAATCAGGCTTTGATGTCTTGGGGTGAGTGTGGTTAAAAAATCACAGTTATTTCATTAAATATATCAAGCAGTAAAATCATCACGGTGTTATTGATTAAAAAGCTCACGGAATTTTTTTACTCACTATTATTTTTCTGTTTTTTTTATGATAAAATATTACTTCTATGCTGTGCTCTGAAATTTGTAACGGAAATTTCAATAAGGAGACTTTGTGTGTCGAGTTTATTCTTTAATAATGAATTTATTAACTCAGTCATAAAGAGTTATTTGGAAGCGAACTTACGAGAGTATAACAGCATAAAGTACGCTTATGCGATCATGAGCAAAATAAACCCTGCTAATTTCACCATCATTTCCAACAAAACAGAATGGTTTGAGTTTTATACCGCAAATAACTACCAGTTTATCGATCCGGTATTGATTTCCACATCCCGCCGAGTGACACCTTTCGTCTGGGATGAAAATATTAAGAACGGCTCCGGGTTAAAACACCCCAATATTTTTGATATGGCCAAGAACTATAATGTCATCAATGGCTATACGTTTGTGTTGCACGATCACAACAATAATCTGGTGGTGCTGTCTCTTATTATGGATGACGCCTGTGACGAAAATATAGAAGAGATTATCAAAGAGAACCAACATAAACTGCAAATGCTGTTAATCACCGTGCATGATAAATTAACTACACTCTATCACGAACTGAATAACACCAGCGATGATGACCAAATCAACCAAAAAGAGCTATTCTCCAAGCGCGAGAATGAGGTGATTTACTGGGCCAGCATGGGGAAATCCTATCAGGAAATCGCGCTGATTTTGGGGATCAAGCTCACCACCGTAAAATATCATATCGGCAACGTGGTCAAAAAATTAGGCGTTACCAACGCCAAACATGCCATCAGGCTTGGCGTTGAGCTGAAGCTCATCAGGCCGGTGCTTTCCGAGCGGGAATGAGAGTGACCAAGAGCCTCCGGCTTGAACGTATCGATGATCAATGTCGGATGGTGTAGCAGTATTAAACATCACTGCTTAGGCCGACTCTATTCATTGAGGCTTATCACCGGGCTAAATCTCGTTCAGGCAACAACTATCGACTCGATCCCTTCCTAACTGGCCGCGCAGCGCGATTTTTTCACGAAGATTGACACTTGCTGCGGGATTCTGGCTGTATATCTTACGGTCAACGGGTATACTGGCCCATTCTGTTAAATCCACTTGTATCGCGTGCGAAATCAACATGCAAAAGTTTGATACCAAGACCTTTCAGGGTCTGATCCTGACACTACAGGACTATTGGGCGCGCCAGGGCTGCACCATCGTGCAACCGCTGGACATGGAAGTTGGCGCGGGGACATCCCACCCGATGACCTGCCTGCGTGCACTGGGCCCGGAGCCAATGGCAACCGCCTATGTGCAACCTTCACGTCGCCCAACCGACGGCCGTTACGGGGAAAACCCGAACCGCCTGCAGCATTACTACCAATTCCAGGTGGTGATTAAGCCATCGCCAGAAAACATTCAGGAACTCTACCTGGGTTCCTTGAAGGAACTGGGTCTGGATCCGACCATCCACGATATCCGCTTTGTGGAAGACAACTGGGAAAACCCGACGCTCGGCGCCTGGGGTCTGGGTTGGGAAGTATGGTTAAACGGCATGGAAGTCACGCAGTTTACCTATTTCCAGCAGGTTGGCGGTATGGAGTGCAAACCGGTTACCGGTGAGATCACCTACGGTCTGGAACGCCTGGCGATGTATATCCAGGGCGTGGACAGCGTCTACGATCTGGTGTGGAGCAATGGCCCATTGGGCGTTACCACCTACGGCGACGTGTTCCATCAGAACGAAGTGGAGCAGTCCACCTACAACTTCGAATATGCCGATGTTGATTTCCTGTTCTCCTGCTTCGAGCAGTATGAGAAGGAAGCACAAACGCTGCTGGCATTGGAGAAACCGCTGCCGCTGCCGGCTTATGAACGTATCCTCAAGGCTGCTCATACCTTCAACCTGTTGGATGCACGCAAGGCGATCTCGGTTACCGAGCGTCAGCGCTATATTCTGCGTATTCGCACGCTGACCAAAGCCGTTGCCGAGGCCTACTACGCTTCCCGCGAAGCGCTGGGCTTCCCAATGTGTAACAAGAAGTAGAGGCAGCTATGACACAACAGACTTTCCTGGTGGAAATCGGCACGGAAGAGCTGCCGCCGAAGGCTCTTCGCTCACTGGCAGAAGCCTTTGCTGCCAACTTTACCGCTGAACTGGACAACGCTGGCCTGGAACATGGCGAAGTGAAGTGGTTTGCCGCTCCGCGCCGCCTGGCGTTGAAAGTGGCGGATCTGAGTGCTGCGCAGGCCGATCGTGAAGTTGAAAAACGCGGTCCAGCCATTGCCCAGGCGTTCGATGCCGAAGGCAAACCGAGCAAAGCGGCCGAAGGTTGGGCACGTGGCTGTGGTATTACCGTCGATCAGGCCGAGCGCCTGGTGACCGATAAAGGCGAATGGCTGCTGTATCGCGCCCATGTGCCAGGCCAATCTGCCCAGCAACTGCTGGCCGGTATGGTGAGCACCGCGCTGTCCAAGCTGCCAATCCCGAAACTGATGCGCTGGGGCGATAAAGAGACCCAGTTCGTCCGCCCAGTGCATACCGTGACCCTGCTGCTGGGTGCAGAACTGATCCCTGGCACCGTGCTGGGTATCGACTCTGCCCGCACTATTCGCGGCCACCGCTTTATGGGTGAAGCCGAATTCACCATCGATAACGCCGATCAATACCCGCAGATCCTGTTGGAACGCGGCAAAGTGGTGGCGGATTATCAAACCCGTAAATCCTTGATCAAGCGTGATGCCGAGTTGGCTGCACAGCAGATTGGCGGTAAAGCCGATCTGAGCGAGAGCCTGCTGGAAGAGGTTACCTCGTTGGTCGAATGGCCTGTGGTGCTGACCGCCAAGTTCGAAGAGAAGTTCCTGGCGGTGCCGGCGGAAGCTCTGGTGTACACCATGAAGGGCGATCAGAAGTATTTCCCGGTGTATGACGCCGCGGGCAAACTGCTGCCGAACTTTATCTTCGTCGCCAATATCGAATCGAAAGATCCGCAGCAAATCATCTCTGGTAACGAGAAGGTGGTGCGCCCGCGTCTGGCAGATGCCGAATTCTTCTTCAATACCGACCGCAAGCAACGCCTGGAAGACAACCTGCCGCGTCTGGAAACCGTGCTGTTCCAACAGCAACTGGGTACCCTGCGCGCCAAGACCGACCGTATCCAGGCTATGGCAGGCTGGATCGCTGGCCAGATCGGGGCTGACGTCAACCACGCTACGCGTGCGGGGCTGCTGTCTAAGTGCGATCTGATGACCAACATGGTGTTCGAATTCACCGACACCCAAGGCGTCATGGGCATGCACTATGCGCGCCACGACGGTGAAGCCGAAGACGTGGCGGTGGCGTTGAACGAACAGTACCAGCCACGCTTTGCCGGTGATGAACTGCCGCAATCGTTGGTGGCCTGCTCGTTGGCGATTGCCGACAAGATGGATACCCTGGCCGGGATCTTCGGCATCGGGCAACATCCAAAAGGCGATAAAGACCCATTCGCACTACGCCGTGCTGCGCTGGGTGTGCTGCGTATTATCGTTGAGAAAAACCTGCCGCTGGATCTGCAAACCCTGACCGAAGAGGCCGTCCGCCTTTATGGTGACAAGCTGACCAACGCCAAGGTGGTGGATGAGGTTGTCGACTTTATGCTGGGCCGTTTCCGCGCCTGGTATCAGGAAGAAGGCCATGCTGTGGATACCATCCAGGCCGTATTGGCACGTCACCCAACCAAGCCAGCAGACTTCGATGCGCGGGTAAAAGCGGTGACGCATTTCCGTACGCTGGAAGCTGCAGCGGCATTGGCGGCTGCCAACAAGCGCGTTTCCAATATCCTGGCCAAATCCAACGATACGCTGCTGGACCACGTCCACGCTTCGGTATTGAAAGAACCGGCCGAGCTGAAGTTGGCAACTCACTTGGTGGTGCTGCGCGATAAGCTGGAGCCGTTCTTCGCCGAAGGCCGCTACCAGGAAGCGCTGGTAGAACTGGCCGCACTGCGTGAAACCGTGGATGCGTTCTTCGACGGCGTGATGGTGATGGCCGAAGATGATGCGGTGCGCGTGAACCGCCTGACGCTGCTGAGCAAGCTGCGTGAGCTGTTCCTGCAGGTCGCGGATATCTCCGTACTGCAATAATGGTGTAAAGCCCAAGAAAAAGCGCCTGCGGGCGCTTTTTCATCTCTGATGGCGGCCGCGCAACGGTGAGTTATTCTGCGAGCCTCGCACAATCACATTTCGTATCGCTGGCAGTTGATCTATTCTTTAGACGCACGGAGGGCGGCAGACGGCATGGAATCTGATAAAAGACACGTTTATAACAGGAGTTATGTCACATGGCTGTAGGGATCCAGAGCAGAAGTTTCGCGCGTTGGCTGGCACCGGTGTTGGCATTGTTGGTGGTTATGCAACTGACCGCCTGCGGCGATAAAGAGCCGGAGCAGCGCAAGGCATTCGTTGATTACTTACAGAATACGGTCATGCGCAGTGGCGTACATATTCCGACGTTGAGCGAAGATCAGAAACAGAAATTCGGTGCTTATACCGGCGATTACGCCATTCTGGTGGGCTTTTCCCAGCAGTTGACGAAGTCGGTGGATGCCAGCCTGACCCCGGCGCTGGAGCAGGTTAATCAGATCCGTACCGCGCAGGACTACATGAGCAAGCGCGATAGCCTGCAACAGTCGATCGGCGCGTTAAACCTGCTGGGCCAGCAGATCCAGACTGCCAAGGCGCAGGCGGATACCGCTCATGCGGCGTTGAAACAGCCGGACGATCTGAAAGCGGTGTACAACCAGGCGTATGACAAGATCGTTACCGCACCGGCCAACGCGCTGATGCCAGCGATCCCAACCACCGCCGGTTTTGTCCAAGACCTGGTACAGGTAGGGGATTTCCTGCAGGCCCAGGGCAATCAGGTCAGCTTCAACAACGGTGGCGTGCAGTTCCGTACCCAGCAGCAGGCGACGCAGTACAACACCATGATGTCCAATCTGGTGGCCAAACAGCAGGACTTGCTGAACGCACAGAAAACCGTGCTGGCGGTAATGCAGTAGCGTTAAGCAATATTCAGATTGGCAATGTTGCTGGAACTGTAGGGGTCGAACTTGTTCGGCCCTTTTTAATTTACTGATATATAATATATTTATCGCCTCACTTCTCGATGGTTTAATCTTTCCTCAAGTGTATTAACCGAATACCAAGCTTCATGCATGCTGTCTGGCGCTGCGATCCCACCTCTTCACGGATATTTGGGTGTTGCGTAATACGAAACAGGTTGTATAATGCTTCGTGTTGCGCAACGAGGGTGAGGGAGCATTCTTATGATTAAGAGTTTTAAGCACAAGGGATTGCGACAGTTTTTTGAGAAAGGCTCTACGGCTGGCATCAATACTCAACAGATCGGTAAAATTCGTCTGAGGCTTGGTGTAATTGATGCAGCAAAGGACATCAGTGATATCAACCGCCCTGGCTATCAACTTCACCCATTGTCGGGTGACCGTGCCGGGCAGTGGTCAATAACCGTAACAGGCAACTGGCGCATCACGTTTGAATTTATCGACGGTGATGCCTATATCGTCAACTATGAGGATTATCACTAATGGCTATGCATAACCCCCCGCATCCGGGCGAGATCATCGCTGAAACGCTGGAAGAACTGGGTGTTGGTATCCGCGTATTTGCCAGGGCGTTGATGGTGGCACCCTCCACCGCACAGCGCTTGGTCGCAGGGAATGCGGCTGTTAGCCCTGAGATGGCGGTGAAGTTGTCCATAGTGCTGGGCAGCTCCCCTGAATTCTGGCTAAACCTGCAGGATAATTATAGCCTGTGGATCGCCAAAAAAGCAGTCAATACTTCGCAGCTAAAGCGTTTGGTTGCCGCTTGACCTCTACCGCCATGCCGGTAGGGTTATTTCTGCCGGGCGGTGGATGCGTTCACTGGCCCGGCATTGTTTGGCGGAGCAACTGCCTTGAACGCTCACCAAAATACTCCCACGCACTTCTGTACTACACTTCAATTATTCATCACATCTCTTAATGTAGTTTTCTTTCATCCACGCCATGGTTATTTCCCGACGGAGTGGATGCTCACAGGGAAGATGTCATTTCAGGCCACGGCCCGGTGGTCGGATGTAAAATAAATTGTGATTCTTGTCACATTTCAAAAACAAACAGCAAGGCTTAAAATGTGACTATGATCACGTTTTTGGTGCATTTGGCCGGTATATCCTCTCGTTGTATTTTTTTTACACCGCATAAGTGTGATGCGCGTCACTAAATACACCAGGGTATAGGGGCAATGTTAGTGATGGTGATCACAAAAATTCCGTGAAGTTCGCGTAGTAAAAAGAGCGTGGTAGAGTCCGTTTCGCAAACAGCATCAACAGGGCTAGAACGTTACAACAATTATCGCGCGCTCTTATTGTCAGCGCGTAACAATAGGGGTGTGTTTATGTTTTCACCAGACATCAAGGTTAAAGTGCAAAACTTTGGCCGTTTCCTGAGTAATATGGTGATGCCCAACATTGGCGCATTCATCGCCTGGGGTATCATCACTGCGCTATTCATTCCTACCGGCTGGCTGCCAAACGAGACGTTAGCCAAACTGGTTGGGCCAATGATCACCTACCTGCTGCCACTGCTGATCGGTTATACCGGCGGTAAACTGGTGGGCGGCGAGCGTGGCGGCGTGGTCGGTGCCATCACCACCATGGGCGTGATCGTTGGTGCAGACATGCCGATGTTCCTCGGTTCCATGATTGCAGGCCCGTTGGGCGGCTGGGCGATCAAGCACTTTGACCGTTGGGTTGACGGCAAGATCAAGAGCGGCTTCGAGATGTTGGTCAACAACTTCTCCGCAGGCATCATCGGTATGTTGTTGGCAATCCTGGCCTTTATGGGTATCGGGCCATTGGTCGAAGCGATATCCAAAGTGCTGGCGGCTGGCGTGCATATCATGGTGGTCAACAACCTGCTGCCATTGACCTCGATCTTCGTTGAACCGGCGAAAATCCTGTTCCTGAACAACGCCATCAACCACGGTATCTTCTCACCGCTGGGCATCCAGCAGGCGACGGAAACCGGTAAATCGATCTTCTTCCTGATCGAAGCCAACCCAGGCCCAGGTTTGGGCGTGCTGATGGCCTATATGTTCTTTGGCCGTGGCAGTGCCAAGCAGTCTGCTGGCGGTGCGGCGATCATCCACTTCCTGGGTGGTATCCACGAAATCTACTTCCCATACGTGCTGATGAATCCACGCCTGATCCTGGCGGTTATTCTGGGCGGTATGACCGGCGTATTCACCCTGACCCTGCTGAACGGCGGCCTGGTATCTCCTGCTTCCCCTGGTTCTATCCTGGCGGTGCTGGCGATGACGCCAAAAGGAGCCTATTTCGCTAACCTGGCGGCGGTATTTGCGGCGTTCCTGGTCTCCTTCGTGGTCTCATCTTTCCTGTTGAAAACCTCAAAAGTGAAAGAGGAAGACGACCTGGAAGAAGCGACCCGCCGTATCCAGGACATGAAAGCCCAGTCTAAAGGCGGTGCCGCGGTAAACGCAGCCGTAGACGGCGATCTGAGCACCGTGCGTAAAATCATCGTGGCTTGCGATGCGGGTATGGGCTCCAGCGCCATGGGTGCCGGCGTGCTACGCAAGAAAGTGGCGGACGCGGGGCTGAAGAATATCTCCGTGACTAACAGCGCGATCAACAGCCTGCCGGAAGATGTGGATCTGGTGATCACTCACCGCGATCTGACCGAGCGTGCGATGCGCCATGCGCCGCAGGCCCAGCACATCTCGCTGACCAACTTCCTGGACAGCCATCTGTACAGCGATCTGACCGCTCGCCTGGTGGCCGTTAACAAGACTAGCGAAACCGAGCAGAAGGTTATCTCCACCCTGGATGACAGCTTTGACGCCAGCGAACAGAACCTGTTTAAACTGGGTGAAAGCAACGTGTTCCTCGGCTTGCAGGCCATTGATAAAGAGCAGGCCATTCGCTTTGCCGGTGAGCAACTGGTGAAAGGCGGCTATGTCGAACCAGAATATGTTCCGGCCATGTTGGAACGTGAAAAGCTGACCTCTACCTACCTGGGCGAATCCATTGCCGTGCCGCATGGCACCATTGAAGCCAAAGACCGCGTGCTGCGTACCGGCGTGGTGTTCTGCCAGTATCCGCAGGGCGTACGTTTCGGTGACGAAGAGGATGAGGTGGCACGCCTGGTTATCGGTATCGCGGCGCGTAACAACGAGCATATCCAGGTGATCACCAGCCTGACCAATGCGTTGGATGATGAAACCGTCATCGAGCGGCTGGCGAATACCACCAGCGTCCAGGAAGTGTTGGATTTGCTGGGCGGCAAGAAGGCCTGATAACAGAATTATTTTAAAGGGTGCAGCTTGCTGCACCTTTCTACATTAAGAAAGGGTGGAATATGAAAGCATTACACTTCGGAGCCGGCAATATTGGCCGTGGCTTTATTGGCAAACTGCTTGCCGACGCGCACGCCGAACTGACTTTTGCTGACGTTAACCAGACGGTGCTGGACGCGTTGAACCAACGCAAAAGCTACCAGGTACATGTGGTGGGTGAGCAGGCGCGCGTTGAAGAGGTGAATAACGTCAGTGCCGTTAACAGCGGTAGCGAAGAGGCGGTGGCCCTGATTGCACAGGCCGATATCGTCACGACCGCCGTTGGTCCGCAGATCCTCGCCAGAATCGCCGGGACTATCGCCAAAGGCCTGATCCTGCGCCATCAGCAAGGCAATACTCAACCGCTGAATATCATCGCCTGTGAAAACATGGTACGCGGTACCAGCCAGCTCAAACAGCACGTGTTCGACGCGCTGCCACAGGATGAACAGGCCTGGGTTGAACAGCATATCGGCTTTGTCGATTCTGCCGTAGACCGCATCGTGCCGCCTGCAGAGGCGGGCAGCAACGATCCGCTGGAAGTGACGGTAGAAACCTTCAGCGAGTGGATCGTCGATCAGACCCAATTCAAGGGCCAACCGCCAGCCATCGCCGGCATGGAACTGACCGACAACCTGATGGCGTTTGTTGAGCGTAAGCTGTTTACCCTCAATACCGGCCATGCGATCACCGCCTACCTGGGCCAGCGCGCCAAGCTGTTGACCATTCGTGATGCGATCCTCGATCCGGTCATCCGCCAGGTGGTCAAAGGGGCGATGGAAGAGAGCGGTACGGTGCTGATCAAGCGCTACGGTTTTGACGCCGACAAGCATGCTGCCTATATCAACAAAATCCTGTCACGCTTCGAAAACCCGTATCTGCACGATGACGTAGAGCGAGTGGGCCGTCAGCCGCTGCGCAAACTGAGCGCGGGCGATCGCCTGATCAAGCCGCTGTTGGGCACGTTGGAATACGGCTTGCCGCACGCCAACCTGATCAAGGGGATCGCCGCCGCCATGAGCTACCGCAGCGAGCAGGATCCACAGGCACAAGAACTGGTAGACTTGCTGACAAAACTGGGTCCAAAAGCCGCGCTGGCGCAAATTTCCGGTTTACCGGCCGACAGCAAGGTTGTGGAAGAGGCGGTTGCTGTGTATAACGCCTTGCAGTAAACGCTGTGATATCAAACCAGTGTAAGCAAACCCATTCCCTTTCCCCACGGATAAGGGGTAGGGTGAGGGGGCAAGGCGTCTTTGCCCCCCATTCGGGCTCACTCCCTGCGGTTAACGGGGAGCGCCCGAGTGACCACACCACCCACGCGATTCGAAAAGCGAAGATGATCGAGACACAGGCATTCGAAAACAAGGTTCTGGAAAAGCTGAACGCTGGCAAGACGGTGCGCAGTTTTCTGATCGCAGCGGTCGAGCTGCTGGCAGAAGCGCTTAACGTCCTGGTGGTGCAGGTCTTCCGTAAAGATGACTATGCGGTGAAATATGCCGTCGAACCTCTGTTGTCCGGTGCCGGGCCGCTTGGTGAACTTTCGGTTCGTCTGAAGCTGATGTACGGGCTGGGGGTGATTTCCCGCCACGAATACGAAGATGCCGAACTGCTGATGGCGATGCGTGAAGAGCTGAACCACGACGGTTCGGAATATCGCTTTATTGATGATGAGATACTCGGCCCCTTCGGGGAGCTCCACTGCGTTAGCGCTTTGCCGCCGGTCCCCACTTTTCTACAGCCCGGCGAGGCGGATGAATCGTTGATCGCCATGCAACACCAGCGTTACCAGCAGATGGTGCGTTCCACCATGGTGCTGTCGATTACCGAGCTGCTGGCGGAAATCGGCGCCAAGCAGCCCTCCCGGCTCTCCCCGCTCGGTGCTCAAAAGCCTTAAGCCATCAGCGTCCGCCACTCGTCAAACAGCAGCCATAACGCGGTTGCTGCCATTAAGCCCGCCATCACACCGTTAAATAACCGCAGTTTCCAGGTCACACGCAGAGCGTGGCGTAGCCGATCGCCCATCAACGCCCAAATCAAGATGCAGGGAATATTCACCGCGGTGAAGCCTGCGATGGTTAACAACGTTTGATGCAGCGACGCTCCCTCATGAGGCGTGAACAGGATTGCCACGTTGATGGCCATCAGCCAGGCTTTCGGGTTCACCGCCTGGAACAAGGCTCCGCCGATAAAGTGCATTGGCCGCGCATGCTGTTTAGCATCCGGTGAGGCCGCCTTATACAGTTTCCACGATAGCCACAGCAGGTACGCACAACCCATTACCGCCAGCGGAAAGCGGATGGTATCGGCCCAGTTCAGGATCAGCGCCAGCAATAGCGTGGTGAGGGCTAACTGTGTTGCGCAGCCCAGGCTGATACCAAACACCATCGGCAGGGTACGCCGCAGGCCGAAATTGACGCCGGACGAAGCCAGCAGCAGGTTATTGGGGCCAGGGGTAATCGACATCACAGTCACGTAACTGATAAAAGCAGAGTCCAGCATAAGGTTTTCCATACATGATTGGGGGTGATCACCAGCATAAGGGCTGTGGGGTGATGGTGACAGAACCAGAAATCAGTTATTGTCATGGTTACAGTTGCGCTAATTTCTAACTGTACCCATTGCCTGGAGAGAAATTGTGACCCTGCTCGACGAGATCCCGGAAACCCGCTACCTGCAACTGGCGGAGACATTGGCGGCCGCTATCCACCGTGGCACTTTACCGCCCGGTAGCCGCCTGCCTTCGGTGCGCCGCTGCGCACAGAGCCACAGCGTCAGCATCAATACCGTGGTGGCAGCCTATCGCCAGTTGGAAGACCGGGGGCTGATCGAGGCACGGCCACAGTCTGGCTTTTACGTGCGGGCGACCTTGCCTGCGTTGAAAACGGCGTCGGCACCCAGCAACCGGGTAGAGCAACCGGCGGATGATGTGCTGGCCCTGATCGATACGGTTTTCGCCGCCCAACAGAACCCGGCCTTCACCAATTTGTCGCTCGCTTGCCCGCAAACCGTGGATTTTTATCCCGGTGGCAAGCTGGGGCGGATGTTGTCATCGCAGTTACGTCGCCAGCCTAATCTGATTGGCCAATACGCCTTGCCGCCGGGTAGCCTGCGGTTGCGCCAGCAGATCGCCCGGCGCTCGATGACGTTGGGCATGTTGCTGGAGCCGAGTGACATCACGCTGACGCACGGTTGCATGGAAGCCTTGCAGCTGGCGCTCAGGGTGACCACCAAGCCGGGCGACTGCGTGGGGTTGGAGTCGCCGACCTATTTTTACCTGTTGCCGCTGCTTGCCAGCCTGGGGCTGAAAGCGTTGGAGATCCCCACCGACCCGCAGCATGGCCTGTCGCTGGATGCGCTGGAGTTGCTGCTGCAGGAGAAACGGCTGAATGCGGTCATCGCCATGCCGACGATACAGAATCCGCTGGGCTGCACCATGCCGCTGGCGTCGAAAAAACGGCTGGCACGCCTGATGAACGATCATCAAGTGCCACTGATCGAGGATGGGCTGTATGCCGAGCTGCAATTTGGCAGCGCGCTCAGTCCAGCGGTGAAGGCGTTCGATAGCGATGGTTGGGTGCTGTTTTGCTCCAGCTTCACCAAAACGCTGGCACCGGATTTCCGCATCGGCTGGGTGGTCGGCGGGCGGTTCAGTGAGGCGCTGCGCAAGCTGAAGGCGGTGTCTTCGATGTCGGAGTCGCATTTGCTGTCAGAGACGCTGGCCATGTTCCTGGAGGCGGGGGGATACGATCATCATCTGCGCAATTTGCGCAAACGCTATGCGGCGCAGGTGGAAGAGGCCAGAGCGCTGATTGCCCGCCATTTCCCGCGTGGGACAAGGGCTACCCAGCCTGCCGGTGGGTTTGTGTTCTGGGTGGAGTTCCCCGCAGGGGTGGACACGGTAGCGCTGTTCCATCAGTTGCTGGATGAGCAGATCTGTCTGACGCCGGGTACGCTATATTCTCCAAGTGGGCGTTATCATAATGGGCTGCGGCTCTCATGCTGCTATCCATTTAATGCCCGTTATACCCAGGCGCTGGCGCGGGTGGGGGCAAAAGCCTGTGAGATGAGCGGCCTGCCAGCGGGAATTGCGCAAGGTGAGGAGTAACCTGCCGTGCATTTTGCTACACTAGCGAAATATTTTTTACGCCATAGAACAAAACAGGCCAGAGACGATGAAAGAGAAAGAAAAAGCCGAGATTAAGCGCCTGAGCGATTTGCTGGACGCACTGAACCACAAAGACACCGTGGTGATCCAGCAGGGTAACACCGACCTGATTGCGCAACATCTCAAAGAAAAAGAGAAGCTGAAGACCGAGATTGAGCGCCTGAAAAACGTGCGCGTGGAAAAACTGAGTGCGGAAGCGCAAAAGTTGAGCCAGCTGCCGTTCAGCCGTGAGATCACCAAGAAAGAGCAGGCGGATATGGGCACGCTGAAGAAAAGCGCCCGTGGCCTGATCGTGGTACATCCAATGACCGCTCTTGGCCGCGAGATGGGCCTGAAAGTGGTTACCGGTTACGCCAAAAAAGCGTTCTGATTTCCCCCTCACCCCAACCCTCTCACAGGGAGAGGGAGCTGTCCCGAGCGCGTAGTTAGTCCGCGTAACTTCGGAAAGTAGGGGGGCAAAACAAGAAAGGCAAGGTATTACGCAAAGCAATTAACGAACTCGATCGGTCCCCTCTCCTTCGGAGCGGAAAGCTCCTGCTCTGTAGAGAGAACGGTGGTAATCTCAGCAACCGCGATCACCGCCTCAACCAAGGTGAATCAGCCGGTGCTGATGAAGAGTCACGATACTTTCAGCCTAACTCGATCGGTCCCCTCTCCCTGTGGGAGAGGGTTAGGGTGAGGGGCATGCTCAGGCCTTGGTCGTAGAGAACGCGCAGGTCTGGTAAGGCACCGTGAGCGTTTCCTTCCCCCGCAGCTCCTCTTCCTCTGCCACCAACTGGCGGATCTGTTCGATCACCTGTTCCTGCTGCCGTTGCGGCAACGCGGCGATAAAGCTGGTGGATCGCACACGGTTATAAATCACATCCTCCGGCGCTCCGCTATGCCCCAGCATAAACACCTGCTCCTGTAGCTGGGCAAAACCCGGGTAAGGAAACAGCCTGCGCCATTCACCGGTATAAAAACGCGGCGCATCCCCTTCGTGGCGATCGACTATCTGATTGAGTTTGCGTACCCAGCCAACCCGCGCATCGCGCATATTCCACACCAGGCCAAGCTTGCCGCCGGGTTTCAGCACGCGCTGAATTTCCGCCAACGCCTGACGCGTAGCAAACCAGTGAAAGGACTGCGCGCACACCACGGCATCCACCGATTCATCCGGCAACGGGAGAGATTCGGCGGTACCTGCCAGCGTTTTCACCTGAGGAAATGCTGCCGCCAGTTTTTCCAGCATCTGCGCCACCGGTTCAACGGCGATGACGTTGGCACCGGTCTCCAGTAGACGCGGAGTGAACTTGCCGGTTCCTGCACCCAGATCGATAACGGTCTTACCGGGCTGTAGCTCGAGTACCTCACGCAGCCAATCGGCGATCTCCGCCGGATAATCCGGGCGGCCTAAAACGTAGCGATCCGCATTGGCCTGATAACCAGCCGCAGCCGCGTGATGAATGGAATGAGGTAATGTAGCCATAGCGCAACTCCCTAATCCAGGTCGATGGATGTCTTCTGCCTGGCGCCGGTTAACGGCCAAGCAGACGGCGGTTGAGGTCTTCGATTTTGCCGCTGGTGATGCGCGTCAGCATGGTTTTGCTCCAGCTGGCCGACAGACCCGCGACCGACAGTAAACGACGGTATTGTTCTTCATCGAACGGCATGTGCCAGGCGATGCCGATCGCTTCTGCGACGGAAACATCGCTATTACGGGTCACCAGTTCCAGCGGTTGGTCGCCACTGACGGCTCCGGCCGACACCACGCGGTACAGCCAGCCACAGCGGCCGGTTTGCTGCATCAGCACCGAAATATCGTCGATAGCGAAATGGTAGTTGAGCTTGAAACACGGAGAGCGCGGTTGGGTTACCTGGATCAGCGCTTCGCCCCAGCGGAAAATATCCCCCATAAACACGTTATGTTCGGTCAGGCCGAGAGTAGAAATATTCTCACCAAAGGCTGGAGCGCAGAACTGTTCAGCTTGAGTGGGGAACTGTTCACGCCAGTGGTCGTAATGCTCGCGCGGATAGTGGCAAAGGGCGCGGTCAGGCCCGCCATGGTAGCTTTTTTCTGCCTGCTCATCGCCTGCCAGACCCAAGGGGGTAAGCTTCAGCGTGCCCTCCACCAGGCGTTTGGCGATAGCGCTGGGGCGGCCACCTTCATAAGGTTGAATCGAACCGAGATAGACGTCTGGGGGGTGCATGCTAGCCTCCATTCACGCTAGTTAATGCCGTCTAGCATAGCCTGAGTCGAGGGGGAGGAACAGAATAACCCGCCCGGAGATCACCGGGCGGGCGGAGGGGTTAGAAGGTCGTCCAGTTGTCTTCGGCGCTGGTGCTCGGTTTAGCCATCGATGGCGATTTGAGCTGGGTGGCTTTCGCCTCCACTGGCGCAGCCTTATCCGCCAGACGGAATACCGAGACGCTTTGCAGTAGCATCTCGGCCTGCTCTTCCAGCGAATCGGCGGCGGCGGCAGACTCTTCCACCAGCGCGGCGTTTTGCTGCGTGGTGTGATCCATTTCCACGATGGCCTGGCCAATCTGCGCGATGCCTCTGGTCTGTTCGTCGGAGGCGGCAGCTATTTCCGCCATGATATCGCGCACGTGAGTGACCGAGCGGACGATTTGTTCCATGGTGTTGCCGGTGTCTTCCACCAGAGCGGTACCGCTCTGTACCCGGCTGACCGACTCGGTGATCAGCCCTTCGATTTCTTTCGCCGCCTGGGCACTACGCTGAGCCAGATTACGCACCTCGCTGGCGACAACCGAGAAACCACGCCCTTGCTCGCCTGCCCGGGCGGCCTCTACGGCGGCGTTCAGGGCCAGGATATTGGTCTGGAAGGCAATGCCGTTGATCAGGGTGGTAATTTCGGCGATCCGCTGCGAACTGTTGGAAATATCCCGCATAGTGCTGACGACGTTGTTAACCAGTTTGCCGCCCTGCTGTGCGGTTTGTGAGGCATCGGTCGCCAGCTGGTTGGCGTGATGGGCGTTGTCGGCATTCTGCTTCACCGTAGCGGTGAGCTGTTCCATGCTGGCAGCGGTTTCTTCCACCGCGGCAGCCTGCTGTTCGGTACGTGAAGAGAGATCGGTATTGCCCGCAGCGATTTCCCCAGCGGCGGTGGAGACCTGGCTGACCCCCATCTGGATTTTCTCAATCATATCGCGCAGGTTCTGGCTCATGGCGGCGACGGCGTTAAGCAACTGGCCCAGCTCATCGCGGCGAGTGCTGGTTTGCGCCTGGCGTAGATCACCTTTGGCAATGCGTTCTGCCAGCATCAATGTGCTGTGCAGCGGGCGGGTGATTTGTAACGTGATACGCCATGATATCAGCAGGCCAGCAAGAATGGCGATCGCCGTGGTGATCCCCATCTGCCACTGTGCGGTATTGATATTGTTATGGGTCTGCGTCAACTCATCCTTCATGAAATTGTTAACCAGCGTGCCGATCTCGTCAGCGTAGCCGCCGAGCTGTTTACTGATCTTGATCTCATTCTCAACGGCGGGCAGGTAGGCCGCGATGTGGTCTTTATACTCGTCAAGCACGCTCAACAGAGGTTGGAGCAACGGGCGCTGTGACTCATTCAGGCGTTGGCTGAGCGTGTTGGCGGCATTGCGGGCGTCATCGATAGCGCTGAGCAATGGGGTTTCGGCGTCGCGATTGGGTTGCAGCACCAGGCCACGGGCATAGTAGCGGATCTGGGTCAGCTTCAGGTTCAACTGGGTGAATGCCAGTTGCAGATCGGTAGCACCCAGTTGGCGTTCAACCTGGCTCAGGCTGTCTTGCACTTCAGACATGTTCCAACTGGCTCGCACCGCGTCTTTATCCACCACGGCTTTGGCAAACATTTTCTGTTGTTGCTCATAGTTACCCAGCAACACCACCAAGAGCTCCAGATCCTTGCGGCTTTGCTCATCCCAATTCAGGTTTTGCGCGTGGCTGGCCAGCTGCAACGCGTTCTCGATATGTTTGCGGTTACGTTCAAGGTAGTCGGTATTGTAATTTTGGCTAAACATGGCGCGGGTGTATTTAGCCTGACTGATTTCGCCCGTCAGCTGATAGCTGAAATCGATGCGGTCGCTGCGTGATTCGATAAGATTGAGGTAGGTTATCCCGGTGCCAGCGATAACGATCGCCAGTATCAACATCAGAGAGAATCCGAGTCCGAGTTTTTTACCTACGGTGAGATGAACGATTTTTCCTGCCAAAGCTTTCAATGCCGCCATGATTTATCCCTCTTTAGGCGTTAGTCAATTGAACAAAGCATCGGCAATGGGCGGTTAAACTTTAGCGGACAACGGGCAAAAAAATGCCCGCATCAGCGGGCATCATCGGAGATAAGCCAAATTATTTCTTGGCTTCGGCGAAGCGTTTGGCCGCTTCGTCCCAGTTCACTACGTTCCAGAATGCCTTGATGTAGTCAGGGCGACGGTTCTGGAATTTCAGGTAGTAAGCGTGTTCCCACACGTCCAGGCCAACGATTGGCAAGCCTGAAGCGCCGGAGACGGCTTCGCCCATCAGCGGGCTGTCCTGGTTAGCGGTAGATACCACGGCCAGTTTGTCGCCTTTCAGCACCAGCCAAGCCCAGCCAGAACCGAAACGGGTGGCGGCGGCTTTCTCGAACTCTTCCTGGAATTTCTCTACGCTGCCGAAATCGCGCTCGATAGCGGCTTTCAGATCGCCACCCAGCGTGGTGCCGATTTTCAGGCCTTTCCAGAACAGGCTGTGGTTAGCGTGGCCGCCTGCGTTGTTGCGCATAAAGGTGCGCTTGTCTGCAGGGACTTTATCCAGATCCTGGATCAGCTCTTCTACGCTCAGCGAAGCCAGCTCAGGGTACGCTTCCAGCACGGTGTTGGCGTTGTTGACGTAGGTCTGGTGGTGTTTGGTGTGATGGATTTCCATCGTCTGCTTGTCGAAATGCGGTTCTAGTGCGTCGTATGCGTAAGGCAGGGATGGCAGTGAATAACTCATGATCATCATCTCCAGTAGTGTAGGGCGGCGCAAAATGTGAGCACCGCGTAAGCAGTATGATGCATTATAATTAATTAAATGATATTGAAAATGATTATCAATGCCCTACAGACTGTGTGGTTTAGGGGTTAATCGAGATCGCTTAGAAAGTAGCGGTAGCTGAAATCATCTTTGATATCAACTTCACGATCACGCTGTAAGTAGCGTTTGAGCTCCTTCTGTCGGCTTTTACGGCGCTCTTCGATATCCAACCCGTAGTGTTCAATAGTGATGCGGGCACGTTCCTGAGCCACCGAGTCGACAAATCTGGAAGGTTCAATGGCTCCAGTGCGATAGTTGACAGTGAAGTAGTCATCGAAACGGTAGCCAACATCATCGGGGGCCAGAAGAAGGGGATCATAGCGTTCCAGTTTCTGACTCTGGCATTGATCACAGCAGGGGTAGAGATTTTCCCACTTATAGGCAAGTTCTTGATAGTCACTCTTGGGATAGAAATGTTCGATGGTTTTGCGGCTTTCAGCCCCAATGTCTCCCCCATCACAAAAGGCACAGTGGCCCTGAGTCATGTCAAATAGCAGGGATAACGTATAGCCGTATTGAAATGCGCTATACCATTGAAACTTATACTTTGGATTTTTGGCCTTGGCTGCCAGAAATCTAGTTGTCAGCTTTTGCCAGCAGGCACTCAAATGAGGAGGTATTTCATCCCTGATAAACTTATACATGACACCCTCAGTTTTGCTTGGTGAGCCTTGCCAGTTGGCGTAATTCCATACTCACAATGGCACCTATCTCTTCACCTTTTTGGGCCAGAGTCTTGGCCAGCGCTTTGAGCTTGGTATCATCAGCTCGATTTTCCATTACCTGTTGGCGCAACTGATAAAACTCATCGAGCTGTTTTTCCGTTTCAACATCAAACTGCTCTGGAACACCAAATACCTCGTCTAGGATCAACTGATAGCTCTTGCCTGCCGAGGAGGGCGCTGCCGAGATAATTTCCGGAATGTGTGGATCGCGACAAAGGTCAAATCGAGGTTCGGGCAGACGATAGACCCAGGCATCTTCAACCGAGCCAACGACAAATGGTGAGTGTGTCGAAACGAAAACCTGTGCGTTTGGCAGTAGCTTTTGAATCGCTGGCAGAATACGGCGTTGCCATTTAGGGTGGAGATGTATATCCACTTCGTCCAGGAACAGGATGATAGGTTGCGAGAAGATATCCCTTTCCTGTTGCCAGGGAAGTGCCTCTAAACGCAGGGCCAAATCGGCAACCCAGCAGGTTATGGACTTTAACCCCTCGGGTAAGGTATCAAAGCTGACACTGGTACCCCCTATTTCCAGTGAGACTTCCAGTGGGGAGCGTTTTAAGCGAAACGTTGCATCTATGCCACAGACTTCATCAATAAATTGGCTGATTCTTTTGAGTGCCATATCGTAGCTGTCAGCCTCATCATAGGCATTTTCTGCTTTGGCTAGGGCCGCTTTGGTACGGTTATTGGCTATCCACTGCGCCAACACGTTTGGACGCACGGTTTGATCAAAGGAAAGGGCATTTTCAAAGGGGGATGCGGTGATCTCTTGTATGGATGAGATCGCAAAATTGCTTTGTGCAGAGCGGTTTCCCGAGTAGGCAAAGGCGGCAAAGTCGAATTTCCGTGATGGGAGTTTTTCTTCCTGGTAATTCTCTACTAGGTGGCTACCCCAGCCTCCATCATAATCAAAAAAATGGCCAGGCTTTCCGCTGAGCCGCGTTTTTGAGAGATTACTATTTAGAACATCTGCACCATATTTCCCAGAGGAACCGGCAAATTCGAAGTCTACCTGACTTGAATCACTACGATAACGACGGCGAATCAGTGAATATTGACCATGCATGTCAAATATCCCTGCCAATGCATACAGCAAGGTGCTTTTCCCACAGCCGTTTGGCCCGGTGAAAATATGAATCTCTGCCTTGTTATTATCGGCATCAATACTTTCAATCGGCGGAAAGTCGAAGCGAGTATGCTCAAATACGCCAATATCACGCAGGGTAATACTTTCGATCCGATTGGGTTGCCGCATAAATTCACCTTTCCTTTGGGAATCAATTTTGACCAAATTTAACTCAAACGCTGTGGGTGAGTAAACACCGTTGCCCGGCCTGGCTTGCTAAAGCCAACCAATGTCAGGTTGCTGCGCTCGGCGATTTCCACTGCCAGTGAGGTAGCGGCAGAAACCACGAACAGGATTTCGGCACCGCACATGGCAGATTTTTGCACCATCTCGTAGCTGGCCCGGCTGGAAACCAGGATTGCCCCTTGCTGCCAGCCCTGTTTGGCGCGTATGCCGATCATCTTGTCTAGCGCCACATGGCGGCCAACGTCTTCACAGCCGCCCAGCAGTTCACCCTGCGGTGAGATCCAGCCAGCGGCATGGGTGCAACCCGTCAACTGGCCGACGTTCTGCACCTGACGTAGCTGCTCAAGGGCGCGATCGAGATTGGCCAATGAGAAGGTTTGGGTAAAGGGCAGCGGTGTGACCGGCCGGAAGATATCCGCCAACTGTTCAATGCCACAAACGCCGCAGCCTGTGCGGCCCGCCATCGCCCGGCGGCGCTCCTTCAGCCCGGCAAAGCGGCGGCTGGAAAGCTCGATTTGTACTTCCATGCCGTTGCAGGTGGGATTAACCTCTATACTGAAGATATCCCGTGGCGAGTCGATAATCCCTTCCGAGAGGGAAAAACCGAGGGCGAACGCCTCCAGATCCTTTGGCGTACACATCATCACCACGTGAGAAATACCGTTATACACCAGCGCGACCGGCACCTCTTCGGCGAGCCAATCTTGCTCTGCGGTGGTCAGTTGCCCGCGCTGGTACACCGGAGCCTGGATCAGGCCCGTGAGCTCGTTCACATTTGTGGGCTGCTCTTGGTTAATTTTGTTCACTTTCCTGGCACCTGTTTGTAACAACCCTACGCCTGCTATGGTATTATTGCGGCGCCGTTGCGGCCCATTTGGCCAATACCCACATAAGAATAGTGATTTTAGCGCTTCCCGCTTTGAGGGGGAAAGCGTCATTTGAAACAATGTGACAACACGAGAGAGAAAGGAGACCCCCCATGCAGGTCAGCAGAAGGCAGTTCTTTAAGATCTGCGCTGGCGGTATGGCAGGAACCACGGTAGCTGCACTGGGCTTTAGCCCGGCGGTGGCATTGGCGGAAACCCGGCAGTACAAGTTGCTGCGCGCCCGTGAAACCCGTAATACCTGCACGTATTGTTCCGTCGGCTGTGGGCTGTTGATGTACAGCCTTGGTGATGGCGCCAAAAACGCCAAAGAGAGCATCTTCCATATCGAAGGGGATCCAGACCATCCGGTAAACCGTGGTGCACTGTGCCCGAAAGGGGCAGGTCTGGTGGATTTCATCCACAGCGAAAGCCGTCTCCAATACCCTGAATATCGCGCTCCAGGCTCAGACAAGTGGCAACGCATCAGCTGGGACGACGCCTTCACCCGCATCGCCAAACTGATGAAAGAAGACCGCGATGCCAACTTCGAAGCTACCAACGCCGCTGGCGTAACGGTAAACCGTTGGCTCTCCACCGGGATGCTGTGTGCTTCGGCCTCCAGCAACGAAACCGGTATGCTGACCCAAAAATTTAGTCGCGCTCTCGGCATGCTTGCCGTAGACAACCAGGCGCGTGTCTGACACGGACCAACGGTAGCAAGTCTTGCTCCAACATTTGGTCGCGGTGCGATGACCAACCACTGGGTTGATATCAAGAACGCCGACTTAATTATTGTCATGGGTGGTAATGCGGCAGAAGCGCATCCAGTGGGATTCCGCTGGGCGATGGAAGCCAAAATTCATAATAAAGCCAAGCTGATCGTCATCGATCCGCGCTTTACCCGTACTGCATCCGTGGCGGATTTCTACACGCCTATCCGTTCAGGTACCGACATTGCTTTCCTGTCGGGCGTCTTGCTGTACCTGATCACCAATAACAAGATTAACCGCGAATACGTGGACGCCTACACCAACGCCAGCCTGCTGGTGCGGGAAGACTTCGCCTTTGATGATGGCCTGTTCAGCGGCTACGACGCGGATAATCGCAAATACGATAAAACCACCTGGAACTACCAGCTCGACGAGAACGGCTTCGCCAAGCGTGATACTACGCTGCAGGATCCGAACTGCGTGTGGAACCTGCTGAAAAAACACATCAGCCGTTATACGCCAGAGGTGGTAACCAACATCTGCGGCACGCCAACCGAAGATTTCATCAAGGTGTGCGAATATATCGCTGAAACCAGTGCCAACGACAAGACGGCCTCGTTCCTCTACGCCCTGGGCTGGACACAGCACTCGGTCGGTGCGCAGAACATCCGTACCATGGCGATGATCCAACTGCTGCTGGGCAATATGGGCATGGCAGGTGGTGGCGTGAACGCCCTGCGTGGTCACTCCAATATCCAGGGTCTGACCGATCTGGGTCTGCTGTCACAAAGCCTGCCGGGCTACATGACGCTGCCTTCCGAGAAGCAGGCCGATCTGGAGACCTACCTGAAAGCCAACACGCCGAAGGCGCTGCTGCCGGGCCAGGTTAACTACTGGAGCAACTACCCGAAATTCTTCGTCAGCATGATGAAGAGCTTCTACGGCGACAAAGCGCAGAAAGATAACAGCTGGGGCTTTGACTGGTTGCCGAAGTGGGACAAAGGCTACGACGTTCTGCAGTATTTCGAGATGATGTCGCAGGGGAAAGTGAATGGCTATATCTGCCAGGGCTTTAACCCGGTTGCGTCGTTCCCGAACAAGAACAAAGTGGTGGCCTCGCTGGCCAAGCTGAAGTTCCTGGTGACCATTGATCCGCTGAACACCGAAACCGCCAACTTCTGGCAGAACCACGATGAGTTCAACGATGTTGACCCATCGAAGATCCAGACCGAAGTGTTCCGCCTGCCGTCCACCTGCTTTGCCGAAGAGAACGGTTCAATCGTTAACTCCGGCCGCTGGCTGCAATGGCACTGGAAAGGGGCCGATGCCCCAGGGGAAGCGCTGAACGACGGTGAAATTCTGGCGGGGCTGCTGACGCGTCTGCGCGAAATGTACACCCGTGACGGCGGTGCGGTCCCTGAGCAGTTGCTGAACATGTCCTGGGATTACCTGACCCCGGAAAATCCGAAGCCAGAAGAAGTGGCGATGGAGAGCAACGGCCGGGCGCTGGCGGATGTCCTCGATCCAGACGGCAAAGTGTTGGCGAAGAAAGGCGAACTGCTCAGTACCTTCGCGCACCTGCGTGATGATGGCACCACGGCAAGTGGCTGCTGGATCTTCGCAGGCAGTTGGACGCAAGCGGGCAACCAGATGGCGCGCCGTGATAACGCCGATCCTTCTGGCCTTGGCAACACGCTGGGCTGGGCCTGGGCATGGCCGCTGAACCGCCGCATTCTGTATAACCGTGCGTCTGCGGATCCAGCGGGTAAACCGTGGGATGCCAAACGCCAGTTGCTGGAGTGGGATGGTGCCAAGTGGGGCGGGGTGGATATCCCGGACTACAGCGCAGCCGCACCGGGCAGCGACGTCGGGCCGTTTATCATGCAGCCGGAAGGCATGGGCCGCCTGTTTGCCCTCGACAAACTGGCGGAAGGGCCGTTCCCTGAACACTACGAGCCGTTTGAAACGCCGCTCGGCACCAACCCGTTGCACCCGAACGTGGTGTCCAACCCGGCGGCGCGTGTGTTCAAAGACGATCTGGCCGCGATGGGCAAATCCGACAAGTTCCCGTATGTCGGTACCACCTATCGTCTGACCGAACATTTCCACTACTGGACCAAGCATGCGTTGATCAACGCTATCGCTCAGCCAGAGCAGTTCATCGAAATTGGCGAGAAGCTGGCCGAGAAGAAAGGCATCAAGCAGGGCGATACGGTCAAAGTCAGCTCCAACCGTGGCTATATCAAGGCCAAGGCGGTGGTGACCAAACGTATTCGGACTCTGCAGGTGAACGGCCAGGACGTGGACACCATCGGCATCCCGATCCACTGGGGTTACGAAGGGGTGGCGAAGAAAGGCTTTATCGCCAACACGCTGACGCCGTTTGTCGGCGACGCCAATACGCAAACGCCAGAGTTCAAGGCGTTCCTGGTTAACGTGGAAAAGGTGTAACGGAGACGAATTATGGCAATGCAATCTCAAGACATCATTCGTAAATCCGCCACCAATGGCTTTACCCCGGCACCGCGCGCGCGCGATCACCAGGAAGAAGTGGCCAAGCTGATCGATGTCACGACCTGTATCGGCTGCAAAGCCTGCCAGGTAGCCTGTTCTGAATGGAACGATATCCGCGATGAAGTGGGGCACAACGTCGGGGTTTACGATAACCCCGCCGATCTGACCGCCAAATCGTGGACGGTGATGCGCTTCTCGGAAGTTGAGGAGCACGGCAAGCTGGAGTGGCTGATCCGCAAGGATGGCTGCATGCACTGTGCCGATCCGGGCTGCCTGAAGGCGTGCCCATCGGAAGGGGCCATCATCCAGTACGCCAACGGCATCGTCGATTTCCAGTCCGAACATTGCATCGGCTGTGGCTACTGCATCGCTGGTTGCCCGTTCGACGTGCCACGCATGAACGCGGAAGACAATCGGGTGTACAAATGTACCCTGTGCGTCGATCGCGTTGGCGTTGGCCAGGAACCGGCCTGTGTGAAAACCTGTCCGACTGGGGCGATCCACTTCGGCACCAAAGAAGCGATGAAAAATGTCGCGGCGGAACGTGTCGATGAACTGAAAACCCGTGGCTACCAGAATGCCGGTCTGTACGATCCGGCAGGCGTGGGCGGCACCCACGTGATGTACGTACTGCATCACGCCGATAAACCGCAGCTGTATCACGGTTTACCGGATAACCCGACCATCAGCCCGGCGGTGACCTTCTGGAAAGGGGTCTGGAAACCGTTGGCCGCCATCGGGTTTGCTGCCACCTTCGCGGCCAGTATCTTCCACTACGTTGGCGTGGGGCCAAACCGCGTTGAAGAAGAGGAAGAGCAGGATCCGAAGGACGAGCATCATGATGAGGAGACGCGCAAATGAGGAAGGAAAAGCCAATTCAGCGCTACAGCGCGCCGGAGCGGATTAACCACTGGATTGTGGCGTTCTGCTTTATTTTTGCCGCCATCAGCGGGCTGGGATTCCTGTTCCCGTCCTTTAACTGGCTGATGAATATCTTTGGTACGCCACAGCTGGCACGCATCCTTCACCCCTTCACCGGGGTGTTGATGTTCGTCGCGTTCCTGCTGATGTTCCTGCGCTACTGGAAGCACAACCTGATCAACCGGGAAGATATCGTTTGGGCGAAAAACATCCACAAAATCGCCATGAATGAGGAAGTGGGTGACACTGGGCGTTATAATTTCGGTCAGAAGTGCGTATTCTGGGCGGCGATCATCAGTCTGGTGCTGTTGCTGGCCAGTGGTATCGTTATCTGGCGGCCATACTTTGCCCCATCCTTCTCCATTCCGCTGATCCGCATCGCGTTGGTGGTGCATTCGTTGGCAGCGGTGGGGTTGATCATCGTGATTATGGTGCACATTTACGCCGCGTTGTGGGTAAAAGGCACCATTACCGCGATGGTGGAAGGTTGGGTGCCGGCTGCCTGGGCCAAGAAGCATCACCCGCGCTGGTACCGTGAGGTCCGCGAGAAACAACAGGAAGACAAACCCAGATGAGTATCCGCATCGTTCCTAAAGAGCAGTTAGGGGCACAGCGTGAAAAGTCTTCAACGGCGGAAACTATTCCGCCGTTACTTTTCGCCAACTTGAAGAGCCTTTATACCCGCCGAGCCGAACGTCTGCAGCAACTGGCCGCAGACCATCCGCTGGGTGACTATCTCAATTTTGCCGCCAGCATTGCGCAAGCGCAGCACAACGCCTGCCACGATAATCCGCTGGAGCTGGATCTCGGCGAAACGCTGACCCAGAGCGCCGCCAGCGGCAAGCCGCCGTTGGACATCAGCGTCTATCCACGCAGCGAACACTGGCACAAGCTGCTGGCATCGCTGATCGCAGAACTGCGCCCGCAGGCACCGGAACACGTGCTGGCGGTGTTGGATAACCTGGAGAAATCCTCGTCCCATGAGCTGGAGCTGTTGGCCAGCGCCCTGCTGAAAGGCGAGTTTGCCAAAGTAGGCAGCGACAAAGCCCCGTTCCTTTGGGCGGCGCTGTCGTTGTACTGGACGCAGATGGCCAGCCAGATCCCTGGCAAGGCCCGGGCCGAGTACGGCGAGCATCGCCAATTCTGCCCGGTTTGCGGCAGTATTCCGGTTTCCAGCGTGGTGCATCTTGGTACCGTGAACGGCCTGCGCTATCTGCACTGCAACCTGTGCGAGAGCGAATGGCACGTGGTGCGGGTGAAATGCAGCAACTGCGAGCAAACCGGCGATCTCAACTACTGGTCACTGGAAAGTGAGCAGGCCGCGGTGAAAGCGGAAAGCTGTGGCGACTGCGGCACCTACCTGAAGATCCTTTATCAGGAGAAGGACCCGAAGGTCGAGGCGGTGGCCGACGATCTGGCTTCGCTTATCCTCGATGCCAAGATGGAAGAGGAAGGCTTTGCGCGCAGCAGTATCAACCCGTTCCTGTTCCCTGGGGAATGATGACAGTTGGGCTTATTCGTTCGCCCCTTGCCACTGTAATTGCCTAACTCAACTCCATCACTTTTGCAGCACCCTCTCCCTGTGGGAGAGGGTTGGGGTGAGGGGGCCGCAGCGACTTTCGGATTAGACATCTGGCAAACCGGGAGGCGAGTTGCTACCGTTACGTCAAGACGCGTAACGCGAAAGGAAGACATGATGTTGAAGACTCTTGCCAAAGGCGCGGCGCTAGCCGTGCTGCTTACCGGGCTGGTAGCCTGCGATAACCAGGACAGCAAAAAGCCGGAAGTCCCCGCACCCGAGCCAAAACCGGTCGTGACACAACCCGTAACGCCAGCGCCAGCGCCGCCGGTGGAAGAACCCAAACCCGCCCCAGGCCTGAACGTTTCGCTGCAAAAAGGCCAAATCACCTTTGAACTGCCGCCGGGCTTCAGCGATCAGACCAAGCTGAGCGGCATCATCAACGACAATAAATCGACTATTCAGCTGTTCCTCGACAGCAAATCGCGCCAGCGCACCGTCGCTTCGGAAGTGATCCCGCCGGAAGACATGAAGATCAATACCAGTGATGCGATGCTCAAAGAGCTGACGCAAAGCATCATTACCGAGCTGTCTGACCGTTATCAGAACATCAAGAAAACCAAAGAAGAGAACTTCACCGTCGGTAAGCAGAAGTTCCATCGCCTGGATACTGAACAGACGGTCAACGGGCAAAAACTGGTTTCCACCATCGTGTTGACGGTGTTCAATAAACGGGTCGTGACGTTGCAGCTGTTAACGCCAGCTAAAACACCGGATCTACATCATGCCCTGGTACAGCGAATTATTGATACCATGCAGGTTAAATAACCTGACTGGTTTAGCTCGGCACGCCAATAAGCCAGTTTGCCGATAACCGGACACTGAAAAATCGAGTGACCATGAGCACTGAATCCCAGCACCTATACAGCCAGTTACCTGCCATCGACCGCCTGCTGCGCGATCCTGCGGTTGAACCCGCCGTCGACAAACACGGCCAGACGCTTATCAGCGAACTGCTGCGCCAGATGCAGGCGCAGGCGCGTGAAGCCATCAAGACGCAGCAACAACTGCCTGCCTGGTGTAAGGACTGGCCGCAGGCGCTACAGGCACGCCTGGAACAACAGCAGCGCCCGGCGTTGCAACCCGTGTTTAACCTCAGCGGTACCGTGCTGCACACCAATCTGGGGCGAGCGCTGTTGGCGCAACCGGCAGTGGATGCGGTGGTCAGTGCCATGAGCAGTGCCGTGACGTTGGAATACGATTTGGATGGCGCAGGCCGTGGGCATCGCGATCGGGCCATCGCGGATTTGCTCTGCCAGCTCACCGGGGCGGAAGATGCCTGCATCGTCAACAATAACGCGGCGGCGGTGCTATTGATGCTGGCGGCAGTGGCACCGGGCCAGCAGGTGGTGGTATCACGTGGCGAACTGGTGGAGATTGGTGGCGCGTTCCGCATCCCGGACGTCATGCGCCAGGCGGGCTGCCAGCTGGTGGAGGTCGGCACCACCAACCGTACACATCTGAAAGATTATCGTGCCGCCATCAACGAGCAAACCGGCCTGTTGATGAAGGTGCATACCAGTAATTACAGCATTCAAGGGTTTACCGCTGCGGTTGATGAAAGCGAACTGGCGGTGTTGGGCCACGAACACGGCATTCCTGTGGCGACCGATTTGGGCAGTGGCTCGCTGATCGACATGGCGCAATACGGCTTGCCCGCCGAACCGATGCCGCAACGCCTGATTGCCGCCGGTGTCGATCTGGTGACCTTCTCCGGTGATAAATTGCTGGGCGGGCCGCAGGCCGGGATTATCGTCGGTAAAAAAGATCTCATTGCCCGTTTGCAACAGCACCCACTCAAGCGCGCCCTGCGCGTCGGCAAAATCACGCTGGCGGCGCTGGAAGCCACGCTGCGGTTGTATCAACAGCCGGAGTTACTGGCAGAACATTTACCTACCTTGCGCTTACTGACCCGTCCACAGCAACAGATGCAGGAAACAGCCGAACGTTTGCAGAGCCAGTTGGCTCCGCGATTTTCTGGCAACTTCGAGTTGCGCAGTGAGCCGTGCTGGTCACAGATTGGCAGCGGTTCGTTGCCGGTAGATCGCCTGCCGAGCTACGCATTGACCTTTGCCCCACTCGATGGCCGGGGTGCAACGCTAGAAGGCTTGGCCCAGCAGTGGCGTAGCTTGCCGCAGCCGGTCATTGGCCGCATCAACGACGGCAAACTGTGGCTCGATCTGCGTTGCCTGGAACAGGAGGGCGCACTGGTTGAGGCGCTGAGCGCATGATTATCGCCACCGCTGGCCATGTCGACCACGGTAAAACCACCCTGCTGCAGGCGATCACCGGCATCAATGCCGATCGTCTGCCGGAGGAACAACGCCGTGGCATGACCATCGATCTTGGTTATGCCTATTGGCCGCAGCCAGATGGCCGCGTGCTGGGGTTTATCGACGTTCCCGGCCATGAAAAATTCCTCGCTAATATGCTGGCGGGCATTGGCGGCATCGACCATGCGCTGCTGGTGGTGGCCTGCGACGATGGCGTAATGGCACAAACCCGCGAGCACCTGGCGATCCTGCGCCTGAGCGGCAGAGCGCAGTTGACGGTGGCGTTAACCAAAGCCGACCGCGTGGATCCTGCGCGAGTCGCTGAAGTGCAAACCCAGGTGTTGGCCGAATTGGCGCAGCAGGGCTGGCATGATGTGCCGGTGTTTGTTACCGCGGCGGCCCTGGGAGAAGGTATTGATGAGCTGCGCCAGCATCTGTTGGCGCTGCAACCCGGTGAGCACTTACTATCACGCCGTTTTCGCCTGGCGGTAGATCGCGCCTTCAGCGTCAAAGGTGCCGGGCTGGTGGTGACAGGAACGGCGCTGGGCGGCAGCGTGGCGGTAGGCGATACGCTGTGGCTGACCGGTGCGGATGTGCCAGTGCGGGTGCGCGGCTTGCATGCGCAGAATCAGGCGACAGAACAGGCGGTTGCCGGGCAGCGCATTGCGCTGAATATCAGCGGTGACGTCAGTAAAGACCAGCTAACGCGCGGCGACTGGCTGTTGGCGCAACAACCGCCAGCGGCGGCAGAGCGTATTCTGGTGGCGATAGAGGCCGATGCGCCGATACAGCACTGGCAGTCGCTACATATTCACCATGCCGCCAGCCATATCACCGGGCGTATTGCGCTACTGGCCGATAACCTGGCGGAGCTGATCCTCGATCGTCCGCTGTGGCTGGTGGAAAACGATCGGCTAGTGTTGCGTGATATCAGCGCGCGCCAAACGCTGGGCGCTGCACGCGTGCTGGGGCTCTCCTCGCCGAAACGGGGCAAGCGTCAGCCGGAGTATCTGGCCTGGCTGGCAGCGCTGGCTCAGGCATCCAGCGATGGACAGGTGCTGGATTTGCGTTTGCCGGGTGGCGCACTGGATTTGGCCGCATTTGCCTGGGCACGACAGCTGACGGATGAGGGCCTACAGGAACTGCTGGCAGGTTATGCCCTGATGATCTCCGGCGAGATGGCGTTGGCCCCGGCCAACGTGCAAGCGCATGAGCAGCGTCTGTTGCAGGTGTTGGCCGAATACCATCAGCAACATGCCGATCAGCTAGGCCTGGGGCGCGCTCGTCTGCGCCGTATGGCGTTACCGGCGCTGCATGAGCCGTTGGTGTTTATGATGATCGATCGGCTGCTGGCGGCGGGTTTGCTGCGCAATACGCGCGGCTGGCTGCATCTGCCAGACCATGGCTTGGCATTCAGCAGCGAGCAACAGGCGCTGTGGAGCCGTATTGAGCCGCTGTTTGGTGAAGAGCCCTGGTGGGTGCGCGATCTGGCCGCCTCGTTGGGCGAAGAGGAAAACAGCGTTCGCGCCGCGTTGCGCAAGGCGGCACAGCTTGGCTACGTCACCGCCGTGGTGGTCGATCGCTACTACCTCAGCCAGCGTATCGAACAGTTTGCTGCGATGATCCGCGAGCTGGACGCCACGCAAGGCAGCACCAATGCCGGTGACTTCCGCGATCGGCTGGGGGTTGGCCGCAAGCTGGCGATCCAGGTATTGGAATTCTTCGATCGCAGCGGCTTTACCCGGCGTAAGGGGAATCAGCACCTGCTGCGGGATCGCGGGCTGTTTGGCGGTTGAAATTATGGGTGCATATTGTTGCACCCAGTTTAAAAGATTGTGACAACCCTCATGCGTTTGAGCATTGTTTCGCCATTTCTCCTCATAAACCCCTATCATTCCGGCTAGAGATAGTTCATCGCTTCTTAAGTTTGATCACTGGATCTGCGGCCATGTGGCCGTGAACCTGCTTACCGTCTCCGGGCGGTAAGGTTGCAGCCACGTTAGAAGGAGATACAAATGGCGAATACCACTACGGCAAGTCACCTCACGCCTGAAAACACCGGGTTTCCTCTCAAGCTGAAAAAACGTTACGACAACTTTATCGGGGGTGCCTGGGTGGCGCCGGTACAGGGCGAGTATTACACCAACCTGACGCCGATCACCGGCCAGACGCTGTGCGAAGTAGCCAGCTCCTCCTTCCAGGATATCGAGTTGGCGCTGGATGCGGCCCACGATGCCAAAGGGGCCTGGGGGAAAATGTCGGTACAGGCGCGTGCCAACTTGCTCAACCGGGTTGCCGATCGCATGGAGCAGAATATCGATCTGCTGGCGGCGGCAGAAACCTGGGATAACGGTAAACCGATCCGCGAAACCGCCAATGCCGACGTTCCGTTGGCTATCGACCATTTCCGTTACTTTGCTGCCTGCGTACGGGCGCAAGAGGGCGGCATCAGTGAGATCGACTCAGAGACGGTGGCCTATCACTTCCACGAACCGCTGGGCGTGGTGGCACAAATCATTCCGTGGAACTTCCCGCTGCTGATGGCCTGCTGGAAGATGGCTCCGGCGCTGGCGGCAGGTAACTGCATCGTGCTGAAACCGGCCAAGCTTACGCCGCTATCGGTGCTGATGCTGATGGAACTGATCCAGGACATCCTGCCGCCAGGGGTGATCAACGTGGTCAACGGCGCAGGTGGCGAGATCGGGGAATATCTGGCCACCTCCAAACGTATCGCCAAAGTGGCCTTTACCGGTTCGACCGAAGTGGGCCGCCAAATCATGGGCTACGCTACCCAGAACATCATTCCGGTGACGCTGGAGCTGGGCGGCAAGTCACCCAACATCTTCTTTGCCGACGTGATGGACAAAGAGGACTCGTTCTTCGACAAGGCGCTGGAAGGCTTTGCGCTGTTTGCTTTCAACCAGGGGGAAGTCTGTACCTGTCCGAGCCGGGCGTTGGTGCAGGAATCGATCTACGAGCGCTTTATGGAGCGGGCGATCAAACGGGTGGAGAGCATCCGTAGCGGCAACCCACTGGACGCCAGCACCCAAATGGGGGCGCAGGTTTCCGAAGGCCAGATGAAGACCATCCTTAACTACATCGAGATCGGCAAACAGGAAGGAGCCAAGGTGCTGACCGGTGGCCGACGCAAGGCGCTGGATGGCGGGTTGGCGCAGGGGTACTACATGGAACCCACCATTCTGTTCGGCAAGAACAGCATGCGGGTATTCCAGGAAGAGATTTTTGGCCCGGTGCTGGCGGTGACCACCTTCAAGGATATGGATGAAGCGCTGGCGCTGGCCAATGATAGCGATTTTGGCCTGGGGGCCGGGGTGTGGAGCCGCAACGGCAATATTGCCTACCAGATGGGGCGCAACATTCAGGCGGGCCGCGTCTGGACCAACTGCTACCATGCCTACCCGGCGCATGCGGCGTTCGGCGGCTACAAACAGTCGGGGATCGGGCGGGAAACCCATAAGATGATGTTGGAGCACTATCAGCAGACCAAATGCCTGCTGGTGAGCTACTCCGAGAAACCGATGGGGCTGTTCTGACCCCTCTGACCAACGTCAACCGGCTTGAAACGTAGGGGCGCCGCATGCTGCGCCCGTTCAGATAATCAAAGGGTTAGCTCTGGACGAATACGTTTATTATTCAAGTTGAATCAGTAAGTTAAGTGGGCGCAGCATGCGGCGCCCCTACGTAGCGAGAGTGGCACCACCACGGTGTTTGCTGAGGAACATCGCCGTCAGCGTCAGCCAGCACAGGCCACTGACCAGATTGAACAGGCTGAATAATCCGTTACCGCCCCAAACGTAGGCCACCTTGGCCAGCTCGATCCCGATGGTGAACACCGACATGCTTAGCATGCCCATCACGGCCGAAACGGCACCTTTGCTCACGTTGCTGGAAAACAGCGTCAGGCGATACAGACCGGCGTTCGCCAAACCAATGCCGTAAGCATAGAGGCTCAACCCGGCGGTCATCCACAGGTAGGCGTGGGCGGAAAATACCGTGGCCAGCGCGGCGAGCAGCAGGCCCAGCAGCATCGGCCATGCGCCCAGCTTGATCGGGCGTTCAATACTGAGTTTGCCGGTGATGCGAGCCAGCGTCAGGTTGCCGAGGATCAGCGCGCCAAATACCGGGATCTGCAACAGGCCATAGTCCAACGCCGAGAGTGACTCACCCTTAATCAGGATCACCGGAGACTGGGCAATCCAGGCCAACAGCGGCAGGCTGGCAAAGCCGATAGCCAATGAGCCACAGATAAAGCGCCGATTGACCAACACCTGGCGATAGTCCCGCCACAGATTGGCCGCCGAGAAGGCTTCCCCTTGCAGCGTGGCGGTTTCAGGCATGGCTTTCCACAGGCCAACAAAGGCAATCGCGGCCAGGGCGGCAAACAGCACAAACATGCTCTGCCAGGACGCAACGTGAACCCAGGCGGCCCCGGCCAACGGCCCCAGCAGCGGGGCGATCAACGCCACGTTAGCCATCAGCGCGGTGATCTTGATACATGTCGCCTCTTCAAAGGACTCCTGAATGGTGGCGTAGCCCACCGCGCCGATAAAGCACAGGCCGATCCCTTGCAGGAAGCGCATCACGATAAACTGTTCGATATTGGTGACCAGCAGAATGGCCAGGCAGGTGACGATAAAGAACAGCACCCCGGCCAGCATCACCGGGCGGCGGCCACGGCGATCCGACAGCGGGCCAAGCAGCCACTGCAGGAAAATACCGCCAGCCAGATAGGCGGTCATTGAGGTGGGCACCCACTCCACGCCGGCATTGAAATCGGCCACGACCGCCAGCATACCGGGCTGGATCATATCGTTGGCGATATAGGTCGCGAATTCGAATAGCACCAGACAAAGTGGGAATAAAAGCGCCTGTCGGCCTAAAAGTGCCGCAGGGGGTAATGATGTTTTCATTTTTATATTACTGATAGCAAAGAAGAAATAAGGAACTGTCAGGGCGGGGATGCGCAAACTGAGCGAGTTGTGGCGGCTATTTTGCCGCCAATTGTTCACCTTGGCAATCATAAGGTGATTTTCAGGCTCATTCTTAATAGTGCGTTTAAGCGTTGTGCTGCGACCCCCTGAGCTATAACCTCTGATTAACATTTCTCTATACCCGTCGTCTTTCAAGCTGCAGCGTTGTTACCTGCACTATCTCACCCCAGTCACTTACTAAAGTAAGCTCCTGGGGATGAGATAGCTGGGCGCCTAGCTGCAGCTCGAAATCCATAGGGTATATGACAGAATTATAGGCAACTGACGGGCAGCAATGAGCAATAAAATTGGTTGGATAGATAACTTGCGTGCGCTGGCGTGCATGATGGTGGTGATGATCCACGCTACCACCTACTATGTCGCCAACGGTGTGGCAGTGGGCGAACATAACTGGGATATGGCTAACGTATTGAACTCGATTTCACGGGCTTCGGTGCCGCTGTTCTTTATGATTTCCGGCTTTCTGTTTTTTGGTGAGCGCAGTGCCAACCAAAAACACTTTATCCGCATTACCTGCTGTATTTTGTTCTACAGCGGCATTGCCCTGATTTATATTGCCTGCTTTACCCGTATCGGCTTTTGGCCCTCGTTGCGCGCCATCCTGCAAAAGCCGGTGTTTTATCACCTGTGGTTCTTTTACGCCATTGCGGTGGTCTACCTGCTTTCGCCGCTGATCAGCGTCAAACCGGTCTCTGGCCGCTATCTGGCCGGGGTGATTGTCATTCTGGCGATTATCGCCAACCCTAATACCAGCAAGCTGACCCTGGATAATGTCCAGCTACTGCCGGTGAACCTGTACATCTATGGCGATACCTTCTATTACCTGCTGTATGCCTTGGCAGGGCGAGCAATTGGCATGATGGCGACCCAACGGCGCGGTATGAGCCTGTTGGCGGTGCTGTGCTTTGTCGCTAGCGTGGTCCTGATTATCCGTGGCACCAAAAGCCAGATGTTTATCAACGGCAGCTTTGCCGATACGTTTTATATGTACACCGGCCCCTTGGTATTTGTGGCGGCGGTCTCGCTGCTGGTGTGGTGTAAAAACTGCCTGCCGAACCCAATCGGCTGGTTAGGCGTGATCTCCCGTCATTCGCTGGCGATCTACGGTTTTCACGCCCTGATCGTTAACGTGATGCGTAACCGCCACTGGGAGTTTCCGGCCTACCCGCTGCTGGATATCTTCTGGGTGTTTGGCATGGCGCTTGGCGTTAGCCTGCTGCTGTCGATGGGGTTACAGAAAGTGGATACCCGGCGGCTGGTGTCTTAAGCCTGCCAGCGCTGCTGTGCCCGCCGCAGTTGGCGGCCAGAGGAGAAGCCTGCGGTTAGCGCGGCTTTTTCCAGACCGTAGCCCTGCTGCAGCCGTTGCTGTGCGACCGCCAGCCGCAGCTGTTCATGATATTCCCGTACGCTGAGGCCGATATGCAGACGGAACAGCCGGGCCAGATGGCGGCTGCTGACGTGGGCTTTCTCCGCCACCTGGGGGACCGACCATTCGGCTTCCGGTTCGGCGGCCATCACATCCTGCGCCCGGTGCACTGCAGGATGGAGATGATTGCGATAGCGTAGCCACGGGGAAAGCTGCGGATCGTCGCCGGAGCGGCGGAAATAAACCACCATCTCACGGGCAATCTCCAACGCGCGGCCAGCCCCACAGTGCTGATTGACCAAGTGCAGCGCCAGATCGATACCGGCGGTAATGCCCGCGCTGGTAAACACCCCACGATCCTCAACGAAAATACGGTTTTCCTTCACCTGCGCGGCGGGTGCCTGTTGGCGCAGACGGTCGAGCACGGCGTGGTGAGTGGTGCAATGATAGCCGTCGAGCAAGCCTGCCTGGGCGGCTAACAGCGCACCGGAACAGACGCAAACCAGGTCAATCTGCCGCTGGGCCAAAGCCGGGCGCAAAGTTTGAAGCCAATTGCGGGCTAGAGCCGCTTCCTCGGTAGCAAAGTAATGCGATGAGTCCGCCACTCCCGGTATCACCAGAATATCCCCTTCGTTCCACCGTAGCGGTAAGGGGGCTAGTTGGCCGATCGTCATGCCGATGGAACAGGTCACTTGCGGCACTGGGCTGACATAGTGCTGCTGGAACTGCCCGGCAAGCCGCAATACCTCTGCCGGGCCGCTGACATCCAGTAACAGCACGTTGGGGAGCATCAGAAAGTAAACGGCCTTGGGCATAACACCATCCTGTTAGGCAAAGAAATGCGTAGTCATGTGTATGGTGTGAGGTATGGCTTTGGTTCAGTGATCGCCCCTCACCCTAACCCTCTCCCGCAGGGAGAGGGGACCTAACGTGCCACAATTTTACTCCTGCTCCGGACCTCAGCGTCGAGGGATTTAGCGCGCCACAATTCACAATTTTACTCTCGCGCGGGAACTCAGCTTTGTGGGACTTAACTTGCTACAAGCTAACTCCTGTACCTAATTAGCACACCGTACCTGCTCCCTCTCCCTGTGGGCTGAGGAATCCCCAGAAAAATTGAGACGAGAAATAGGCTGTTTTTTACCCAAAACAGGACTAAAAAATAGCCTCAAGCAGACGAGAAGAAGTGGTTCGTCATTCTCTCACTGCCAATTTACGAACAAAATGGAACGGATTGATCGTAAAACACTCGCTCTAATTCTCTGAAACCACTAAGAAAAAATTAGTGGGGATTCCTCAGCCCTGTGGGAGAGGGTTGGGGTGAGGGGAAAACACAGTGGCCGGATGACTGACAAAACGCTAGCCCCAAAAAAATCAGCAACAGGTTCGGGCATTAGCTTTGAGCATGTAAAAGTTGCGCCAATGCTTCATCGACGCTGGCAATGGTGGCAAAGCGATCGACCAGCACGGTTTCAGTATGCCGCTTTAACTGCTCGGGGGTAAAGAGGCTGCCGTCCGGATGATGCATCGGGAAAGTGAGCGTGGCTTCGGTCACAAACGTCACTTTATAGCCCAGATCCGAGGCGACGCGGGTGGTGGTTTCACAGCATTGCTCGGTGCGAATGCCGCTGATAATCAGATGGTCGACCTGGCGTTCGCGCAGCCAGGCATCCAGGCCAGATTCAGTCAGCGCATTGTGCACTCGCTTTTGCACCGTTACGTCAGCCTGATGGCTCAGAAACGGCAGGCGTTTCACATACCCAGACGCCAAAGAGAACGGCCCCTCAGGCGAGACATGGAACACGTCGACCAGCGGCACCCCTTGCTGCTGGCAACTTGTGATCAAGCGCGTCAGCGCCTGTTGAAACGCCGGCAGGTCGTCTTCCTGCCAGAACGGACGATGCTGAAAGGATTGTTGAACATCGATGATCAATAGTGCGCTACGTGACATTTTCGGCCCTCCTCAGTTTGGTGTAAGACCATACTGCGCTTGCGGTAGGCTAGAAAGAAGGTCAAAAACGGCCATCATGATGACAACAACGGACGGGATGAAGTTTGCGGGCAGTTACCGATAATAATCCCGGTGAACGCGGTATTGATTACTATAATTGATTGACCGTCCTTTGGCTGGAACGAGGAGGGTAAGAAGGCAAGGCCAAGACCCCACCGTTAACTTATCTGAATGGGCAATCAAACATGAAAAAACGCCAGTTGGCAGTAATTATCGCGGGTGGACTGCTGTTTTTTTCAGGGATGAGTCAGGCACAAGAACACAACGCTTCGGTCACCAAAACCATCACCATCACCGCCACTATCGGAGACAGTATTTTTGTTTCTCGCCCGCAGGGTGGGGATTGGTATCAGACGGTGGATTTAGCGGCCACCGATGGCACACAGCAATCGTTCGCCAGCAGCATACCGGTACAGGTTTGGAGCACTACGCCGCAGTTCAATGTGTCGCTGGTTCATCCACTTGAGATCGCCCGCACCGATTCGGCTTATAAAATGGATGGGGTGAAGGTTAAGTTTGCCGGTGAAGGCAGCAATGGCAAAGATCTTGGTGCTAGTGGCGCGGCACAAACCTTCAATCAGAAAGTGAAGGTGGGCAATGGCTATCAAAGCGTTTATCAGTTGAAGGTGAACGCTAATGCGCCTAAGAGCAACGGCAATGCCGACACCCAAGGTTTGTATACCGGGGAAATGGTGATGCTGTTTGAGATCGCGGCCAGCTCGATTTAGCCCTTAATTCTGAGCCACTTAAAGCCCAATGCTAACGGGAGCAGCCAAGTACATACATAGGTGTTGGATATGTATGTACCTGGCAGGGGCGTTGGTGGATTACATCAGCGGCTGCAGGCAGCGGTAAAGTTCGCGGAAGGTGTGGCGCTGAGCGACATAATATTGATGTCGTTCCGCATCCGGCTCATGCACCTGCTCTAACGGCAATTCAGGCAGTAGGGTGCTCAAAGGTACGCCAGGGTTCAGCGCAATCTGCGCCAGACGCGCTGCACCCAATGCCGGGCCAACGTCGCCGCCGGTGCGATATTCCAGCCGATGACCGCTGATATCTGCCAGCATCTGGCGCCAGAGCGGGCTGCGTGCGCCGCCGCCAATCAAGGTGATAGCCGTGGGTTGCAGGCCGCTGGCATGCAGCACGTCCATGCCATCCGCCAGTGCAAAGCCCACCCCTTCCAACACCGCTCGTGCGAGATCGTTTGGCCCATGTTGATGAGTGAAGCCCCAGAAGGCCCCTTTGGCATTCGGGTTGTTGTGCGGCGTACGTTCGCCGGAAAGATAGGGCAAGAACCACAGCGGCGTTTCAGCAGGAGCAGCCTGCTCAACGTTACGCAGCAGGGTGGCAACACTGTCGACATTGGTTAACTGGCAGGCCCAGTCCAGGCAGGACGCCGCGCTGAGCATCACTGACATCAGGTGCCAGGTCTGCGGCAGCGCATGGCAGAAGCTGTGCACCGCGCTGGCCGGGTTACTGAGGAAACCGTCGCTGACGGCGAAGTAGACGCCAGAGGTACCCAATGACAGCATCGCCTGCCCGGCCTGATACAGCCCAACGCCGATCGCCCCGGCGGCATTGTCACCCCCGCCAGCCACCACCGGCACCGGCGCCATCCCCCAACGTTGGGCCAGTTCGCTATGCACTTGCCCGGTGATCTGGTTGCCCTCAAACAGCGTAGGCATCTGCTCACGCGTTAGCTCGCAGGCATCAAGCATGGCATCGCTCCAGTCACGTTTGGCAACGTCTAGCCACATTGTCCCTGCGGCATCGGACATATCGCTGGCAAACTCGCCGGTAATGCACCAGCGCAGGTAATCCTTGGGCAATAACACCTTATCTATCTGACGAAAAATCTGCGGCTCATGCTCCTTGACCCACAACAGCTTGGGGGCGGTGAAGCCGGGCATCATCAGGTTGCCGGTGATTTCACGTGAGTTGGGTACGGTTTGTTCTAGTGCCTGGCATTGCGCAAAGCTGCGGCCATCGTTCCACAAGATGGCCGGGCGTAATACCCGCTGCTGTTTATCCAATAAGGTTGCGCCATGCATTTGCCCGGTCAGGCCAATGGCTTTGACCTGTTGCAGACTATGCTGTTTGGCCAATGACAACATGGCACGGTCGGTGGCTTGCCACCAATCTTGCGGGTCTTGTTCAGACCATAGGGGATGGGGGCGTGAGATGGGCAGTGGTTCACTCTGGCTGGCCAGCAGTTGGCCTTGCTCGCCTAGCAGGATGACTTTCACGCCGGAAGTACCGAGATCGATTCCAATGTACATGAGCACGGATCCTTTGAAGCGCGGTGAGCGGACCCACCGCGCCGTAGAGAGTTAGCCGAACAGGTAGCGGTTGACCAGATTCTCCAGCTTTTCCTGATGCCCGCTGGCATGTTGTGGGGCCAGCACCTGTTGCTCGGCGTGCTGTGCCAGCGCTTCGAGCGACAGTTTCCCTTGCAGGATCTGTTGGCCCAGCTCGCCGTTCCAACCGGCATAGCGTTTGGCAACCTGCTGATGTAGCTGGCCATCCTCGATCATGCGGGCGGCCACTTTCAGCGCCAGCGCCATGGTGTCCATAGCGCCGATATGGCCGTAGAACAGATCATATTTGTCGGTACTTTGGCGGCGCACCTTGGAATCGAAGTTCAGCCCGCCGGTAGTGAAGCCGCCGGCCTTGAGGATTTCGAACATCACCAGCGCGTTTTCTTCCACGCTGTTCGGGAACTGATCGGTATCCCAACCTAGCTGTGGATCGCCCCGGTTGGCATCGACCGAGCCGAAAATCCCTAGCGCGATGGCGGTGGCGATCTCGTGGTGGAACGAATGCCCGGCCAGCGTAGCGTGGTTGGCCTCGATGTTCACCTTGATCTCTTTTTCCAGGCCGAACTGTTTAAGGAAACCGTATACGGTGGCGACGTCGTAATCGTACTGATGTTTGGTCGGTTCCTGGGGTTTTGGCTCGATCAGCAGCGTTCCCTGGAAGCCGATCTTATGTTTGTGTTCAACCACCATCTGCATAAAGCGGCCAATCTGTTCACGCTCCTGACGCAGATCGGTATTGAGCAGGGTTTCATAGCCTTCACGCCCGCCCCACAGCACATAGTTTTCACCGCCCAGTCTGTGGGTGGCATTCATGGCCGTGAACACCTGAGTTGCTGCCCAACTGAAAACTTCCGGATCCGGGTTGGTCGCTGCCCCGGCACCGTAACGTGGATGGGTGAAGCAGTTGGCGGTGCCCCACAGCAGCTTCACGCCGCTGCTTTGCTGCTTCTCTGCCAGCACGTCGGTCATGATTGCGAAGTTGTTCAGATACTCTTTGAGCGTAGCCCCTTCCGGTGATACGTCGATATCGTGGAAGCAGTAATAAGGCACGTTCAGCTTATGGAAAAACTCGAACGCCACATCGGCCTTGCGTTTAGCCAGCTCCAGCGCTTCGCCCGGCTGTTGCCAAGGGCGATCGAAGGCCCCAATGCCGAACATGTCTGCCCCGTTCCAGCAGAAGGTGTGCCAGTAGCAGGCGGCGAAGCGCAGGTGATCGGCCATACGCTTGCCGAGGATGATTTCATCGGGGTTGTAGTGGCGGAAAGCCAACGGGTTATTGCTGCTGGTGCCTTCGTAACGAACCTGTTCTAGCTGATCAAAATAGGATTGCATGAGTGACTCCTTGGTAACGGTGCCCGGCGAAAAGGATGCGGGATGCGCTCATCTTCGGAGTAAGTGGCGGAATGCTCAATTACGTTATTTCACTCTTAAATTCACAGAATTATTAAATGTGCGCGGGATCTCATAATTCAACGAAGGGCCGGTTTTACTGGTCACAGGTTATTTCACAGGTTTAAAACATGACCGCCATCATAAAATCAACATTAAACCAAAAACCGTAATTCACTGGTGAAAATCTGTAATTGCTGAACACCGCATAAGCGACAACAATCCACTGGAAGTTTCGTGTTTTATCTCGTCACCTTTCAATTTTGCCGTTTGAAAGCGTACGGATAACTATTTCCCTACACAACTCAAGGGTTATAAAATGAAATTCAAACCACTCTTGCTTTCTGCTTGCGCACTGCTGCTACTGGCCAGCCAACCGGGCTACAGCCAACAGATTAAAATCGGTATGGCCATCGACGACCTGCGTCTGGAGCGTTGGCAAAAAGACCGCGATATTTTTGTCAAGAAAGCCAACGCCCTGGGGGCCGATGTGTTTGTTCAGTCGGCCAACGGCAATGAAGAAACCCAAATGGCGCAGATCGAGAATATGATCAACCGCGGCGTCGATGTCCTGGTGATCATCCCTTATAACGGCCAGGTGCTGAGCAACGTGATCAGCGAGGCGAAGCGTGAAGGCATCAAGGTCCTGGCCTATGACCGCATGATCAACAATGCCGATATCGATTTCTACATCTCGTTTGATAATGAGAAAGTGGGTGAGATGCAGGCGGAAAGCCTGGTGCAGCGCGTGCCGCAGGGCAACTACTTTCTGATGGGCGGCTCGCCGGTGGATAATAACGCCAAGCTGTTCCGCAAGGGGCAGATGACCGTGCTGCAACCGCTGATCGACAGTGGCAAGATCAAAGTGGTGGGCGATCAGTGGGCCGACGGCTGGCTGCCGGAAAACGCGCTGAAGATTATGGAAAACGCTCTGACGGCCAATAATAACCATATCGATGCGGTCGTGGCCTCCAACGATGCTACCGCCGGTGGAGCCATTCAGGCACTGGCTGCGCAAGGGCTGGCGGGCAAGGTGGCGATCTCTGGCCAGGACGCCGATCTGGCAGCGGTAAAACGCATCGTAGCGGGCACCCAGACCATGACGGTCTATAAACCGATCAGCAAACTGGCCGACGAAGCGGCGGATATCGCCGTGCAGCTGGGCAAAGGGGAACAACCCAAGTCCAACGCCAAATTAAATAATGGCAGTAAAGAGGTTTCGGCCTGGCTATTAACCCCGGTACAGGTGGATAAAACGAATATCGAGAGTACGATTATTGCCGATGGTTTCCATAAGCAATCGGACCTTAATTAATGACCATGCCATCTGGGGGGAATGAATAATGCCCTGCCTGTTAGAAATGCGAAATATCACTAAACAATTCGGCGCAGTGAAAGCCGTGGATAATGTCAGCCTGCACTTGGAGGCAGGGCAGGTATTATCCTTGTGCGGTGAAAATGGCTCAGGAAAATCCACCTTGATGAAAGTGCTGTGCGGAATATATCCGCACGGCAGTTATCAGGGCGATATTTATTTTTCGGGCGAGATCGTTACGGCGAAAACCATTCGCGATACCGAGCAGAAAGGTATCGCCATCATTCACCAGGAATTGGCCCTGGTGAAGCAGATGACGGTGCTGGAGAACCTGTTTCTCGGCAACGAGTGGGGCCGCTATGGGGTGATGGATTACGACAACATGTACCTGCGCTGCCAGCGCATGCTGGCGCAGGTCAAGCTGGAGGTTGACCCCAATACCCGCGTGGGTGAACTGGGGTTGGGCCAACAGCAACTGGTAGAGATCGCCAAGGCCTTGAACAAACAGGTGCGCCTGCTGGTACTCGATGAACCCACCGCCTCATTGACCGAAAGTGAAACCGCCACGTTGCTGGCGATCATTGCGGATCTGCGCGATCACGGGATCGCCTGTATCTATATTTCGCACAAGCTCAACGAGGTGAAAGCGATCTCGGACTTTATCTGCGTGATCCGCGATGGCAAGCACATTGGCACCCGGCCTGCGGCGGAGATGAGTGAGGACGATATCATCGCCATGATGGTCGGCCGTGAACTGACCGAGCTGTATCCGCAGGAACCCCATACCATCGGTGAGGTGGTCCTGCAGGTGGAAAACCTCACTGCCTGGCACCCGGTCAACCGGCATATCCGCCGGGCCGATAATGTGTCTTTTACTTTGCGGCGTGGGGAGATCCTCGGCGTGGCCGGGCTGGTTGGCTCCGGGCGTACCGAAACCATGCAGTGCCTGTTTGGTGCCTATGCGGGGCGTTGGCAGGGCAATATCACCATCGCAGGGCAGGCCGCCACCATCACCAACTGCCGTGAGGCAATGCGATATGGCATCGCCATGGTGCCAGAAGACCGCAAGCGCGATGGCATCGTGCCGGTGATGGGCGTAGGGGCCAACATCACGTTGGCGGCGCTGGGGGATTTCAGTGGCGCATTGACGGTGCTGGATGATGCGCAGGAGCAGGCGACTATCCAACAATCGCTGGCACGGTTACGGGTAAAAACGTCTTCTGCGGAGCTGGCTATTGCCCGTCTCAGCGGGGGTAACCAGCAGAAAGCCATCTTGGCGAAGTGCCTGTTGCTGAACCCGCAAATCCTCATTCTGGATGAGCCAACGCGCGGCATTGATATCGGTGCCAAGCAAGAGATTTACAAATTAATCAATCAATTGGCACAGCGGGGGCTCGCGGTGATTGTGGTGTCCTCCGAATTGCCGGAGGTGCTGGGGTTAAGCGATCGGGTATTGGTGATGCACCAGGGGCAGATTAAAGCCGATCTGGTGAACCGCGATCTGACCCAGGAACAGGTAATGGAAGCGGCCTTAAGGAGTGAAACACATGTTGAAAAGCACGCAATCTGAAGCCAGCCTGCCGCCAGTGGGGGCAAAAAAGCCGCCGTTCGGGCTGAAAACCGTCAATCTGCAGGTGTTCGTGATGCTGGCGGCGATCGCCGTCATCATGCTGTTCTTTACCTTTACCACCGAAGGGGCCTATCTCAGCGCCCGTAACATCTCCAACCTGCTACGCCAGACGGCGATCACCGGCATTCTGGCGGTGGGTATGGTGTTCGTGATTATTTCGGCGGAGATCGACCTTTCCGTTGGCTCAATGATGGGGCTGTTAGGGGGCGTGGCGGCGATATTTGACGTCTGGTTCGGCTGGCCGCTGCCGTTGACCATTGTGGTCACGCTGTTAGCGGGGCTGTTACTGGGGGCGTGGAATGGCTGGTGGGTAGCCTATCGTAAAGTCCCTTCGTTTATCGTCACTCTGGCGGGGATGTTGGCGTTTCGCGGCATTCTGATCGGCATTACCAATGGCACCACCGTGTCACCTACCAGCAATGCCATGTCACAGATTGGCCAGAGCTACCTGCCCAACGGAGTGGGGTTTAGCATTGGCGCTATCGGCCTGATGCTGTTTGTGGCCTGGCAGTGGCGGCGGCGTAGTAGACGTACGCAACTGGGCTTGCCGGTGGCGACAGCGAGCGGCGATGTCACCCGGCAGAGCATTATGGCAATCCTGGTATTAGGGGCGATATACCTGCTGAACGACTATCGCGGGGTGCCAACGCCGGTGCTGATCCTGACCGCATTGATGCTGGCTGGGATCTTTATGGCGTCGCGTACCGCCTTTGGCCGCCGCATTTATGCCATCGGCGGTAATATCGATGCCGCGCGGCTTTCCGGGGTTAACGTTGAGCGTACCAAGCTGGCGGTGTTTGCCATCAATGGCCTGATGGTGGCGATTGCCGGGCTGATCCTCAGTTCGCGCCTGGGGGCCGGTTCGCCTTCTGCCGGTAACATTGCCGAGCTGGATGCTATCGCCGCCTGCGTGATCGGTGGCACCAGCCTGGCGGGGGGGATCGGTAGCGTGGCGGGAGCGGTGATGGGGGCGTTTATCATGGCCTCATTGGATAACGGCATGAGTATGTTGGACGTGCCGACGTTCTGGCAATATATCGTCAAAGGCGCGATCCTGCTGCTGGCGGTGTGGATGGATTCCGCGACCAAACGCCGTGTCTAGGCGCGGCTTCACACTTGTAGCTGTGACCGTATTTATTACTGGGGAGCCCCCATGTTTAAGAAGCGCTACCGTATTACGCTGCTGTTCAACGCCAATAAAGTGTATGACCGCCAGGTAGTGGAGGGCGTTGGGGAGTATTTACAGGCGTCGCAAAGCGATTGGGATATCTTTATCGAAGAGGATTTTCGCTGCCGAATCGATAATATCAAGGACTGGCTGGGGGACGGCGTGATCGCCGATTTCGACGATCGGAATATTGAGCAGCTGTTGCGCAACGTCCAGGTGCCGCTGGTTGGCGTCGGGGGCTCTTATCATCGGGAGGCGGATTACCCGCCAGTGCATTACATCGCCACCGATAACCATGCGCTGGTGGAAGCAGCGTTTATGCACCTGAAAGAAAAAGGGCTGAACCGCTTTGCGTTCTATGGCCTGCCGGTGGAGGGGGGTAAGCGCTGGGCGCAGGAGCGTGAACAGGCTTTCCGTCAGTTGGTGGCGGCGGAACAGTATCAAGGGGTGGTGTATCAAGGGATGGAAACCGCGCCGGAGAACTGGCAATACGCCCAGAACCGCCTGGCTGACTGGGTGCAGACCTTGCCCCAGCAGACCGGGATTATAGCCGTTACCGATGCGCGGGCGCGCCACCTGTTACAGGTGTGCGAGCACCTGGATATTCCAGTGCCGGAAAAACTCTGTGTGATTGGCATCGATAACGAAGAGCTGACGCGCTATCTGTCGCGCGTGGCGTTGTCGTCGGTGGTGCAGGGGACACGCCAGATGGGCTATCGTGCCGCCAAGCTGTTGCATCAACTGCTTGATCAGCGCGAGCTGCCGCTACAGCGCATTCTGGTGCCGCCGGTGAAGGTGATTGAACGGCGGTCTACCGATTTCCGTTCACTGCGCGACCCGGCGGTGATCCAGGCCATGCACTATATCCGTTACCATGCCTGTAAGGGGATCAAGGTGGAGCAGGTACTGGATGCGGTAGGCATGTCCCGTTCCAATCTGGAAAAGCGCTTCAAGGATGAAACCGGCCAGACGATCCATAACGCCATCCACCAAGAGAAACTCGATCGCGCCCGCAACTTACTCACCGCGACCTCGTTACCCATCAACGAAATTTCCCAGATGTGTGGCTACCCATCGTTGCAATACTTCTATTCGGTATTCAAGAAAGGCTATGACATGACGCCCAAAGAGTGCCGCGATCGTTTTGGGGAGGTCGGCTATTGAACGTCCCGCTGGCTCAAAACGTAGGGGCGCTGCATGCTGCGCCCACCTGGTATTAGGGAGGGGCTGACAAGGTGTCACGCGGCACATAATATTTCTGTCATTACGGCTCCCTATAGTGGCGTTGCTTTTTACCTTTGGGCAAAACCATAACCAGGGAATTCATAATATGCATAAATTACCCCCCCGCCTGGCACTGTTGGCCAGTTGCTTGGCATTCAGCACCACGCTATGGGCGCAGGCTCAGGAAGTTCCCGCCGTGCTGGCCGGGCACGCCGTATTACCGGTGAAGTCCAGCGTCACGGCCCCCCAGGATGCACCAACCGATCTGCAACAGAGCGGTAAATACACCAGCGGCAAACGCATCACCGAACTGGGCAGCGTAGCGGGAAAATCTGCGGATCGGCTGACCGGCATCGGGCTTCCCATCAATGGCCAGCCGTTGCAGGGGCATTCCGGCATCAAACACATGCCGGATGGCACCTACTGGGTGCTGACCGATAACGGCTTTGGCAGCAAAGCCAACTCGCCGGACGCCATGCTGTATCTCAACCATTACCGTATCGACTTCAAGGAAGGCACGGCAACGCCGCTAAAAACGCTGTTCCTGCACGATCCCGATAAAAAGGTCCCGTTCCATATCGTCAATGAAAGCACCGACAAGCGTTACCTGACCGGCAGCGATTTCGACCCGGAAAGCTTCCAGTTTGCCGACGATGCCCTATGGATCGGCGATGAATTTGGCCCTTACCTGATTAAAGCGGATCTGAACGGCAAGGTGCTGGCGGTGTTTGATACCCAGGTTGACGGCAAGGTAGTGAAATCGCCGGATAACCCGACGCTGACGCTGCCAGGTGCGCCGGACGGCAAGCAGAACTTCCAGGTCGCGCGCTCCAAGGGCTTTGAAGGAATGGCGGTATCACCGGATGGGAGCAAGCTGTATCCCCTACTGGAAGGGGCGCTGTGGGACGGCGAACAGTTTGAGAACGTGGCGGGCAAACGCTACCTGCGGGTGCTGGAGTTTGACGTCAAACAGCAGGCATGGACAGGCCGTAGCTGGCAGTACGTGTTGGAAGATAATCAGAACGCCATCGGTGATTTCAATATGATCGACGCCAATCATGGGCTGGTGATCGAACGTGATAATGGTGAAGGCACCGCCGATAAAGCCTGTGCGGCAGGCGTGCCAACGGATAACTGCTTCAGCCAGATCGCCAAATTCAAACGGGTCTACAAAATAGCGTTTTCCGACGCCAACGTCGGCAAACCGGTAGAAAAAATGGCGTATATCGATTTGCTGAACATTCAGGATCCGCAGAAGCTGGCGCGCAAGTCGCTGAATAACGGCGTGCTGACCTTCCCGTTCTTCACTATCGAGAATGTCGACGTGGTGGATGGCAGCCATATCATCGTGGGGAACGACAATAACTTCCCGTTCTCTTCCAGCCGCGAACCCAACGTGGCAGACGATAACGAATTTATTTTGCTGGATGTGAAAGCCCTGCTGCAGCCGTAAGATTCTCATTTATCGCCAAGCCTTCTCCTGATGGGATGAAGGCTTTTTTATTCCGATGATGAAGAAATACGTTAAGTGACGCCGTTTTTGGGGAGCATGGTAGATATAGGACACGGTCATTTTCAGGTAAGTATATTAATAAAACGTTACTTTCAATCTTGCCGCTTCAGGTTGGCTTTCTGGTAGTCTGCTCTGGGCGTTTTACACTATGTCGCCATTTGCATTGCGAATAATGGCACCAAGGATTGAAGGTGGGAAAATGTCTCGTGTCAGTACCGAAAGTATTATTGCGAAATTAAATTCGTTAGCTATTGCTATTCCTTTGGAGATTTTGATTGCGTGGGAGTCTAGTGATGAGGCCTGGTGTTTAAAGGACGTGCATAAAAAGCCTGTGTATGCCAATGCCAGATATGGCCTATTGCTAAAACCGGAAGGAAATGGGAGACCTTCTGCACTAGCTCCTTTTAAGCCCTTTATCTCCATCCATGACCAACGCGTTATCGATGAGATGAGGAAGATTGAGGCAGTAGGGATCCTCCCTATCGATAGCAAACGCATATTCAGCGTGTTTTATTGTGAACGCATGCCCTACTACGACAAACAGGCTCACTGCTCCGGTATTATCAGCCATATCAAACCCCTGCACTCCATCACGCCGCGTTTTTTTGTCTCTGGTGATGGCATCGGTAAATTAACGGTTGCTTGTCCCTCCGAGATTTTATCCGCTAAGGAATGGGTCGTGGCTTTTCTGTTGTTACAAGGCATGGCGGAGAAAGAGATTGCCAATATTCTCAACAGAACGTTGAGAACGGTAAAGTTCCATAAAAGTAACATTCTGGCGAAAGTCCATTGTGAAACTACCAGGGAATTTATATTTTTTGCCAGAAAGAAGCAATGGCAATTCTATATTCCACCATTATTTTCTAAACCCTGTTATATCATCCGCTAATCATCTCTCTACAAAACAGGAGACTGCTGATAAACCCTCGCCGGGCTTACAACGTAGGGGCGCTGCATGCTGCGCCCGTCTGGATAATCAATGGGTTAGTAGAGACTGGTATAGATAGATCCCGACAAATTAGCAATATTGCCACTTTGTCATCAATATAAACTGTACCTTTGGTACAGTTTATTGTTTGCACTTCAAGAGTATGCTCGCTTTCATCATCTGGCATCCCAGTTGATATCTCAATGACATGGATGAGAAGAGGTCATACAATGAGTTATGCAAGCAATCTTGATTTTCCCATATTAATTGTTTCTGTACGCGATAATAAAATACAGGTCGATGATAGCTATCATGCGATAAAGGAGGTGCTGGCATTAAATAACTACCATTTTATCCACGCGGAAACCAATGAAACGGCCCTGGCGATGGCCAGAAAAGAAGCGGGTATCGGTTGTATCATTATTAATGAGTGTGATGGGGCTAACCTGGGTGAGGGTTCTCCCATTATCAAGGAGATTATTCGTGTGATCCGCGCTAAAAACAGCCGGGTGCCCATCTTCTTTTCGTCAAGTGTGCCTTTGTTAGGGCGTTTATCGACGGAGGTGATTCAAGAGATCCATGAGTACATCAATATCAGCGAAGATACGCCCAAGTTTATTGCTGGCCGCATTCATCTGGCTATACGCCAGTATATTGAGAACCTGCTGCCGCCTTACTTCGCCGCGCTAAAAAGTTACGCGTTAGACAGCCCTTACTATTGGGATTGCCCGGGGCATCAAGGGGGCGTTGCCTACCTAAAGCACCCGGTAGGCCGTGAGTTTATCAATTACTTTGGCGAAAACCTGATGCGGGCAGACATCGGCATCTCTACGCCGGAAATGGGGGACTGGCTTGAACATAAGGGAGCGCCGGGTGAATCGGAAACTCGAGCTGCCAAACTGTTTGGCGCGGACAAAACCTTCTATGTGACAGGCGGATCTTCCCAATCTAACCAGATAGTGGGTCACTCAATTGATTTAAAAGATAAAATCATCCTGGTTGACCGCAATTGCCACAAGTCCGTTAACCATGAGCTGACCATCACCCAGGCTAAACCCGTCTATTTCCAGCCTGCGCGTAATGGGCTCGGCATTATTGGCTTGATCTCTCCCGATCAGTTTGAGGCCAGCGCGATCCAGCAAAAAATCGATGACAGCGTGCTGGCTTATCAGGCAGAAGACCGTTGCCCCGCTTATGCCATCATCACTAACTGCACTTACGACGGTCTGATTTATGACGTCACCGCCGTCACCCAAAAGCTGGCCAAGTCGGTACCCCGGATCAAATTTGATGAAGCCTGGTATGCCTATGCGAAATTCCACCCCCTGTATCAGGGGCGGTTCGCCATGGATGTCCCCGAGGATAAAGACAACGGCCCAACGCTGTATGCCGTGCAATCGACACACAAGATGCTGGCGGCCTTTTCCTCGGCCTCGATGATACATATCCGCAATTCCAAACGTGCCCCGGTGGATTACGACATTTTCAATCAGGCTTTTATGATGCACGGCACCACGTCACCGTTCTATCCGATCATTGCCTCGATGGATGTGGCGACCGCTATGATGGAGGGGCAAGCCGGTAAGACATTGGTCGATGAAGCTATTCACGACGCTATCAGCTTCCGCAAGACGCTGGTGACCGTCGCAGACAAGCTCAAAGCGGAAAAAAGTGACAAGGGATGGTTCTTCGATGTCTGGCAGCCGAGCACGTTGCTGCAAGAGGGCAAAAAGGTTCCCTTCACCCAGGTGGCCGACGAGGTGCTAGCCAACGATCCCACCTGCTGGCAGTTGCGAGCCGGAGAGGCATGGCACGGCTTCGGCGACTTGCCGGAGGGTTATGCGATGTTGGATCCCATCAAGGTCACCATTACCTGCCCTGGGCTGAACGCGCAAGGAAAGATGAATGTTTTCGGCATCCCCGCGCCGGTAGTGGCAAAATTCCTGGATACCCAGCGTATTATCCCGGCCCGCAACGGTGACTACACCATTCTGGTGTTATTTGCATTGGGTTCTACCCAGGGCAAATGGAATACCCTGATCGACATGCTGATGATATTTAAACATCACTATGACGAGAATACCCCGCTGACCTCGGTGCTTCCGCAGGTTGCGGCCAGCTCTCCCGCCTATCGCAACATGGGCATCGGCGATTTATGCCGGTCGATCCATCAGGCGAATATCGAACTGAAAATTGCCGAGCTATTGGAGCTTGCCTGTTCTGCAGAGGCCATTCCCGTTCTTACCCCCTCCCAGGCCTACCAATGCCTGATCTCCGACCAAACCGAGCAGGTCAAGGCTGCCGACATAAGCAACCGCACGCTGGGCGTGATGATAACCCCTTACCCACCTGGAATTCCGCTCATCATGCCGGGTGAAAAGGTGACATCAGAATCACGGGCCATCGTCGATTACCTGGTGGCCTTGCAGACCTTCGGCCAGCGCTTCCCCGGCTTTGAACATGAACTGCAGGGTGTGGAAGTGGATGAGAACGGCACTTATTGGGTGCGGTGCATAAAAGAAACGCCTGCCAGCGCTTCCATACGTTAATCGGCCTGCGCTTTATCCCCATGGGTGCGATCCGCACCCTCTTCAAGATGTGTATCAACGCAATAATGATGGGAAATATCATGGCTTCTGTTAATACTGCCTCCGTGAAAAAAATGGGGTTGGTCGCCCTGACGTTGGTGACCGCCTCTAACATGATGGGATCCGGGGTCTTTATGCTGCCAACCAATCTGGCAGGCATCGGGTCTATCTCTTTATTTGGCTGGGTGATTACCATTGTCGGCGTGATTGCCCTGGCGCTGGTGTTTGCCAAGAACAGCATGGTGACACCGCGTGATGGCGGCATTATTGCCTATGCCAGCGACGCGTTTGGGCCATTTATTGGCTTTCAGACCACCATCTGTTACTGGATCAGCGCCTGGGTGGGTAACGTGGCGCTGCTGGTGGCGGGTGTGGGTTACCTGAGTTATTTCTTCCCCATTCTCAAAGATCCGCTTGTCAGCTCGATCACCGCCATTGTTATCCTCTGGGGGTTTATCGCTCTGGCTTCTTTGGGGGCAAGGGTGGCCGGGCGCTCCCAATCATTCACCGCCTGCTGCATGCTGGTGGTGGTATTGGGCATCGGTTTTATTGGCTGGTTCTGGTTCAAACCCGCGTTGTTCACCGAAGTTTATAATGGCACCAAGGGTAGCGACGCTTCGGCGATCCTCTCCGCCGCATCTTTGGCTTTGTGGGGCTTCCTGGGTGTGGAATCCGCAGTGGTGTCCAGCGGACAGGTGGAAAACCCCGAATCCACCGTGCCCAAGGCGACGGTATTGGGGTTGCTGATTGCCGCCGTGTGCTATGTCACCAGTTGTTCGGTGATTATGGGGTTAGTACCGCATAGTGAATTGGTGAATTCCGCCGCCCCCTTTGCCGATGCCGCCCGTTATATGTTTGGCGAATTCGCTGGGGAAGTGGTTTCCGCACTGAGCATAGTCGCCTGTTTCGGCTCGATCTCTGGCTGGCTGATCTTGCAGTCTGAAGCCCCAAAAGCTGGCGCGAAGCAGGGGCTATTCCCGAAATTCTTTGCCGTGGTGAACAAAAACGATGTACCGATGAAGGGGCTGATTTTTACCGGCGTGCTGATGACTGCGGTATTACTGTTCACGGCTTCGCCTAATCTGGCAAAACAGTTTCAGGTGATCGTGCTGATGTCGGTGTTCGCCTCTTTACTGCCCTATATCTATGCGCTGGTCGCGCTACCGATCATCATGGTGGCCAAATCTATGAATAAGGGCGGAGGTTTCATTTTCTACTGCACGTTGGCGGTGATTGGCATTCTCTACAGTCTGTTTGCCCTGTTCGGATCGGGAGGCAATGCCATGTTCTGGGGGGTATTGATGATGATGCTCACCATCCCGCTATACGCACTGGTTGCCGCAAAACGCAGCAAAAGTGGGATAAAAACACTGTACCTGGATAGCGAGGAGTAGCCGTAAAAACAGAACGCGCGGTAACAATAAAGGCGTTACTGCAACCGTGAATGGCTCTTTTATCTCAAAGCCTTCTCCTTGGTGGGGAGGCTTTTTATGACGGTGAAAAATAAAATACAGCGAATCACCCCCTTTTCGGAGAGATATAAGACCCTGCCATTATTAGTTGTTCATTTTAATTAAACGCGTTACGTTCAATTTTGTGTAATATCCTGGCGGTGAGACTACACGGCAATTCTTCATACCGCCGTTATTTGCCAAACATTGCTATATCATCAGGTAATAGTCCCATCATAAAATAGTACTTTTGCGACTATTCAGACTACTGGCAAGGTCCGACAGTAAGGCTAGAACATTGTTCTAATAAGATTAGTGGCGGATCTGTGCCAGCTCGTCTTCAGTCAGACCGGTCATTTTCATGACAGTGTTGCGATCGAGACCGTTCTGCAGCATGGTACGGGCAATTTTCAGCGTAGCATCGCGCTCGCCTTCTGAATGCCCTTCCTGCCGACCAAGCTGAATGCCCTTCTCGATACCCTTCTCAATGCCCTTCTGTTCAAGCTGTTGTGCGATGGTCATCAGTGTGTCCCCATGTTGCGGCACTCGCTGTGCCAGTTGGCGTACAAAGGCTTCGGCGTCTGACGTTTCGCCCGCCTGTACAATATAGTGTACCAGCGATACTACCTGTGATGAAGAGAGATATCCGGCCAGTAGGATGGGAGCGAGCCTATCCACCAGTTCTGCCAGATCCCGATGATGAATGTGTTTCTGCAGTAGTGTCAGAGCCGCCATGCTGCGATGGCCTGCGATTTCGTCATCAGGGATGACGGTGACATCGACAAGCGGAAAAGCAGCGTTGTAAAGTTTACCGGCCAGCTCTGGGTTAGCAAACTCATCCAGCCACCGGGTGGAATAGGGATATGGGCTGCGCTTACCGGTATAGAATAGCATCGGTATTACCAGAGGCAGTTTTTTGTGGCCCGCCTCCAGATGGCGCTGCATGGCCGCTACTGCGTACCTGATGAGCCTGAAAGCCATGTGCTGATCCGGGGTGGACTGGTGTTCGATGAGCACGTGGACATAACCGTCATCCCCAGCAGTGGTTTTCAGGCTGTAGAGCACGTCGCTGAAGTACTGGCGGAGGTTATCTTCCACAAAGGAGCCTGATTCCAGTTTCAGGGTGTTAAGGTCGCAGATGGCACGCAGCTCTGCCGGGAGGTGTAGTTCCATGAAATCACGGGCAACCTCGGGCTGGGTCAGGAACTGTCTGAATGTGGCATCGTGGGGCGTTGGCGTGTTGTTTTTCTTTTTCATCATAATCATTTCACTCCGATACTGATTTTAAGCTGACGTTATTATTTTTCGCATGTCTCTCCATTGATTTATCTGAGGCAAGCTCCGGCGAACCTGTATTCAGGATATTTATTAATTCACCGATGTTTTTATTAAGATATGAAATTAATTCAGATTTTGTTTGTGGCATACCCATAAAGAATTCCCTCTCTTTTTTAGCATAGATCCCGTGAAGGCATTGCATGGTGTAATTATGGACTACCTACCACTACAGGGGAACAAGTATTAGTGATGTCACGGTTCTTTCAACCAACTTTGCTCCTACGGTCGAATATGTTTGCCCCGAAAAATTCAGAAAAACAGCCACATCGTCATCAATATGAATAACTTTCGCCAAAGGTGCAGCTTATTCCCGCACTTCTATTGTGTGGTTAACAAAAATGATGGGCCGGTTAGGGGGGATTTTTACCGGCGTGCAGATGATCGTGGTATTACTGACCACGGCTTCGGCTAATTTGGTAAAACAGTTACAGGTCATTGTTATGCGTTGGTTGCCGCTAAACGCAGCAAAAGCGGGATCAAAACGTTGTACCTGGATAGCGAGGAGTAGCCGTAAAAACAGAAAGCGCGGTAACAATTTTCGCTTTCGGCATCGGAGCCGGAAAACGCAAACTGTGCCGCGCCTAGTTAGCAGCAGTAGCGATTAATGCACTGCCTGTGGGGCTTGCCAGTTTTCGTGATAGATATGTACGGCTTGCTCTTGCGTGGTAGTGCGATCGCCGGTCAGGCGGTAGGCCACGGTGAAGGCAAAATCAAACGCGGCCCCCAACCCTTGGCCACTGATCAGATTGCCATCTTCCACAACCCTTTCAGCCACGTAGGTACCATCTTCGATCTCCTGATGCAGATCGCCAGAACAGACATAACGGCGGCCTTGCAGCAGTTTGTTGGCAGCCAGCACGCGAGCGGCGGCAGAACACAGCGGGCAGATCAGCTTGGCAGCACGATCGTGGCGGCGGATAAACTCCACGACCAGCTCGTTTTCCGCCATTGCGGCGGTAGCCTGCGGCCCACCGGGGATCACCACGGCATCGTACAGTTGGTCCATGCGGCGTTCCAACAGAGCATCGGCAAACATACGTATCTGGTGATAGCTGCGCAGCTCCAGCCTATCCTGGCAGGACAGCAGCTCTACCTCTATCTCCATACGACGTAACACGTCGATCACGATAACCGCCTCGGCCTCTTCAAATCCTTCGCTCAGCAGGACGGCAACTTTCTTGGTCATAGCATCTCCAGCAATGTACGGGTTAATAACCCGGGCTCGGCTAGGGTAGCAGATAAAAGGCGGGAGTTTTGTGCGGGAGAGCAAGTGTACGAAGGGGATCGCGGAAACATGAATTCCCTCTTAGCAGCTAGGGGGATTCGCGCTATAATCTGCGACTTGCTTCCTAGTTCTAGAGGAAGATCCTCGTCCCCGGTGGGGCGGCTGGACTTCAAATCCAGTTGGGGCCGCCAGCGGTCCTGGGCAGGTTCGACTCCTGTGATCTTCCGCCATTCGATGTATTCTGAACTCCACCAAAGTCAATAAATCCCTTATAATACCCGCAACTTAAGCCACTTTCGCTCTCCTGGTGTCAACTCGTGTCTACCCAAATCAAGTATGGTCTGGGGGCACCATAGGGGGCACTGGCGATGCCCCCATTTTTGAGGTGCCCCCTATGAAGCTAACAGCCCGACAAGTTGAAACTGCTAAACCAAAAGACAAGCCGTACAAGCTCTTCGATGGAGGAGGGCTTTACCTTGAAGTAAAAACCAGTGGTTCTCGTTACTGGAGATTGAAGTACCGTTACGGCGAAAAAGAGAAGCGCCTTGCCTTTGGCGTTTACCCGGATGTATCTCTGGCAGAAGCCCGTGACAAACGCGATGTAGCTAAAAAGATTCTGGCAGCAGGTGACGATCCTGGGGAAACCAAAAAAGCGGAGAAGCTCGCGCAGAAACTAAATTCAGAGAACACGTTTGAAGCCGTTGCCCGCGAGTGGCATCAAGCTAAAGCTGACCGCTGGTCACTGCGCTACCGTGATGAAATCATCGATACCTTCGAGAAAGACATCTTCCCTTATATTGGCAAACGACCTATTGCCGATCTCAAGCCGATGGAGTTGTTGGAAGCGCTGCGCAAAATGGAGAAACGTGGAGCGCTGGAGAAAATGCGTAAGGTTCGCCAACGCTGTGGAGAAGTGTTTCGTTTTGCCATTATCACTGGCAGAGCTACTTACAATCCAGCTCCCGATCTGGCTAGCGCTCTGGCAACGCCTAAGAAGGAGCACTTTCCCTTCCTGACGGCTCAGGAACTGCCATATTTCCTTAAAGACCTATCTGGTTACACTGGCAGTGTCATCACTAAAACGGCAACCAAGATCATCATGCTGACGGGCGTAAGAACCCAGGAGCTGAGATTTGCACGTTGGCAGGATATCGACTTTGACAAGGGGCTGTGGAACATACCGGTTGAAGTGATGAAAATGAAGCGACCGCATGTCGTTCCATTATCAACGCAGGTTATTGAGCTGTTCAGTTCTCTCAAGCCAATGACTGGCGGCTATCCCTTGGTGTTTATTGGCCGAAACGATCAGCGTAAGCCAATCAGCAAGGAAAGCATCAATCAGGTCATCGAGCTGTTGGGTTACAAGGGGCGACTGACTGGCCACGGCTTCCGCCACACCATGAGCACCATCCTGCATGAACAAGGCTATAACTCGGCCTGGATCGAGACGCAGCTTGCTCATGTGGATAAGAACAGCATCCGTGGCACCTACAACCATGCGAAGTATCTGGATGGACGGCGTGAGATGCTGCAGTGGTATGCGGACTATATGGATAACCTGGAGCGTGATGGGAATGTGGTGCATGGGGAGTTTGGGCGTCGTGCTTAGGGTGAGGTGGTTTTTCTAAAGAAGACCAACAGCGCTGGCAGTGATGCTGGTGCTGTTGGTTTTCGTGGATACTTATTTTGTTCGGTGAAATGATGGTGAAGCCCCAGAAATAAAGAAGCAACGGAACTGCATGACCTGGGAATGCTTCAATCTCTTGTGCAAGAGATGGGACCGAAGCCTAGAGTTTCCCACCCTTATCCTTTACTACGCTTCTATGCAAGAGCCAGATATGTTAACCGCGCACCTCCGGGTTTGTGCGAGGGTAGGGTAACCTCTGTCCTACCGCGACCAAAAAAACTCAATAATGCTCCTCTATGTATCCGTAAGCCTTCTGGAATAGCTCTCTATCTTTACCCAATCCAAATTGAGCCAGAGTCAGCATTAATGCCTTCTGGATTTCACGCGGGCCACTATTGGAGTTTTGCCAGCCATCAAAACGGGTAGCTTTGACGATTTTGTCGATTTGCTCCACTACATCACCGATTAACTTAGGTGTTGTTTCCGGGCGGGTTTCCAGGAACAGCTTGGTTAAAGCTTGTTTGTTATCCGCTTCGGTCACTGGGTGTTCACCGGTTTCGCGCTCGGCTTGTACCGTATTTTTCGCAGCATCCAACAAGCCTTTCAACCAGTCAATAGCTTTAATAACGCCGGCTTCGTAGTCTTGGCGCAGTTTTTCCAGGCGCTCACCTAACTCTACAAACTTAGGATCGTGACTGCCACGCAAGCGGCCCATGAGATCAATTTCCAAGCGTTTGGCGCGTTGTTCCTGCTCTTTGTCGGTCAGGGTAAAAATGGAGTGCTCATCCATGATCAACTCGTCGATATCATCGCGAATTCGGTTGATGTCAGTGTGCTCATGGATCATTTTGATTGTTTCGGGGCCAAGGGCAGCCCAAACAAGCGCTCCAGTCTGACCCACCGGGCGCACCGATTCGTAAATTTGAGCTAGCCACTTATAGTCTTGACGGTGCGGGCTCAAGAAAGGATCGGGGTAAATCGCCGACCATAGCTTGGCTAACACACCAAAACTGGCGGCAAATTCATCGCGCTTTTGGTTTGTCGGCAGGCATTCTTGCGCAGCCATAATGCCTTCGAAGCCTTCTAAGGTGCAATCTACATTGGGGAAGAAGGACAAGCATTTATTCAATTGTACCGGTAATAACGCTTTAAAGGCCTCGATACCCTCTACAACACCTTCAATTTCATCAGGATTATAGGCCAACGCGGTACGCAAATTTTCAAATACGCCTAGGTAGTCGATAATCAGCCCCATATTCTTGCGTATATCATCGGTTTCGTACAATCGGTTGGTCCGGCACATCGCCTGCAAAAGGGTGTGGTCACGTAAAGGTTTATCCAAATACATGCAATAGCAGATAGGTGCATCGAAGCCAGTGAGTAGTTTGGCAGTAACGATAATCAGCTGTAACGGATGTTTTGGATCTTTGAAGCATTCGATCAGGTCCTTTTGCACCTGATCTTCTGCATCAATGTGCTGCCAGCGCTCGAAATCCACTTGTTTGATGGGCAGTTCCAGCTCGTCATGCCACTTGAGCCAGTCTTTATTGACCTTGTCTTTTTTACCCCCTTCCTCGGTTTTTACTGGGGCTTGATCAACGTTCATGACCACTTCGACCGCATCAAACCCGAGCTTTTCACCCAGCAAATAGTACATCTGCACGCAGGCTTCTCGGTCGTATACCACCACCATGCCTTTCATCTTTTTCGGCTTTACATGGCTGGTAAAGTGTTCGGCAATATCGCTACTTACAGCTACCATGCGCTTGGGGGATTTCAGCATAATAGCCAGCTTACCGGCACGTTTAGACAAGGCCGCTTTCTCTTCATCATCCAAATCGTTTTCTTTAACCAGTTGCTCGAACTCTTCGTTAATAGCATCGCGGTCTACCCGCAGTTCAGCGAGGCGTGGTTCAAACTTAACCGGGTTGGTGGCACCATCACGGATCGACTGCTTATAGCTATAGCGGTTCATGTAGCGGCCGGGATCTTCCTCCGCGCCGAACAACTTGAAGGTATTACGGTCGATACCTGAAATTGGTGTGCCGGTTAAGCCATAGAAGTGGGCGTTGGGTAACGCCCTGCGCATCTTCTCGCCTAAGCCACCTTCCTGAGTGCGGTGAGCTTCGTCCACCAACACAATGATATTGTCGCGGCTATTCAAACCATTAGGGTTGTTATCGTCAATCTCGATATCTTTAAACTTAAAGATGGTGGTGATTAAAATACCACGGCTATCCTGTTCGATATGCTCGCCAAGCTTTTTGCAGCTTTGCACTTTGATCAGGTTCTTGACGTCAGCGCCACCAAAGGTTTCATTGATCTGGCTGTCCAGATCTCGCCGGTCCACGACGACCAATACGGTTGGATTTTTCAGCTCATTGTCAGCACGCAGCATTTTGGCGGCATAGAGCATCAGCAACGATTTACCCGATCCTTGAAAGTGCCAAATCAGGCCCTTTTTCGGGTAGCCCTTGCGCACTCGCTCAACAATCTGTTTGGCTGCTTCAAATTGCGGGTAGCGTGGCAGGATTTTAATCCGTTTAGGCGGGGACTCTTTGCCGGTTTTCACGGTAGAAAACAGTGCGAAGGATTCCAGCAACTGCAATAACGTCTGCGGGTTTAATAAGCCCTGGCAGCTATCGAGCACCGATGCCATTCCCGGCAGGACTTCCTCACGTAGCTCGGTATTGTGCCAAGGACCCCAGTCTTTTACGCGGGCATTAATGGCACCATAGGCAAAGGTTTTTCCTTCACTGGCAAAGCACAACAGGTTAGGTACAAAGAAGGGTTCAACGTTTTTCCAGTAGTATTTCTTACCGCCCATAAAATCGGCGGCACCGTCTTGCCAGGTTACGCTGGGGCGCGTGGCTGTTTTCACTTCTCCCACTACCAACGGAATGCCGTTCACATATAGAACAATATCAAAAAACACCTCGGTGGCAGCGATGTAATGCACCTGTTGCGCCACCACAAAGTGGTTGTTATCTACATTGTCAAAATCAATAAGATTGATGGTGATATGGTCGCCGTTCTCGCCAAAGGGTAAGGTTTTTTCGGCCATCAACCATTCCTGAAAGTTTTCATTGGCTTTTACCAAACCGGTATGGCGGGCTTCCAGTACTACGCCGCGTAGCTTATAAATCACCTCATCGGCGTAATCTGGCTGTTTGGCAATATCGGGATTTAACGAACAAAGTGCGTCTTTCAGCCACTCATCAACGAAGATACCCTGCGCTTGTTTAGGCAGGCTCTCACCGTGGCAGTAAGTCCACTTGATGCCGCTTAACCCTTTTAAACGGTCGATAATGCCATTTTCTGTGACGGTTTGTTCGTTAAATTTTTCCATATTACTCACTCAATAAATGTGTCTTAATTTCTTCAAGATGATCAATTTTTCCGAATTGTATTTGACTAAAAAAAACCAATTCATTTAATGTCATAGCAATTGTTTTTTGTACATCCAACGGTGGTAAGATTATTGGCATATTAAGCCATAGCTCTGTTTTGAATAGCATCTTTTCAATATGCACCCCGACACTACTGATATAAAAATAATTTCTTAAGGAAGGAGTTCTCACTAGCCAAGAAAAAAAACTCATATCTAAGCAATCTACCGTATTAAATACATCATACTCATTCGAGACGATGCTTCCCGACAAGTACTGTGGAACCACACCGCAACCACCATGAACGATTTGTCGTTTTGATATAAGAAAATCGCCACCTTTTATTTCAAACTGACTTTTTACTTTAATGTTTTCCCCAAGAATAGATTCTCTCGCTTCAACCCCACCGAAAGCCCTTCTAGCAACTACAGTTCCATATTCAAGATGATCAAATAGTTCGACTGGTCGATTCACCTTAACTAGAATATCTTTAAGTTTTACAACCATATAATCTTCTGGGCAACGCCCATCAAGCCTGTCAGTAGGAGTGCGCTTACCGAGCATTCCACATGTTTCTTGAAGTGTCGACGATATAAGTTGCGATGTAGCTTCGATTTGCTGTTCTATTAAAACTCTGTTTCTTTGGATATTTAGCAAATCATCCGCTAGAATTTTTTGACCATCTAAATCAGGGAGTGAAAACTCAACTTGCCCTAGATCTTTAAATTTTGTTCTAGGGGATAAAGAACCCGAAGAAGTTTTAATTGCATGTGACCAAAGTTTATTGGAATGAATCAGAAATGGAAAAAGCTCTGGATTAACTACAGCTTGATTAGCTTCAAGAACAATAATATCCCCAGAACATATACCATCAAAATGTGCAATTGCTGCCTTCCGTAAATAAGGTCGTCTCTTGCCTAATAGGATATGACCTTTTTTAAAAACTCGTATAAAGCTAGGCTTATCCTGAGCAATATCCCCCCAACGAGATATTGTTAGTGAGTTCGAATCAATGTGTTCCAAGCCTACATATCGATCATAACCATCCTTGAGAGGATTTGAACTAGTAAGCTTTGGTTCAGTACATATTTCATTCAACTTCATGATTTTTCTACTCATCTCGCCCCCATTTGATACCAAGATTATTAAATAGATACTTGATGGTTTTTAAGTGGCTATTAGATTTAGCTTGATCAGACTTCCAAGTAACTATAGAGGCTTTAATGTCACGGTTATCCATAAAAACGTTTTCATGAAGGTATAATGGCAATGATAAATTAAAGTTGTTCTTTGCTATTTCTTCAACACTAATCAAAGCGAAATTGCTTGACTTATTTGCGCTAGATTTAAAATTATTACAGATATTCTCTATATTTTTTTCCGACAAGAAATAATTGGACTTGATGCTAGTGATTTCATTTTTAGCATCTATGAAAAGTACATTTCCTTCTCTTTCCTGTGACTTGTTCTTATTAAGAACAATAATGCATGACTCCATTGAGGAGTTGTAAAACAGGTTTGGCCCCAGGCCAATCACCGCTTCGATAATGTCCGACTCAATCACCTGTTTACGAATGCTTTGCTCGGAATCGCGGAACAAAACGCCGTGTGGCCAAAGCATAGCCGCACGGCCACTATCAGGTTTAAGGCTTTTGATAATGTGGGTGTAAAACGCATAGTCGGCACAGCCTTGCGGGGGTACACCGTAGAGGTTGCGGCCATAAGGGTCGGCGGCAAATTTATCGCGGTTCCATTTTTTAATGGAGTAAGGCGGATTAGCGAAAATAACGTCAAACTGCTTAAGCCGGTCGTTTTCAATAAACTTGGGTTCAGCCAACGTATCGCCGCGCATCACGTCAAACTCTTCAATATCGTGCAGGAACATATTCATACGTGCGATGGCTGAGGTGAGCAAATTAACCTCTTGCCCATAAAGGTGCACAGAACGCCACTCTTTGCCCTGGGAACGTAAATCCATCACCGCATTCAGCAACATACCACCGGTGCCGCAGGTGGGATCATAGGCAGTTTCACCAGGCTTTAAGCCCATAATGCGCGTCATTAAATGCACAACAGTACGATTGGTGTAAAACTCTGCGGCGGTATGGCCGGAATCGTCCGCGAACTTTTTAATCAGGTATTCGTAGGCTTCACCAAGATCATCCTGGGCAACCGATTTAATGCCGAGCGGGATTTTACTGAAGTGTTCCATCAGGTCAGCCAGCAGATGATCGGGTAGACGCTCTTTGTTGGTCCACTGTGCATCACCAAACACGCCGTGTAAACGCGGGTTATTGGCTTCAATTAAGCGCAGCGCGTTCTGGATGGCCTCACCAATGTTTTTACTGGTGTTGCGTACCTTTTTCCAGCTCGCGTCTTGGGGGATATCAAAGCGGTGGAACATCGGCATGGCAGCGTATTCAGCATCACCTTCATGGAGTGCCAACGCTTCGTTGTATTCTTCCAAATACACATCCGACAGGCGTTTATAAAACAGCAGCGGGAAGACGTACTGCTTGTAGTCTGAGGCATCAATCTGGCCGCGCAAAAACTCGGCTGCGCCCCAGAGGAGATCTTCCAGTTTTTTATTGTTCATCTTACTCATATCTCAAACCCTTCTTTGATCAGCAGGGTTTCTAGTTCTTCTTCCGCTTTTTCCAAGGCAGCCAGCTTTTGTTGAAAATCTTTGAGCGCCTCTTCCACGGTAATGGTCTCTTCTTCCAGTGGCTTTTGCACATAACGAGAGATATTGAGGTTGAAGTCGTTTTCTTCAATCTCGTTTAAGGGAACCCAACGTGCAACACCTTCGATTTCTTGTGCCGCCGGCCCCTGTTGTTCCTGGCTTTGATAGATGCGATAGATCTCATCAGCCTGATTGTTGGACAAGGTATTTTGAGCGCGCCCTTTGGTATAGATTTCTTCAGCATTGATGATGAGTACGTGATTTTTGTGTGCCTTTGGACGCGATTTACGCAGCACCAAAATACACGCAGGAATACTCGTTCCATAGAAAAGGTTAGCAGCGACGCCAATGATGGCCTCGATGCGATTTTCTTGCAGTAACTTGGTACGAATTGCGCCTTCGGCACCACCACGAAACAGTACGCCATGCGGCAATACCACAGCCATACGGCCATTGTCATTGAGTGAGGCAAACATATGCTGCACCCAGGCAAAGTCACCATTAGTTTTAGGTGCTAGACCATATTGCTTACGACTATAGGGATCGTTTGACCACAGATCATAGCCCCACTCTTTTAAGCTGAATGGCGGGTTGGCGATAACACAATCGAAAGTTTCTAGACGATCATTTTTTATAAACTTAGGGTCGCGTAGGGTATCACCCCGAACAATATCGAAATCTTCCTGACCGTGCAGAAACAAGTTCATCCGCGCAATAGCTTCGGTGGTAAGATTTTTTTCCTGACCTTTGATTTTTAATAGGCGCGGGTCGCCACCGTTTTCTTTCACATGGTGAATGGTCTCGAGCAGCATACCGCCGGTACCACAGGCAGGATCGTAAACACTCTCACCTGCTTTTGGATCAAGAATGTTGACCATTAAACGAACGATAGTACGTGGGGTATAAAACTCACCAGCTTTTTTATTGGCTTTATCAGCAAAACGTTTGATCAAGTACTCGTATGCACGGCCCATATCATCATCACGGACACTGCCAACACCGAGGTTTACCTTGTTGAAGTGATTGAGCAATGTTGCTAGCAATTCGTCAGAAAGACGTTCTTTGTTGGTCCAACTGGCATCACCAAAAATGCCATGCAGTTTAGGATTGGCCAGTTCTATACCACGAAAGGAATCTTTTAAAGCCTGCCCCAGGTCTTTAACCTCGGCAAAAACGTCACGCCAGTGGCAGTTCTCAGGAATTTGAATACGGTGAAACATCTCACCTTTGGCAAGCTCTTCATCCCCAACGCTTTCCATCGCCTCGACGAACTCTTCGTCATACACATCGCAAATGCGCTTGAAGAACAAGATGGGGAAAATGTACGTTTTGTAATCTGATGCATCGATAGGCCCAGTGATGATGTGGGCTGCATGCCAAAGATGGGCTTCAAGATCTTTTAGGTTAATCAGTGTCATTGTTTTTTCTCTTGTCGATTCTGTGACGCCGGAACCTTTTGCAGCAAATCATGAATTTCACAGTCAAAAAACAAGCAAAGTTTGTCCAATGCTTCGAGGTCAACTTTCTGGGCTGTCTCTTTGTAGAGCAAAGTGATGGTGTTGCGGCTAAGACCGGTATCCCTGGCCACATCGGCTATCCGCATCTTATGTTCTCCCATGAGCCGAGCAAGATGGCAACGGATCATAATGGTCCTTATCTTTGTATTTAATACTGAGAATCTTACATCAAAATTTTGTATCAAATGAACATTTTTAAGTTGAAATGATATTTATACAGATGGTCAATGGACTGACCCCGCCCTAGAGTTGGAATGCCGTGGGCCGGTAGACAATCCTACTAGCCTTTAAAACATAAATAAATTATTGCGATCCAGCTCGTATAGTGGACAATGCTTAACCACGTATTGAGTTTATATCAAGTAAATCAACAATTTTTATTAAGTTATGGGGTGGGCAATGGACAGGAACACTCAAGGGTTCGCATCATACTGGCGTAACTCTTTAGCAGATGCTGAATCTGGCAAAGGGTCGTTTGAGCGTAAAGATGCTGAAAAATTCACCCGGTGGTTGGACATTACTACAGGGCGGCTGGATGAGGAGATCGTTCGTACGTTCTTTAAGGGAGAAGGTGACGCAGTCAAAACCGTCCAGATATTGTTACGACCAAAAGCCTGGTTCCGGCTGCAAAAGCATGGTAAAGAGCAGACGGCAGGCGCGCCGGGTCTTGTCACACCGTTGGTGACTTCAGCCCTCCTGAGCCGCGAAGGCTTTTTGTTCCCCACCGCACCAACCACTATTCCTCGTGATCTACTTGAACCGCTCCCCAAAGGCACTTTCTCAATTGGCGAGATGGTGCAATATGACAGATACAAAACCACGCATAATTCGGTCACCTTTGGTGCGGATAGCGAACAACAACGCCACGAGGAAAATGATGAGCAGCGGGCGGAACGGCATGCAAGGTATCAGCAGCAGTGGCAAAAGTACCTGACTGAGGCAAACAATCTTCTGGAAAACGTGGCCGCAAAATGGATCGCCACCCGCGAGCAATACGAACCGGCCGGATATGGCTATGTTATCAAAGGGAATCAGATCAGCGGGGCCAGCATCCATATCCTTCCCATGTACGATCATCTGCTGATGTGTAAAAAAGAGGTTCCGTTATTGGCGCGCTTTGCTTCGACGGAAATGCTCCCCGTGGAACCTCTCCTTGCTAACAATGCAAAATTTAGCGAGCGTTTGGGACATTCCGGCGATAAGTTCCCGCTTGCAGTAGCTCAGCGCGATGCTCTGAGCCATTATCTCACCCAAAAGCAGGGTGATATCCTCGCCGTTAACGGCCCACCAGGAACCGGAAAAACCACTCTGCTTCTCTCGATCATTGCCACTGAATGGGCAAGAGCCGCTCTTAACAAAACCGAACCGCCGGTAGTGATTGCCACCTCAACCAACAACCAAGCCGTGACCAACATTATTGAAGCCTTCGGTAAAGATTTTGCCACTGGCACCGGAGCAATGGCAGGGCGTTGGTTGCCTGAATTAAAAAGTTATGGCGCTTACTTTCCGTCTTCAGGCCGTAAGGCTGACTCCGCAAAAAAATACCAGACGGATGATTTTTTTAACCGTGTTGAATCCTTAGAGTATGTTGAAGATGCACAGTTCTTCTATCTTGAAAGGGCAAAGGCGGCGTTTCCGTCGGCAGAGTGCAGCTCCCCTGAACGCGTTGTGGATCTTTTGCATGAGCGTCTAACCGAGCAGTCCGCGAAGCTTAAGCAAATCGAGCCAGCATGGGACAGTCTGAGCCGCATCCGCCAGGAGCGGAACGCCATCAGCGAAGATCTCAACCAGTATATTCAGGATAAAAAAGCGTCTTTGCTCGATAACACCAAAGAAATCGCGCTGTTAACCCAAGGCAAAAAACAGTGGCAACAATATCGCGCCGCTGAGTCGATGGTGTATGCGTTCTTCTCCTGGGTTTCGGCTGTTCGCACTAAGCGCTACTATCAGATTAACCTCTTCCTGGACGGGACATTTGGCACAAGAATGGCCTTGTTCCAGGGCAGTGCGCCGGAAGGCATCGATGCCTTTATCGATAGTCTTATTGCTCAGGCGCAAAAAGAGCAAGGTGAGTATCAGCAGCAAATCGATCTTGCGCAGGACGTTTCCCGACGTGAAAGCCAGGCTGCCCGACGTTGGCACGATCTGGCCCAGTCGCTGGGGCATTCGGACGAAGAGGAACTGAATCTGGCAGGAGCCGATGAGCTTGCCGATACGCAGATCCGTTTCCCGGCGTTCCTGCTGGCCACCCACTACTGGGAAGGTCGCTGGCTGATGGATATGGCCGCTATTGACGATCTTCGAAAAGAAAAAACGCTCAAAGGGGCGAAAGTTGTTAAAGCACGCTGGCTGCGCAGAATGAAGCTCACCCCCTGCGTGGTGATGACCTGCTATATGCTGCCTTACCATCTGATAATTAGTGAGTATGTTGGTGGGGCTAAGAAATTTGATGATAATTATTTTTATAATTTTGCCGATCTATTGATCGTCGATGAAGCCGGTCAGGTGCTCCCGGAGGTGGCTGCGGCCTCATTCGCTCTGGCGAAAAAAGCGTTAGTGATTGGCGATACGGAACAAATCGCGCCTATCTGGAACAGTTTGCCCGGCATTGATATTGGTAATATGGTGGAGGAGAACATTCTCCCCGGCGGCACGCAGGAAGAACTGACAGATGCCTATGCGCTGATGTGTGATTCAGGTAAAAGCGCAGCATCGGGCAGTGTCATGAAGGTTGCTCAGTTTAACTCACGCTATCAGTACGATCCGGACCTGGCCCGTGGGATGTACCTGTACGAGCACCGTCGCTGCTTCGATAACATCATCGGCTATTGTAACGCACTCTGCTACCACGGCAAGCTACAGCCGAAACGAGGCGGCGAAAAAGAGACGCTTCTTCCTGCGATGGGTTATCTGCATATCGATGGTTTGGGTCAGCAGGCAAATGGCGGGAGCCGTTACAATACCTTTGAGGCTGAGACAATAGCGGCCTGGTTGGTGGTGCACAAAGAGGAAATTGAGCGTCATTATGGCAAACCACTGCATAAGGTGGTGGGGGTTATTACGCCGTTTTCGATGCAGGTCAACGCCATCAAAGCAGCTTTGCGTAAGCTCGACATTATCTGTAGTGGTGGTGAGGATTCGCTGACCGTTGGTACTGTGCACTCTCTGCAGGGGGCGGAAAGAGCGATTGTGATCTTTTCCTCTGTCTATTCCAAACATGAGGATGGCGGGTTTATCGACAGCGATACCAGTATGCTGAACGTCGCCGTCTCGCGCGCTAAAGACAGCTTTCTGGTCTTCGGTGATATGGATCTGTTCGAGATCCAGCCGGCGTCATCGCCCAGGGGATTACTGGCAAAATACCTTTTCGCGTCTGAAAGCAACGCGTTGCAGTTTGAGTATAAGGAACGCAAGGATTTAAGCGTAGCACAAACGCAGATCTCGACCTTACACGGTGTGGAGCAGCATGATGCGTTTCTGAACCAGACCTTCGGCACTATCGGGAAGAATATTACTGTCGTCTCTCCATGGTTGACCTGGCAAAAGCTAGAACAAACAGGCTTTCTGGCATCGATGATCCAGGCGCGCTCGCGCGGCATTGATATCACCGTGGTGACGGACAAAAACTTCAATATCGAACATGCTGATTACCAAAAACGTAAAGAGAAACAGCAGCGTCTTTATGCCGCGTTGGAAAAGCTGAACGAAATGGGCATCACTACAAAGCTGGTCAATCGCGTTCACAGTAAAATTGTTATTGGGGACGAGGGGCTACTGTGTGTAGGTTCGTTTAACTGGTTCAGCGCCGCGCGAGAAGAGAAGTATCAACGTTACGATACGTCGATGGTGTACCGTGGCGAAAGCTTAACAGGTGAAATCAAGACGATTTATACCAGCCTGGAGCAGCGTCAGTTGTAAGACTGGTACTGGTGATCTAGGGATGTATCGGTGTTCTGTGTACCAAAGTTAGTGTGATGAATCTGGAGCCACCGCCCGAACTCCCACAAGAGTGAATCGGGTTGGTGACGGCTTGTTGGGCGACAAATAAATACGTGTTTCATAAGCGCTTCTATGGTCGAAAAAAGCACACTAGGAAAAGATAACAGCAATGACAATGTGTATCAGCTCAGACTGGATCTGACATTGTCACAGCACAGAGCTTAACCTAATCTAGCATGGCAGCTCGGTGCCAGGAGCAGACATTGCTGACATTACAATGTGTTATTCAAGCGGGAACAGGTCCGTCAGTTAGTGATGAGAGTAAGTTGTCAAAAGTTGTCGCCCGCCATCACCGCTAGCGGGGATTCTTGACTGTACGCACTTTAAGTTACAGTTGCTTCATAGTGTTACTATTGATGGAAAAATTGATTCCTAATATAATTGTCGAAAAATCAGAGGGATATAAAAATTATCGACTTTTTTGGTTTCAATAAAAACGTTGCTTTAATTACGATTTTTGTAAGTTTAGATACATAATTCATCCTTTCAGGAGATCGTTATGATAGGTAAAAGAAAATTTGTCTCAGAGTTTTCTGTTGGTATTACTTCAAATGGTTGGTTGATGTTAACACCTGATCAGTTACATGCCGAAGGTAAAATGAATGATGCTCATCAGGATATATCAGATAATAGCCATATTTATCTTATATGTAAAAAGCCTAAAACAAATTGCAGCAATGAAGAACCGGTTATCAGTGTAGATCAGGTTACTGGTAAAGTTATTAGCCGTATTGATGGAACCGAGGTAGTATCGGAGTATTCATTTCCTTTTGCATTTATAGAAGATGAGGTTGCTTTAAGAGTTTCCAGTTATCCACATAGAAAAATTGAAACTGTCAATGCTGGTGGTGAGTGGAAAAGATATTGGCCAAGCGAAATGTTAGCCTTATTTACAAGCAATCCAATTTATTACGATTTAGAAGTATTATATGTCGGCCAAGCCTATGCAGATGGAAAGAGAACTGCTATTGAGCGCTTAAGGAGTCATTCAACGCTTCAGAAGATTCTGGCTGATACAATGAATGATTTTCCTGATGATCAAATATATATTCTCACTCTAGTATATAGCGATTATATTCTTTTTAGTTCATTTAATGGGGCTGATAAAACATGTATAAGTGGTCAGGAAGATCTTGCGCGTCTTAAAAGCATAATAGACACCCCTCTTTCTAAGAAGGAAATTGTTTGTCTATCTGAAGCCGGTCTTATTCGTTACTTTAATCCTAAATATAATATAATTTATAAAGGTAGTTTTCCTTCTTCAGATCAAAAAATACTTTCTGGTTGCTTTGACTTGGATTTTTCAGGTTTGTCGGTAGAAATAGAATTAAATGGTTCTAATTTCAGACTGTATTCTAAAGATGTCAGCGTAAAACACCATCATACAGCGATGTTTAATTTGGTTGACGAAGAAAAAAGATTGGGTTTTTTTACTTTAAGTAACGGAAATACAGACCCAATTACGATGACAGGAGTGATTCCTCTGACAAAGTGATATTGCAGGTTAAAAAATGTCTAACTTCAGCTAATCTTGCATGCTGTTCTATCTTAGATTTAGAGCAGCATCGTTAGCTTTCTGTGTTGATGATATTTACTTTCTGAAACTATGAAAAATGGAAAATAATGGGTGCTTTTGGGGGGCTAAGTAATTGAAATTATGAAAAATAATAATGTTATATTGCGATGAATCGTTGCACAACAAAGACGACAACGACCTTAGAGTTAGGAGGGGGTATCCTCAGCAATGTCCGCTTCTCGCTCAGAGCGGACTGTCAGATCTGATGGCGTGCTGCCAGAGAATGCTGTCAGATCCAGTCTGAGCTAATACAGACAATGAGCGTATTAGACTCCGCAGTATACCGGTATGGGCCGGATGGTAGCGCTGAGACCGTCCTATGCCTTAACCTCTGAGGTCGCAATATGCATCCCTTTTGTCTGAGCATTTCCACGTCGGCAGTGATTCGCTGCATACCGAACCAAAACAAACCATCCAGCGCTGTTACCTCGGTCCGTTCTCCAGCGCCTATTTAAGCCGCTGGCGCAGCATTTTTATTTCCCTAGCAATATCCCGGCAAGGTGCTGCGATTTTGCCTGACGATCCTTTCCAACGAATGCGGGTTGACAGACGGTGTTGAAATTCATCCGGTACCTTACTGAAATCAGACTTCACACTGTAAATAGGGGGACAGGAGCTTGGCTGTTAGCCAAGCTCCTGTCGAGATAGTCTTGAATACCTAGCTTATTCAGTTAGATGTGACGCAGTTTTTCAGTGCGGTGCTATGCCTTATTGCACATGCCTTCGTACCATTCGCTCATAACTTCAGCTTCGAAGAGAGAGACGTCCGTCCAGTCGTCCTGTGAGCGCAAATAATATTTAAATGTTTGCGTGTCGAATGTTGACTCACCTGCAGGTAACACTAGCGGAAAGTATACATCCAGGTTTGTCATACACTTCAGCCACCAGTCCACCTGTTCCAGAATATCGTGATTGCTCTCTTGTACATAGATACAGCCAGGGTACTGATACTCGGTCTGCTCGCGGGTATTGGCATAGTAACGACCATCACCTTTTGTTACCGTGTCTTGCCAGTGTTCACCGAGACGTTGCGCCAATACAGGCCCAACACCAGGCTCCTTCGTTGAGAAGAAAAACACGCACTGCAAGTAGTAGCCCTTTTGCAGGCCATATTCCAGATGCCAGTACGCGCCAATGCAATGCTCGAGCTCCGGTATGTTACTAATTTCGCTAAAAAGTTGTTGGCGATCTTGTACCATCTGTTCTAGCGGAGTATTTGCATGCTCATAGGCCAGTTCAACGCCAACAGCGACAAAGGATGGATAATTTAAGGTGATCGCCACTAGGGCTCTGAGCCCAATTCGCAGATTTCTATCTCCTGCCCATAACCACTCTGCCACCAGCCGTTTATGTTCATCAGACTGTAGGTGCTGGGATATTGTTGCCACACTTTGGCGCAGTTCAAGATCAACATCACCAGCCGAAGGGATACTTTGCTCAGCCTGCATAACCAGTTCAGCAAAACGTGAGAGGGTTGGATGGAAAGTGCGGAGCCCTTTCCAGGCATCCATTGAGCTCAGTAAACGCCTATAGATCTCCAGTAATGCTTCTGCATTTACGTTTTGAATAGTCAGATTGCGTTCTAATATCTCCAGAAGTAACAGTGGTTCAATCAGCCGGTCATAATCCCCTGTCAGCCAGCGGGTGTTGGCAGAGCCATCTCTCGCAGTCAGGCTTGTCGACAGCATCAAGTGGGCTAGATGATTATCTGAGTCCATGGAAAACAGTGTGTTACGGTTATTCATTTTAATTACCTTTAGGATGTAAAGTGGGTGATTACGCTGCATTAGTTGATTAGGATGGCTGGCGGCGTCTGCCGCGTTTAGCTCCTGATTGCACAAGGCATTCTCCGCGTCCAAATGTGCGGGCATTTCCGGGTAGTGTCAGGCGCACTACCGAGTCAGCCTTGGTCAGGTAAGTAATGGCCTTCTGTAATGCGGCTCGTTTCGCATGATCCAGGTAGTGAACGTCACCGATGCCGGAATGCGTATAGGCATGCTGGTTAGCGTTGCAGTTGAAACAGAGCCCCATACCACCGGTGATATCCTGTTTCCAGTACTGCCCGATATGACGTGCCAGGGAAATGTCATTGCGGATACGGCTACCATCAAAGAAAAGGCAGGTGTGGTAGTGGAAACCTTTATGCAGTCCATATTCGAGCTTCCACAGATAACCAACACAGTGTTGGAATAGAGGATGAGATTGCACGCGTTTAAACAGGCGCCTGCGATGCTGGCGTGTTTCAGTAGCTGTCACGGTTTTCGCCACCGTTTTTAGATAAGAAAGGTCAAGCCGGATCACCGATAAACGGGCGAGGCGTTCAAATAAGTAATCGACATAGGCCAAAGCCCCACGCAGGTTTTTACTGGCTGCACGTTGGAAGTTACGCAACTGGCGTTGATGCTTTACTGAGCCCGCTTCAGCTCGAAACCAGGTTAAGAGCTGTTCTAACACCGCAATTTCTTGATGGGTGCATGCAACCAGAGTGAGTGGGAATGCCAAACTACAGCGTTCCATTCCTTGACGGAAAGTTTCGATTGTTGGATGCAGTTGCTGGTATTCACCGATGGAAGAAATCAGTCTTGGTAGTGTTTCCAAAGCTTCCTGCAGGTAATGCCCTGCCAGCGTCAGCTTTCCCTTCCGATTGACGATTTTTTGCTCAGAAGCTACTGCTCTGCGCAATATTGACAACACACGTAGTTGAGTTATTACGGTATCGTAATCTGCCGTTACCAATAGTGTGGTATCACCGTCAGGGTGGTGCATGCTGGTTGATTCCAATAGTGCGAAGTCATTGTCACTCATGCTGCATCATTCCTTTATATGTCCCTTATCGGTAATGACCAATAAAGGGGGATTGTGATTTACGGGTGCAGGACACCTACCGTTGTGGTGTTGCCACAACAGGGGAATGACTGCGATTACATTAATAAGCGTTTGACGATTCATGCCTGCCAGCCTGAATAGGCCCTCTGGCTAATGATGTCAGAGGTACAACAACTCATTAATAATGAGTTGGTTAGGCAGTGTTATATTTCAATTAAAACCATATTGTGATTATTAGTTAGCTATCAATAATAAAAACTCCTGAATACTGAAGTTGTAGTCAGTGGTCTATGGCATGACAGTCGATATCGTTAAGCCCTCACCCACCAGCTATAGACGGTATCCCCGGGTTAATACCGTTATGGCAAGTTAGTGAACTGGTTGGTGAAATAAATCACCGGAGCTAAGGGTGAATTTGCACCATACATCGGTACGCATTTCCCTTTAGCACGTTTGGGCAGGGCCAGAGGAACGCTTGGCTTCGAGTTCAGACAGTAACTCCAGGTAGTCGCCGTTCTGCCAGCGGCTTGCGCGACCGAACTTGAGAGGTTTTGGAAACAGGCCATTCGCGATCAGTTTGTAGAAGTAGGCGCGAGACAGACCGGAGTGCTTGCAGAGGAACTTCATGTCGACTAACTGGTTGTTGATAGGTTGGTTTTTCATTGGTAATACCCTCGTTGTTTGTGTTTGTTGAACTCGAAATGGAGCATAAACAATGTCGGGCAGCGTTTCGTTATAAACAAATAATTTAAAATTTATATTGCAATATTTATTTTTTATAGAAAATAAATTCGTCATCGATCAGATTGCGGATGCTCAGATCATACAGATGTTCATTCTCCCGCAATGTGCTCAATAGTTGTTCGAATGTTCCTTGGGAAATTATCTTCTCAAAGCCGGATAGTTTTGTTTTGATGAAATTGGTTCGGTGATATTCGACATCTTTGTTGGGAGTATCGACAGGCTTGCCTTCCAGCATCTTGTAGATCTGCTCAAGCGGCAAGTGCCACCCTTTCTTGAATTGCCATAGTAGTAAATCCATTAACGGTATTATGCTATGCAATTGAATATTAATTATTTTTCTTCGCGTTAGCGGTTTGGTGCGATTGGAACCACTAAAAATATTGTATTGAGTACGTAACTTGGCCAGAGTTTCTTTAAAAGCCGCCACTAGCTGGGACTCAGTGCAAAACGGATCTACAGAAAGGTAAACCAACTCGACGTCGGGTGGTTGGAGTGCTGTAAGTAGTGTTTCGCCGTCTATTTTGGCCGCTCGGTACTGATAACAAGGGTGGAGTGGGAAGGTTCGTTCACCCCCTTCCAATGCATTATGGCAGGTACGGATGTCTTTAACGTTCAATTCACGAACAGGTACTTCTAACTGTTGAGGTGGTGTGTCAGGTCCATCGGCCAGATAGATTATCTCGGGCACTGCAGTATGTGGCTTGAAACGATCCCCGATTACAGCCTTCCCTGAAATGATATCTGCGTAGAGCTCTTCAGACAGCGCTTTGGTGATTGCGCCTCCGCTAATTCCATTGGTGGCAATGAGGCATAGTTCCCTCCGTACCGACAGCTCGCAAACCAGATCTCTCAATGGCATTTGAGCAACAAAAGAATAATTTTTGATGTTAAACCAGCGTGCCTCACCCGGTGTCGCTTTATGCTTTTCACACCCTGCAGATGACAGTAGTTGGGAGAAATAGACCCATTGTTCGACTTCCTGTTCCACCACATTGCCTTGCGCATCGCCCATCATACAGTCACCTTTTTACGCTGTGAAATGTCATTGTTACCAATAAAGCGGGTTGACAATAACGTACTAACCATGCTGATTAAAATGACTTTTTCCATGACAACCCACCTCAATAGCTGCTTATTTTGCTTAATGCAGCAAAATAAGCAGTAGCAACCTTGTGGGAAAAATAAAAAAGTGACATTTCACGAGAAAATGAGGCAAGGGTTAACACAAGGTAACTCACGCCCCTCCGGGTGTGAATGTATAAAAATACAGCGCCCAAAGTAAGGACGCTGCGTGAGGTAAAAGGGGATTAGCGAGTAAAAACAGATTGGGTAATAGATGGCGGTGGGGAGATGTAGGTTGTATTCCCCTTGCGCCAGACATGTACTCGCCGGTTGTAATGTAGGTAATCCAGTGCTGGTCCTAAGCGTCCTGGTTGGCGCAGCGCATTGGGAACGCGTGAACGCATCCAGGATCTCGTCATTGGCTGGCCATTACTATCCTGAAAACGTTCGTGCAACCACTGGCTGAGCAAATCCGCATCCAAGACATGCGGGGGCTGCACAGGTGCTGGTGCAAACAGGCGCAGCGCTTCGTTCAAATACCACTGACATATTGCCTGAGCTGTTTCCACGGTATGTACAGGGATATCCCCGTCATCACCATTGAAATAATGGAACAGTGCTGCCAGGCGAGCTACTTTGTTGCTTTCTTTGCTGGCGAAATCACGGATGGCAAAATAGTCACCATCTGGTAACAACTGGCGCTCGATGTTCTCACACAGGTTTGCCCAGTAACGCTGTGCTTCTGGGGTAAAGGTGAGCGTAATCCGGCTTTTGTCACCTATCGCCAGTTTATCCGTATATTGCATCAGCAACTGTTCTAAGCGTTGGTAATACGGGGCAACCCATTGCTGGTAGTTCTCCATGGTATGGCCGACACGAGTACCGATGGTTGATTGTGGAGCCGCAAAGAAATAACGAGCCAGGAATCCGCTGCCACGAGCTTGTTCCATGGAATGTTTTAAGTATTTCTGCAATACCGCAGCCTGCACCATCAGGCTTGTACTCAAACGTGCATCATGAACCGTAAAACTTTCGGATTGGCGACGCGTCACCGAGAATGATGCACCATCCCACAAATCATTAAGTAGCCCCAGGTTCTGCAAGGCCTGGCCACTTAGCAGAATATCACCTTCTGCCGAATGCAAAGCCAATGACCCTCCACCGCTGTGCAAGAGATATTGCAACGCCGCGGGTGTGATGTCATTAGCTAGCAATTGCACCTGGGTAGGTGGCTGCGGCTCATTGCGTTGATGTTCCATCAGGCGAGCTTTTATGGCATCAGTGGGCTGACCTTTTTTTACCAGCTTGGCAAGCTGACCCTTCAACGCTTTGAATTCCACCTTCCAGGTCTCCAGGTTGAGCGAATACAATTGCAAGGCTGCCTGATATTGCACGCTGGCTGTACGTTCATAGTCATGAATCGGGGCCATAAAAAGCTTATCGACTGTTGACTTGCGTTCACCTGAATCTGCCACTGTGCAAAAGTTACAGGACACCGGGAATACCAGATCTTCTGCGGGGCTAACGTCAATCAGGCCTTGGCAAACTAAGGCAACTGGCGTCAGGGCTGCAGCAACAATCAAAGGTAAAGGGGCTTTGGTTTTGTTCTGTACGCTCCAGATAGCATTCCTGAGGTTGAGTGGTATACGCTGATACGGAACAGCATCCACTGATGGGAGATCTAAGTACGATCTATACGTCGACATTGGGTAGGGTTGCATTGTTTTTTCTCCAGGTTATTGCCACTTGGGCAGTTCATTTTCGTTGGCCATTAGAAAGCACCCCACGTAATGCCTCAATGTGCTTTTCTCTTTTGTTTTCATTGAAATACGTTAGTTTTCAATGATGGAGGTGAGTAGACATCTGGAGACAATGAAGGAATATTTCAGGGAGGTTTGGCGAGGTGTAGTGAATCTTGTCATTATTGGTTTTTTAGTGATCTCTCATGGAAATCTACAAATTTCTTAATGTTATTATCCCTCCCACTATCGTTTTTGGCTCAACATTGTGGTAAATCTACGCCCCATTGATAAGGACTTTGCATGGAGCACAAGGATGGCCCCCATTTCAGAACCCCGCTGTGTTTTCACCGAAGGCAGCATTACCTTGCCTGCCGGATACCGTGAGCAGACCGTCAACATTCTGATCGCGCCATCAGGGCCATCGCTTAACATCTCCCGTGACCAATTGCGCCCCGACGAAGACTTTGCTGCCTACCTGGCCCGTCAGCGTGAGGTATTGCAAAAAGGCTTGCGCAAGTACCAGGCTCTCGACGAACAGCCCGCCGTATTGGGCGATGGCCTGTTCCACGGCATTACGCTGCTTTCCCGCTATCATCCGCAAAAGGGCCAGACCCTGCACCAACGTCAGGCTGTATTCCCTGTTACGGCTTCTAACGTGTTGATTTTCACGCTGGCGAGCTCCCAGGCCTTGACCGAGCCGGATGAAGCTTTCTTCTCAGCCTGCCTGAGCAGTTACCAACACCCGTAACACCCCACATTTCGACCAAGGACAGGAGCGAATACCATGCTGGAAGCTGCACGCGTCGGTGATGCCATCGGCCATTCGGGGGCTCTCGCCGGGTTGATTGGCGGAACGATCCTAGGTGGCCTGATCAACGTGGCCGGGGGTATCCTGGGCGGCATGTTGATTGGTGCCGGGTGTGCGTCTGCCTGTCTTGGCGTGGGCTTTTTGCTGATTGGGGCCGGGATCGCGGTTGGCATGGCTGCCAATGCCCTGGGGGAAAAGGCGCGGGATGCGTGTGTCGAGGCCGGGGCCAGCTCGATGAGCCCCAGCGGGACGATTATCACCGGCTCGGGCAATGTCTTTATCAATGACAAACCCGCCGCCGTCGCTACCCTGAGCACCGTTGCTTGTGACAAGGACAAGGTGCAGCAGGTGGCGCAGGGCTCTTCCTCAGTGTTCATCAACGGCCAGCCAGCCGCCCGCAAGAGCGATAAAACTACCTGCGATGCGACCATCCTGGCCGGTTCCTCCAACGTGTTTATCGGCGGTGGCACAACGACTACGGAAAACATCAGCCCGGAAATCCCCGAATGGGCTTACACCGTTTCAGACCTGACGATGCTTATAGCCGGTCTGGTCAGTGCGAAAGGGGCTGCGGGGCGTGGGCCTGGTGCTGTAGAGCGTTTGATGAGCAAAATTCCGGGGGCCAGCAAGGTAGCCAAAGTGCTCTGTATGCTCACTCCTCTGGGGATTGCCGCTTCAATAGTCGGTATCCTGGCTAACCCGGTAGAGGTGACCACCGGGCAAAAATTCCTCAATAACGACGATGACCTGGACTTCACCCTCGATGGTGAATTGCCGTTGTTCTGGCAGCGCAGTTATCTCAGCAGCCATGCGGCGGAGAGCGTATTGGGGCTGGGCTGGAGCCTGTTCTGGGAAAGCGAACTGCGGCAGGTGGAAGAGGGCATCTTGTGGCGTAACACCCACGGGGATTTTATCCCGTTCCCTGAGGTACCCGTTGGCCATCGTACCTTCTGCCCCGACCAGCAGTGCTGGCTTACGCATAAGGAAGATGGAACGTGGTGCATCAGCGATGCCGGTGAACTGCGTTATCACTATCCGGCCTTCGACGCCGAGGGCCGAGTTCCCCTGAGTGCCATCAGCGACAACGTCGGCAACCAGCAGTCATTCCACTACAACGAACAACGGCAGATGGACATCATCACCCGTACCGGTGGCCAGGCCCTGCGTTGCGAATATCACCCCGAACTCAACCGTTTGATAGCCGTGTGGCAGCAAACTGTGGCGGGCGAGGTGCAGCGTGTCCGCTATCAATATAACGAAGCGGGTCAACTGGTCGCGGTGCAACACCGGGGTGACGCAGTGATGCGTCGCTTTGGCTGGGATGAACAGAACGGTTTGCTGCTATGGCATGAGAATGCCACCGGCTTGCGCTGCGACTACCAGTGGCAGGAGATGGAAGACATCTGGTGCGTGGCCGAACACCATACCAGCGAGGGTGACGGCTATCAGTTGGCTTATGACGAAGAACGAAATCTACGCACCGCCACCTACCAGGATGGCAGTCAGGCGGTGTGGGAGTTGGACGAACACCGTCGTGTCAGCCGTTATACCGACCGCTCCGGAAACCAGCATCAGATGCTGTGGAATGAAGCCGGTCTCCCCGCCGGTTACTGCTCGCCGCTGGGGCATTTGCGCAAGTGTGAATGGGATGAACTGGGCAGGCTAGTGTCTTCCACCGATGCCAACGGAGCCACCACGCGTTGGCAGTATCAACGCAACAGCGACCGACAGACCTTTTTGTTCTGGCCGGATGGCCTGGTAGAACGTACCGTCTGGGATGAACAGGGCCGGGTAGTGCAGGAAACCGACCGGTTGTTGCAATCGACGCACTATCACTACCCACACTCCCATACGCTGCTGCCAGACCGCGTCACTGATGCGCGGGGTGGCGAGAGCCAGCTAAGCTGGAATAGCCAGGGGCAACTGACAGGCTACACCGACTGTTCCGGTCAGCCCACTGCCTGGCGCTATGATACGCTGGGGCAGATGGTCTCCCGCCACGATGCATTGCAGCAGGAAACCCGCTACCAGTATAACGACGCAGGCCAACTGGTCACACTGACCCTGCCGGACGGTTCAACGGAGCAGTTTGACTGGTCTGATGCGGGGCTGCTGCTCAGCCATCAGCAGGGGCAAAACCTGCCGCGCCACTGGCATTACAACGCACGTGGGCAAACCCTGAGCGCTACCGACCGCCTGAACCGAACCCTGCGTTACGAGTATGACGTGGAAGGCCGCCTGCTCAGCTTGGATAATGCCAACGGCGGTATCTATCGCTTTACCCGCGATGCGGAAGGCTGCTTGCAGGAAGAGCAGCGCCCGGACGATACCCGTTACGGTTACCGTTTTAATGCCGATGGGCAGGTTGCCGAAGTCGTGCAGCGTGGTACTACAGGCGATGAAGGACACCGCCCAGAGAAAGTCAGTCAACTGACCTACGATGCGGCAGGCCAGGTTATTGCACGTCAGACGCAGACCGAGCAGGTCACCTATCAATGGAACCTGATGGGTGGTTTGCTCAGCGCCAGCCGTACACCTACGGAGCAGGGACTGAAGCTGGGTATCCAGCCCAATACCGTGAGCTTTGAACGGGATGCGTTGGGTCGGGTGACTCGAGAGCATAACGGCGTTGAAGCGCTGAGCTACCAGTATGATGCGTTGGGTAACCTGACCACACTCGGCCTGCCGAACGATGACCAGTTCCAGTGGCTGCATTACGGTTCTGGGCACGTCACTGCCATCCGTTTCAATGACCAGATCATCAGCGAGTTTGAACGCGATGCACTGCACCGTGAGACAAGCCGTACTCAGGGGGCTTTGACGCAGCACCGGCGATATGACCGCCTGGGTCGTCGCCAGTGGCAGAGCAGTATCAGCAATCGCCTCACCGACGCACTTACCTCCCCAGAGCAAGGGGTTTTGTGGCGAGCTTATCATTATGACGATATGCATGAACTGGCCGCCGTAGAGGACAGCAATCGGGGTATGCTGAGCTATGGCTATGATGTTGAAGGTCGGTTACGTAGCGTCTATTCGGCACAAGGCGATCAGACCTCTGTGCATTATGATCAGGCTGATAACGCCTTGCTACTGCCGTTACTGACGCCGGAAAGCTCACCGTATGTCCGTGGCAGCCAGCCTTATAGTGATAACCGGTTGACCCGTTGGGAAGAATGGCAGTATCAGTATGATGCCTTCGGGAATATGTCGGTCAGGCAGAAAGGTCCCGGCAGCCAGCACTATCGCTATGATGCAGATAACCGCCTGGTGGGAGCGAAAGGTGACGGGCCGAAGGGATTGTTTGAAGCGCAGTACCACTATGACGCGTTGGGTCGTCGGTCAAGCAAGGTGGTCACTCTTCGCCAGGAACGGCGTGAAACCCATTTCTTGTGGCAGGGATTGCGGTTGCTGCAAAGCCGTACTGACGATCACCAGCAAACCTACTGCTATGACCCGAACGAAGCCTATACACCGCTGGCCTGTATTGAACGGCACTACAGTGGAGACAAACTGTACTGGTATCACACCGACCTGAATGGTTCCCCACAGGAAGTGACCAACGCACAGGGTGAGATGGTGTGGTCGGGGCAGTATGGGGTGTTTGGTCAGGTGGCACGGCAGACTGATGCGATGTGGCGTAATTTCAGTCAACCACTGGGGAGGTTCCGCCAACCACTGCGATATGCCGGGCAATATCTGGATGAAGAGACCGGGCTGCACTACAATACCTATAGGTATTATGCACCTGAGGTTGGGCGGTTTATCACACCGGATCCGATCGGTTTAGCGGGTGGGTTGAATCTTTATCAGTACGCGCCGAATCCGCTAAGTTGGCTTGACCCACTTGGCTTAAATACAACTATCGTTAGATATATGAGTGAAGCCGAAGCAAGGGCTGTATCTGAGGCAAAAGGATTAGTCCTGAATAATAACTCGTCAAGAAAGGCGATATGGGTAAACTCAGAGAAAGCAGAGTTTAATCCTACTCGCGGAAAATATAGAGTTACTCTAGAGTTAGGGGATAAGTCGGCTGCTCTTCTAAATGACCATGTTGATATATCTAAGTCACCTATAGATTGGAAAGAGACAGGGCGTCCTGATGGTGTTATATCTAAAACGAACGAACGTGGTGCCAGAGGGATCGGAGTTAACGTACTAGACGATATTAATAAAGATATAAAGAAAATGACAATAGAACAGCAAGTAAAAAAAGGAAAATGGGAGCGATTCAAATGTTAGTTAAAAAAATAGATGCTGGGAATGAGTTTTTTGAGTTGTTTAACTATAAGTTGTGCTGTTTTTTAAACACTAGAAATAAAGCAAGACGTTGGAAAGAGTTTTCTTACGTAGAATGGGATGAGGGGGTTTTTGATTTAAATTTAATCGTTAACAAGACGAAGATAGATCTAATTCGTTGGTTTGATAGTCTATCTGACATTGAAGAGAGGAGGTTGCTTTTACTGAGAAATAAATTCACTGGTAATGATTTTGAATGTATAAAAACAGTGTTGTCTAGATTTGGATATTTATTTGGTATAAATAAGAAGCCATCAGATAAAGATTATCGGTTACTTTTTTTTGTTCTTCAATTGATTAATATGAAAAGCAACAGAAACACTGGCTTAAATCACAATGAACTTATGACTTCTTTATGCCAACAGTTCTTATGTGAGCTATTTATGTGTTATGAAGATTTTTCTCGCTTCCGTGTATGTGATGACGGGCTACTTTTTGAAACTGAAAACATAGGTTCTGTTAATTTATTTGATGTCCTTAATCTGATTTTTTTAGATAAAGGGACAGGCAACTCATGTAAGATTGGGGGGTTTTATATATCGCTTATAAAATTTCTGTTTATAAATGATAATAAAAAGTATCACCTTAATTTCGATGATAAAAATGAAAAGTTCATTTATCCAGATTTTTTTATCAACTATGCTAATGATGAAAAAAAAGTCAATAAGTTATTTTCCTTGATTAAGGATATGTTCAATCCATTACAATCAACCAATGAGGTTTTTGTTTCTAATTTATTGCTTATGAATTATATTTTTTATTTACTAAAAGATAATCCAAGTTACTTATTAAAGATTAAATCATTTTTAAGGGATGATTATATCTTCTTCCGTTTCTTTGAGGCAATAATAAAAAGAGGATTGATTGTTGGAAAACACCATTTTACTGACCTAGGGCTTGACGATTACTTGCGTAAGATACAATTAAATGAGACTCAGTTTTACAACATACTACATGAAATTTAAACTAATACTTTAATAGGTTTTTATTAAAGGAGTGCAGTCGTTCAGTTGAGTATAATTATACAGTGTACTGCACAATAATACTCGTCGGTATTATGCGTCGGAAGTCGCCAGATTCATGATGCTGGATCCTATCGGCTTAGCAGGGGGATGGGTGAAACTTTATCAATAATAGCTTTTTAAAGCAGTAAAGCTCCTCCAAAGATCCTTCCAATTTCACTGTTCTTTATATTATATAATTGAACTTTAATAACTAGCTTACCGAGTGTCACGTTGCAAGTTCCGTTATTTAAGAATCTAGGTTGTTTCTAATGATCATAAAAAAGTTGGACAAAAGTAAGTGGTAGTAAGAAAGCTAATTGGCATAGGTTCCAAAGTAGTGCTGCTGATGGTTCAGATGCCTTCCATTGGAATGGTTCAACCGATGGTGTAGATATACGCGGAAACCCTCGTGCTATAGATAAGAAAAACGTACCTAAGTACGCAAGAAATATGAAAGGATGTTGAGTATGCCTAATATGATAGGAACAAAATCGACTGTTGGAATTGAATATGATATTTCTGATTCAAAATTATTTATGGGATATGCCAGATTATGGTTTGAGGGCAATAGTTTAGGTGCATTGTCGGAGTTGATATATCTTGATGGTTACTTGGTTGGTGGTCTTATGGATATAATGAAAAAGGAAAGGTTGCAGCCTATATTTTGGGGTGAATCTCAAGGGGAGATATTTTGTAAGTTAAATGAAGCATTGTGTATATCCGATGATGATTTTTATGACGATGAAAAGAACTATTTAAGTGAGTTGGCGAGAAGTTACTCTGTAAATTTTGGTACTCTACTTGATGATTTCACTGTTTTTTCTTTCAAGGGTGAAACGGGTGAAGGTAATATCTTGTGGGAAATATCATCTCCAATTGAGAACGTGGTTCATGCAGAATTGAAGAATTATCCCAGAAGGATATTCTCTTCTAAATTCAGCTATGATGATATTGAATTACTAATTAATAAAATAGAGTCTTTGAAGGGGGCATGATGAGTTCAAATCTTAACATCTAGAACTTTCTGGTCACTTATCGGCATGAATGACACTTAGATGATAATGGCGGATGAGAAATGAAAATGCAGTTAACCCCTGAGAAGGTAGGATTTCGAATATCGGCTACTGATCTTGAGGCTGTATATACAGAGTCAAGTGGTGTAAAGCTAAGACTTGATGCGCAAAGAATCGATGACGTAAGAAGTGAAGTGTATAGAGAAGTTGAGTTAACATTTCTAGTTGTGGCAGAACTGAGATGCATTACTTTGAATTTTTTTGATAATCATTACGATAGCTTTGAAATCAAAGGTGGCATTAACAACGAAATGGCTTTCTGGGAAGAAAATGGTTATCACCCGAATCCTCAATTTTATCAGGTGGTAAATTCTGATATCCTTGAAAACAAAAGTAAGCTATTTGATCCTAATGATCGCCTAGGTTTGAAGCATTATCTGATTATAGGCTATGATAGCTACGTAGAGGTTATTGCTTCTTCATATGACGTTAGGTATTTATAGCTTCATATTTCTGGAGGGTTAAGGTTATTATTTCACTCGATTTTAAGTCGAGTAAATATTATTTACTTTCAGTGGATCACGAAGATGAAATGCTTATTTAATGATTTTTTATAACCCGCTAAACGAGAGGGTAAGGTGTTTTTATAGTTGTAGACCCTCCATTAACATAGTTATCAGAGGGGGCGGTTTTTTACTGAATTTTTTTGTTGATTAGTTTCGATAATTCATGAATATGGGCTGTTAATGTATTGAATATTTCTTTTTGAACCGCATTAAATGATTTAAAATCTGTCGGCGCGGTTCTTTCCAGCGTGCCTATTATACTCTCAGTACCGTGATAATGCTTGGAAATAAGCGAAGTAATGCCTATAACGTCACATTCGAGTATGCTCAATTTTCTGGTTAATTCCTGCATATGGAGTCCTTCAACCTGAGCTTCTTCAATAACTTTACCATTCTTTTTTCGTGCCACTATGGCACCACTTGCGAGGCCGAGGGTTGCAATACCTATACCTATTGGTCCAGCCAGCGCTAGTAATGCATTACCGGCTGCCACACCACCACCGCCAGCAGCAAGTGTACCGCCACCTAGCCAGGCTAATGCGGCATTGGTAGCTGCAGCGCCACTTAATGTGGAAATTGCTGCCCCACTAGATGCAGTGCCGAAGGTAGTTGCTACGGCCATCGTTGCGGTGGAGCCAAAAGCAGCCATTCCTGCACCGGTAGCAACCCCTAAACCAGTAGTGACGCCCGCGGCTGTCATGCTTGCATCCTCAATATGGGTGTTACGATATTCGGCTTCGAGTTTGTCCACAGTATTGTCGAATATAGAGATTGCCTGTTTGAACTCACTCCATGATTTGTAGAATTCTTTTGGCATATTTGTCAGATCGTTGACACAAATTTTAATATGAGCCATTAAGGTCTTGCTGCATTTCTGACGTAGCAGATAGAGGTTGTTAACCTCTGTTTGGGTGGCTTCAACTTGTGATTTGTAGCACTGACGTGCACGATCTAAGCTTGTCAGTGCTTCTTTTTTTTCAGAACCTCGTAACATATTTCGTTCCTTGGGGTATGTTGGCTAAGGAAATCATTCACTACATTAAGGTAGGAAACAAGTTGGTTCATTGAATAATGAGAGAAGTGATGCCATTTATGCAACCAGCCTAGGCTAATCTCCTCCATGAAAAGACGTCTTTTGGGCATTCAGTCAAATTTCATACACATATTACTGCAGTGAATCTAGACGATACGCGCATTACTGCGCCTCGTGCTTGTTGGTAACTCACTGAAGGATATGAAATATGACCCGACTCGCCTCCCGCTTTGGTGCGGTTAATACCATTCGCCGCGACCGCCCGTTAACCAATGATGAATTGGCCCGCCATGTGCCCAGCGTATTCTCGGAAGAGAAACACGCTTCCCGTAGCGATCGCTACACCTACATTCCCACCATCGCTTTATTGGATAACCTGCGTAAAGAAGGCTTCCAACCCTTCTTCGCCTGCCAGACCCGAGTGCGCGACCTGGATAAGCGTGAGCATACCAAACACATGCTGCGTCTACGCCGTGAGAATCAGATAGTTGGTAAGGAAGTGCCAGAGATTATCCTGCTCAACAGTCACGATGGTTCCAGCAGTTACCAGATGATCCCGGGCCTGTTTCGCTTTGTGTGTGCCAACGGCTTGGTATGCGGCAACAGCTTTGGCGAAGTGCGTGTGCCGCATAAAGGTGATGTCGTTGGTCAGGTTATCGAAGGCGCTTATGAAGTGCTGGGGATTTTCGACAAGGTGGAGGCCTCACGCGAAGCCATGTTGACCACTTCTCTGACGCTATCGGCACAACGGGCCTTTGCCAACGCAGCCTTGAGTTACCGCTACGGTGAAGACCACCAGCCAGTTACCGAAGAGCAAATCTTGATACCACGCCGTTGGGAAGACCGCCAAAGCGACCTGTGGAGTACCTACCAGCGTGTGCAGGAAAACATGCTCAAAGGTGGGCTAAATGGTCGCAACGCCCGTGGCAGACAGGCTAGAACCCGCGCAGTGAAAGGCATTGAAGGTGATATCAAGCTTAACCGTGCCTTGTGGGTGTTGGCTGAAAATATGCTTAAATTCAACAAGTAACGCGTTCACGTAATATCCCATCATTTGTAAAAAGTTGATCGTTTTCCACGATCGGTTTCGCGTTATTGATCTACACAACCGATTATCTTTGCCGTTCATCCGTCGATAAGATCGGCCTGGGTGCCGTTCGGTTTTTCTTCATCTTGCAACCCATCAATCAGGTACGTTTTGGCACGCCGACATACAGGGAAATACAGCCCGCTATCGTAGGAATAACGGGCTTTCAACAAGGGGGAAAGGCGTAGATGGAACACGATAAGGCACTCACGGCAGGCAAAGTTCAGAAGGTATTGGATTGGGCTTACGACAAGGCAGTAAACGGTGTAACGGGGCTGGACTCGGCGCAAGACATTGCCGAGTCCTATATGAAGAAGGGAGGAAACCAGATGGATTGTGTTAACGCACTTATCCGCTGGCAAAACACCAAAGCAGGTACCAGTGGTTTTGTTACCGGGCTTGGCGGAGCTATCACGCTGCCGGTAGCAATTCCTGCCAATATCACCAGTGTGATGTACATCCAGATAAGGATGATTGCGGCGATTGCCCATATCGGTGGCTATGATCTGAAAGACGACAATGTGCGCGCTTTTGTGTATCTCTGCCTGTGTGGTAATGCAGCGAAAGACATCCTCAAGGAAGCTGGTATCAAAATCGGTATGCAGCTTACCCGAAGCGCAATCCGGAGCGTATCGGGCGAAGTCATCAAGACCATCAATAGGGCCGTTGGCTTCCGACTGCTGACCAAGTTTGGCCAGAAAGGCGGCATCAATCTGGTGAAACTGGTGCCGTTGGCCGGGGGTATTGTCGGCGGAACCTTCGACAGTATTTCCACCAACATCATCGGCAATATTGCCCGAGAGACCTTTATCGGGTGTGACATAAATTCAATGGCTGATGAGGTGATAGCGCCGTAACCACCATTCGATAATCCTGTGACTTTAGTCACCACATTGTATTTACCACATGCAGTAACAACTCATTCCCGTTTCGGCGGGAAGGAGGCTGTTCATCTTGATTATGGAGAAAAGAAATGAATGTAAGAAAAATAGCGGCAGTAATCATGGCTTCTGCGGCGCTGTCCGGTTGCGGTGATGCTTTTTCCTGTGATAACCCTGAGTCAATTCGCGCTATCAATGAGATAGTGACCAGCAATGTGTTGAACAAGATGAACCTTAGTACCTACAAGAAATTCGGTAGTATGGGACTGACGCCGGACTCGCTAACTCTGAGGCTAGATAACATTCATGCCACAGACAGTAACCCATCAGTCAATTCACTGACCTGTAAGGCGCAGCTCACAGTGGTATATTCGGACAAAGAAAAAGCCAGAATGAAACGTATTATGGGCGTAATCGAAGATAGGGCGAAAGGCATGTCAAATTATAATGCGAGCCGTCTCTTTATCGATAATGTAAATAACTCTGCTAGGCGTATGACAGATACCCGTACTGTCACTGGAACGGTGGAGTACATCGTATATAACACCAAAGATAAAGTGATTACTGAAGTGAGTAATACACCAGGCGTTAACAAAGTCATTGACGATATTAGCTACAAACTGTTGTATCCGACGGCACAGTTATTGGAAGTAGATAACAATACACTGCCGTTGGATCGCTTTTACTCCAAAGAGACCCTGTATGTATTCAGTCAGTGAGTCTCTCCACTCATTTTCTTCGGTTTGCTCAGTCGAGCGCTGTTAATTACTGTACCTTTGACAGGAGTTATATGATGAAGAAAATCATCGTTCTGTTTTTGCTTTTCTGGATAGCCACTCGTGTCTATGCCTTTGGTGAATCTGGGCAATGGTCCAGTGGCTGGGGGCAAGGGGTTTCAGAATATACGGTCGTCACCCAAAGCGGTGATTCGCTGTATATTGCCTGCAGTGAAGACCAACCGGTCAGCATGACCCTTAGCCTCAAAGGGAAAAAATACGGTACATACAACCAGCAGGGCTTTGATTTAGTTGTCAATGGCACCGAGGTTCAAACGCCGTATGATACAGACTCACGAGTAGGCAGCAATAACTTTACCTACACTTGGGATGCATTGAGAAAGGCAACCCGACTGCAGGCCAAAACTACGGATGGCCAAACGGTTGACCTGCCCACGAAAGGGGTAGCCACTGCATTACCAGCCTGGGGAACCCCCGAGTTTGATTGCAAGACAGGGCTGGATTTCTGACTCTCTCGGCCCGTTGGTTGTTGCCACCGGGCTTGATGTATTAATCTGCTTATCATTGATATTATTTATTCTGCTTACCATCAGGAAGGTGTTTACCTTCCTGTGTTATTTATTGCTTACTCTTTAACACAAGAGGATGTTTTAATACTAACGTATTAATACACTTCATAAACCCCCTTCCTTTTATGGTTTCCCCCTTTCGGTTTGTTATCCATAGTATTACGACATTTGTGTAAAAAATAAATCAACTTCAACTCAGCTCGACTCCCTTTCATCGGGGAGTTGAGCTTTATGCTGCTTATAAGGAACAACTCAGTGAAAAGAGATACGACAGAGCAACGTATTATTGCCATGGCAATACGGCTTCTGGAAAAGAAGCTGAAAACCAGGCCATTCAGTTTTACCTCTGCTGAAAGCACCAAAAACTATTTACGGCTGCAACTGGAAAGATTGGAGCATGAGGCGTTCATGGTGTTGTTCCTGGACAACCAGCACCGGCTGATCGCCTGTGAGACGGTATCCATCGGCACGATAAACCAGACTCCGGTGTACCCACGGGAAATCGTGAAAACGGCGCTTAGCCATAATGCAGCGGCAGTCGTCGTGGCACATAACCATCCCTCTGGCGTGGCAGAGCCCAGCGTGGCTGACCGTCATATCACCAAGCATCTGCAGGACGCACTGTCGCTGGTAGAAGTGAGAACTCTCGACCATATCGTTCTAGGCCACGGCGAATCGGTGTCATTTGCCGAGCGCGGCTGGTTGTGATCTTTACCCCAAGGAGCTAGCTATGCAAGCAACTGAAATACCTTCTACACCTGCCGCGGGCGTATTCCATTTTCTCCAACACCGTACTGTTTCATCGCAAGACTGGCAGGTATTGTGCCAAGCCATCACCAAGGCTTACCTGAAGCTGTGTGAGCATCCCGAAACATTGGGTCTGGCCACTGCTCCGGCTATCTGTGAGTACACTGGCTCCCGCCCGTTGCGTTATGGCGACAGTATGATTGGGTTAGGTATGATCGGTTTCAATGGCGAGCGCGTTACTCACCAAGCGGGAGATCCGTTTTGGCTATACCAACGTCAAACACCCCATGCGCCAATTCGCTGTGATACGCGGGGTTATCCTTACCAGTGGTTGGTAATGATAACGCTGTTACTGGCGAATACTTACAGTCCGAATACCTGGACGATTGAATCCGATGTACCACTAAAACAGTGGCGTTCAGTCGCCTACTGGCTGACTCACCACTGCCTGTTGCCAGTCTCCCCGCTTTGAGGTTCATCGCAATGAAGACCACCAACAAAGTAACTCATACCGCATCGAACGTCAGTCCTGCCTTGATTGAATACCAGCAACTGCTCGCCTGGTTACTGGATCACTGTTACGGACTCACACTCAACGATACGCCATATCACGATCAACTGGCTATCGCCCGACAGATTGAGTACGGGATGACCGTACGTGAAACCGTCAACGAGCTGGTCCAAAAATTCGACTTGGTACGTGTTGACCGCCCCGGCTTCAGCATGTTGGCTCAGGATCCTAGTCTGAGTGGAAGTGACATGTTGCGAGCTCGTAGTGCACTTGGGTTACGAACTCCCATTAATTCCCGCCTCGTTTAGCCGTCTACGTGCATTACGTAAATTCACTGACACGCTTGCCTTGCAACCGGGGTGAGCATTTTAAGGAAAATATAATGGTGAAAATCTCCGATCCCAAGACCTCGAACAGTATTCCTGACCAGATACCATACTGGGGCCTGCAGCATGACATCACGCCGCGCTTGGGAGCCCGCCTGATACAACAAGGTGCTCGTTTACATTTTCTGGGAGACCGTGCTGGCTGTATCGGCATCTTTGACCCTGAAGTCGCACAGGCTCTTGAACTGGCGTTTCCGGCGTTAGTTGAACGGCTGGAGACACTATTGCGGTCAGGTGAGCTCGACCCACGGCGACAAAATTGTGTTGCTGTTCAGCATGCTGATTTTATCTGTGAAGCCGATACGCTGGGCAGTTTTGGCTATGTGTATATCGCGGTTTATCAAGCAGCGCGGCCACCCGTTGCAGAGTGATAACCAGCCCTGACAGGGATGGAACATCCTATATCTACTTTCCCCAGCCCGCGAAGATGCGGGCATTTTTGTTTTTGAGGATCCCGATTATGTCTCATTCGTTAAATACGGCTAGTGAAACCCCTGAGGTTCTTACCGGCCACACCGAGCTCATCTGTTCGACTGATATCGAGCGTCTGGTAACAGGTCGTGAGGTTGCATTGAAACAGATTGAAGTGCTGATGGTTCAACTGCAGGAGATCGGCAATCTGATATTCAGCATCGGTGGCGGTAAACTGGAAGATTGGGCAGTGCAACCTGGTCACCGTTACGGATGCCATCTCACTCTGGAACAAGATAAAGGCCTGACTGCTATCACTCGGCAGATCGATCGCAGACTATGGCAAGACCTGATGAATCGTTCTGGGATGCTGTCGCTGATGGATGCGCAAGCCCGCGACCAGTGGTACAAGAGTCTGGAGAGTAAAGACCTACCTATCATCAGTGAAGAAAGCATCTACAGCACGTTTGAGCAGTTGCACCATGATAAGGGGGAGGTGTTTGAGCGTGGGGTGATTAACGTTTTCAAGTCACTTTCCTGGGATTACAAGACCAACAATCCTTGTTGCTTCGGCAAGAAAATCATCGTCAGTAATCTGGTCAGTTACAACAAGTGGGGGTTTACTCTGAACCATAGTTACCGGCGTGACCAACTGGCGGATCTGGAACGGGTGCTGCATTTGCTAGATGGCAAGCCGTTGCCTGATAACCGCGGTGATATCACATCCCGGTTAAATGAGCATATCTGTGCAAATCGGCAGGGTGCCAAGGATTACCAAGATGATTACCTGAGGATCCGTTACTTTATGAAAGGGTCGGCGCATATCGTATTCAGAAAGCACGAATTAATTGACAGGATGAATGATATTATCGCGAAACATTACCCAAGTATATTGTCCGCAAGGTAGGTTGATTGCGTAGGTTTGCTACGATGAAAGAATAACTAAATAAGGGGTACATGACGATTAAAGCCCACATCCAGTCACTGCTTAAACGATTAAAGTGTGCTATGGAATTTATGTTATTCTGAGGGTAATCACACCTAGCGGGCAGTTCAGTACCATAAGTGAAAGTGCATAGATGGCACATTAAATTTAACCATCAAAGTTAAGGTAGTCTGTCCCACCAAAAAACTTACATGAGAATTAATAAGCAAAGTATTTACCACTGCATTTAACTTGTAAGTGTGTACTGTTGCAAGGGCAGTCTAGATTTCAAAACAAAGTGTTCGCCACTGTGGATAGGATAGATGAACTGATTATGTTTGTCAAAACCACCCTGAAATCAGACGATTTTGCTAGTCAACAGAACCTCCATACTAACGAGTATCTTTAGTTGCAGCTACTGACTGATAGTGTCCTTGAGCTAATGGTAAAATTTCGAGAACCGTAGTTGTTTTGATGGGAGCGATCCGTAATAATGCTTGCTTGGACTGGATGATTAAAGATGCAGCAAGAGCAAAAATTCGTGTCGTGGTAAAGCATCTGCTTAAAAAATACAGTTACCCATTTGATATGTAATTGCTTGCCACTGAGACTGTTTTGAAACTGGCTGAACTGCTCTAACAGGGGGGAAGGCAAATGATTTACATTACACCTTTATTCCATGTGCAACCTATTGAAAGTAGTAGTGGAGGGAATAATGAATACTAAGCCATATCTTAAAACAGTATTGTATATATTATCTTTGTGGCTTCTCTTCGTATCATTGTTGATTATGTCTTATGATAAGGTTTTAATAAAAAACATATGGGATTATTTATTTGGTGAAAATTTTAGTTTCACATTATCTTCTTTGAGAGTAAGAAATATTGTCTTCTTATTTAGCCTCATTTTTATCATAATCGGTGTGTTCATATTGATAATTCTTGCTAATAGTTTTGGTTCTGGGTGGTCTGTTGCGTGTACTGTTTCTGATATAAGCAATGAAAATCACGAGCATTTAGAGTTTCTAACAACTTATATAATGCCATTGGTTTTTACAGATGTTGATAGTAAGCGAACAGTTTTGAATTTAGGGTTAATGATATTCATTATTGGTGCGATTTATGTAAAAACAAACAGATTTTATTCTAACCCATCGCTTGCAATTCTAGGATTTAGAATATTTAAAGCAAATGTGCATGATAGGGGGGTTAAAAAATGCACGGTTATCTGCAGGGGAGTGCTAGAAAGTAATAGTAGTATAAAGTACATTAAGATTGATAACGAAACTTATTTTGCTAAAATAATTTAGAGGCAAACAAATGTTCGCTAATGTTGAAAATATTTTACAATCACAGAATCTCTCTGGTGAAGCTTTTTTCATTGCTGACATGCAAGGCGCAATAGATATATTTAAAGTAAATCTAGAGCCTGCTGCTGAAATAGAGCTAACAACTTCCTTCTCTAAAAGTTTGATGAGCAATGTCGTAGAGCCTAACAGAGGTAAAGCGGCAATCCCACTTGTATCTACTTTATTAGAAAGGGACAAACAAGTTTTCGAGTACGATCATTTAAATATAAATCATCTCCCCATTGAATTCACTAAGATGCAAGATGTATTAAACTTAGGGGTTAATGGTAATGCCATATATTTTGATTTCACAACGCAAAGTATCACCTCAGTCAAAGCTGTAATCTATCACCTTTGTGATGGTAATGGGAATAGCGTAGTGATTTTTCAGCATAAATATCCTGTGTCTATGCATAAAAAAACTAAAAAATCTTTCTTCAGCCTAAACGGAAGGACATTAGACAAAGTCACACATGATAGTATCGATATAAATGATACTATTGACTTTTTCTTCTTTGAGAATAAATATTACGCTTTGAATATAAAACTACTTGAAAGGATGTATGGTTTGGAGAGCGTAATAGATAATCTTGCGAATAATGCTACCCCATTAATTTTAGGGCTTGGCATTGTTAATGTGCAAGCTGTTGCTGTACCGTTAGATATATTCAAAGATATGTATAAAGATAGAGCTTTTATGCGCAGGCTAGCAATGATATCAAAAGGTAATTTAGTAATGGCTGGCGTGTCTATTCTGCAAATTCAACAGGTAATGCATCAGTTCCCTGTGTTTCAGAGAAATGTTGATTTGGCAGGTGGTCTAGTAAATCTGAACACAAAAGATCAAAAAAGATATTTTATTCGATTGCTGAATAATGAGGCTTCATTTGCCGCATTAGACAATTCTCCATTCCTTGCAGTTGAGAAGGATTCAGCTGCTTGATTCGTATGGAATTACTTAAACTTAGTGCCCCAACATAACTCCCTGTTAGGGCACTTTAATAAAACAGCATGTTTTGTACTTGGGTAAAAATAAGTGAAAAATGCCTCCTTAGGGTTGATTGATGCAAATTAATTATGTTCTTTCCCTTTCTGGATGATAACATCAAAAAAGAAATTAAATATAATATAAAAATGAGTATGAGGGTGGCGTATATAATATCACAACATGTTTTAACTCGATATTTCTAAGTGGCTCGATGCAGCGAGAAACCAAAGTTAAGCCTATATAGCGTTAACCTTGGTTTTTCATTCGGTGCCACCAGAGACCTTCTAATACTGTATTGTAGCAATAGTAGCCAATAGCTAGAATTTAAATTCTGGAAAAATGTATTAGAACGTTACTTTAATTAATTCCAGGTTAATTAATGTGTGAAAATAAATATTAACTAGACAATAAAATGTTGTGAAACATCATATGGTGCTGAAAGTAACATTCAACACCATAAGTATAATCTTGCCTTTTAAGTAGTACGATGGCTAGTACTCTAATCTGTGAATCTAGTTACGCATTTATAACCTCTTCACCCGTAGTGTACTCTCCATCAAAAAGTTCCTCTCCAGCCATCATCATTTCATAGTGTGATTTATGGCCTGAGTTTATAAAGATATTTTTGAAAACTCTCAAATAAACTTCAATTTGGCTATCAATAGTTTGGATGAAAAGGTCGTCAGGTATGCAATGTGATCCATCATTAATCCAGTGAAGAAGTGACAAACAGATCTGCTGTTCCTCATGGTTTTCGAATTTAGCAACGATGTCTTCATCACTAAATTTACCTAATATCTTGAAGTAATTTTCAAGAATTCGCCGCATGATATTTTGAACCGTTACTCCAGACCTATTACGGCGATCCTTCAGTTCCCGCCATATTAATTCGTAAGCAGAGTTAATCGGATTTTTTTGCTGATAAGGCTGAATGGATGTAATGTTTTTAGCTTTGCGAAGAATCCAAAAGTGTGTTTTTCCACATCCATTCGAACGGCCATTTTGAAATGATACTTCCTTATGAAAGTAGACATTGTGAGTAAAAATAAGCACCTGCTTAATTGATGAGCCATTTTTTACTTCTTTTATTAGAGCTTTAACTATTGCACTTACAATATATAATACATTGCTATCTAAACTTGAAATCGGATCGTCAATGATTACAATGCGGCTTTGGGCAACGGCTTCTTGTGTTAAGGCCCCATTGGCTAACTGGACAAAGTAAAGGAAGGTGATGAAAGTAACTTCACCTTCGCTCAAAGACTCAAAAGCTAATTCACCATTTTGACGTTGAATTACATAGTGATTCTCTAGGTGTTGAGAGGGAACGATTTCAAAATTTAGAAAACCATAGGCCCGTAGCAACCTATTTATTTCGTCAACTGCAGGTTGCACACTCGTTGTATGACGACTTAGTTCCGCAACCTCGGCCTTCTTTTCTATGACTAGGTGATTAATTTCATTTAGTTTATTGCTCAATGTATCAATTGCTTTAGCAAATCCCCTATACTTCTTACTGTAGTTGGCAAAATCATCTTTAATTTCAGTTGCTAAAAATATCCAAACATCAGCAATGAAACGCTGTCGTTCTCTATCATAGTTTGCGACGACTTCATTGTGATCTATGATAATTTTATTGGCCTTTAAAATTAGTGACTCAATAACCTGAGCTGCCTCCTGTGTAGACGTAATGTCGAATTTAGCACTAGGTTTTTCCTGCTTATTTTTAATTACCATTAAGTTAGCTTTAAACTGAATTTCCGTATTTCTTAAAAGCAACTCAAACTCGTCAAGATCCAAATGTGAATTCTTATTGTTTTTTTCTTGTAGTATGATTTTTTGTAAAGTCTCTAAAGTTTGAGTTACTCGCTGCTGATAACGGGAGGCCAGTTCGTTTACTTTCTCAATTCGTTGCTCGAAAGACGTATCGAAAAAAAGTTCTATCTTTCTTCTAAATTCATCGTCAATTGTTGGTTGCTGGCAAAATGGGCAAATATTAGTTGAACTAATAAATTGACGTCCGTGGTTTACCCAATCTTGGCAACCCAGAGCTTCTATTAAAGCTGAGATATCAACATCACGCTGCCCTGCAATAGCTGTTTGCCATATAGAATCAATTTCAATTTCGTGAAGCAAGTTAAAGTCCGGAACTATCAATAAGGGGTAAGAGTCTGGTCTTCGCCCTAAAATCGTTTCACTTCTTATTTTTAGCTCATTGTAGTCGACAGTATCAGCAACATTTTTATCGTCATCAGCATGTATGCTAATAATTTTGGCTTTAAATAATTCCCTTTTTTGAGAGCCCTTTAAAGCTTCCTTGAAATCACCTTCATACTTTTTGTATAATAACCAGCATTTATCTGTAAATTCAGTGTTAATATTACTTTGTTCCGCTATTTTTTTCTTATGGTCACTGTCGTAATTTTTTAACTGATTCTCTGCATTTTCTTGTTCTGCTTTCTTAGCTTTAATTAGTTCAACTTGTTCTGTAGTCGCTTCACCTAGTGTAAAAACTCCTGCAATATCGCTGTTACCAAAATTCTTTTCACGAAATGCCTTGTTATACACCAAGGTTTGTAGTGGCAGATTGTTCGTCCAGATAACATAGCAATGCTGGAACCGTTCAACAGTGGTATCAGTCAGATAATTTGATGCGGTAGTTTTTCCACAGCCATTGGCACCATAAAAGAAGTTAATTTCTTTGAGTCCAGTTACCTGTATGCCTTGCTCATCGTAGGTTGCAATATTGGCTAACTTGAAAGATTCAATCATGGCGACTCCTTACTATATTAATTTATTATTTTTTGCCATAGGTCACTAAAACGGACCGCTGTTAGAGTCATCACTCTCCAGTATTTTGAAAATATGTTCAACCCGTATCGATCACAATATGAAAATATTTAGATGTGATACTCTGTGATAGAAGCGATTTAGATAAATGTCCGCCTCTGATCTTAGCTTGTACCTTGCTACAGATCGCTGTGTTAATCAATGGCAAGCTGGCCAACGGACTAACACTGCGTTGCAAGTCGGATTAAAGCAGAGGTAGAATACTTAATCGAACCCAAGCGAATTTGTTATGTTTTCCAGCGGGAAGGGAAAGATGCTAACCGGCCTCATATGAGGTTGAGTCGTTATAAAGGCGAAGAGGTGCTTAAAAGCGATGCACCGGTGGCGAAAAACTACTTCAGTCCGGACTAAGTCTGTGAACTCAACCATGTGGCTGGAATCATGCTCGGTGTCGTCAGCAGATGTTCCTGCGTGAATGGCAGGATAAACTGGATCGGTTCCTACAATGTTACGACCATGAGGTCTTGGAAGGCGTAGATGCCGTCAGTAAGAAAACGACAGATGAAAGCGCAGGCTGATTACGTCCAGTTTGCCGAGAAGAAGCTGAGGGAGGGAAGGATATCGCCAGTTTACTTAAGTGGAAAACCAACACCAACAACTAGCCATGCATTCCACTCCCCACAAGCAAAATCATTTGGGGGCACAATAGGGGGCACCAACCAAAATCCAACACGATTAAACTAAGTAAATTCAATAGCGTTAGCTATCAAATGCGACTCCTGTGATCGCCGAAAAAGCACATTAGGAAAAGATAGCAACAATGACAATGAGCGCATCAGACGCCGCGGTATACCGGTACGGGACGGAGGGTAGCAGTAAGACTGTCCCATGCCTGAACCTCTGAGGTCGCAATACGCATCCCCTTTTTTCTGAGTACCGCCACGTCGGCTGCGATTCGCTGCATACCGAACCAAAACAGACCATCCAGCGCCGTTACCGCGAGTCCGTTCTCAAGCGCCTTTTTAAGCCGCTCGCGCGGCACTTTTATTTCCCTGGCAATCCCCCTGTAAGGCTCTGCGGTTTCGCCTGCCGATACTTCCCGGCGAATGCGGGTTGACAGACGGTATTGAAATTCATCCGGTACCTTACTCAAATCAGACTTCACGCTGTAAACACAGCCAAAACGCTTGCCGTTGAACACGGCGCTTTTCTGACTGAGTTGCAGTTCATCACGCAGCTCGGCAATCAGTTGTGGGGCACGTACCAACAGCAAACGAAAAGGCAGTTCAAAGCTGGTGACATAATCCACATTCAGCAATGCGATGCGCAGACGCTCGATACTTCCAGCCCGTACCTGACGGCATTCTTTGAGGACTTCAGCCCATTGCTGCGCAATGCGCGGCGTTTCATTAACTTCCGCGAAGCTATATTTTTCAATCTGGTAATCAATACGTTCGACCATGCTGGTTTCCCTTCGCCCACCCGTCGGTCACTTTATCAACGGTCTAAGATAATCGAAAGCCAATTTATTGTTGGTATTGAGGTGGCGCACAGCGCCTGGCACATTTCCGGGTTCCAGCCGAAACTAGCAGGAAGCAAAATCGGCATGTTCGGATTCAGTATCAGGCCCAGCTGCAAATCGCTGCGGTGGATAGTCCTGTCCAGGCCGACCTTTTTTACCAGACGGCAGCAGCGGGTGTCATATTGCCAGGTCTTCTGTAAACTGTCCTGATGGACCACGGTGACAGCTCCGGGTTGCTCATCTCACAGAAAACGCTGGCCAAGGTTCGGCAGGTTGCTCCAGTGGCACACCGTGCAGGCTTGTCTGCCTTCCCTCTGTCATTCCCAGTAAAACTCAGCTCCACCGGCCAACTGCCGCAGTCTGAACACATGGTTGTCGCGATACTGGAATAGTCACCATAATATCATTTGCAATATTCAGCATACTTTTCGCCAAGGGATGCTTTTTTTTCGCAGTTAACTTCATCAACCAAATTAAATTTTGCGGTCTTATCATCTATATTATATTTCTTCCAGTATTTTAGTTTCGTGCCAGATTCGTCAGTAGTCACTAGCATTAACCAAATGTTTAAGTTTTCATCTATATAAAAATATTGTGTTTTTTCTAACAAAGCGTCACCATCATTTTCCTCTATATAGAGTGTCATTTTATCTTTTGGATGATTTTCCTTTTCTGTAACCAATGTGAAATCATAGGAGTAATGACTTCCGGTTGTTTCATTCTTGGTTTTATTTATATATATATTTACGTCACCGTTCTTAATGAGATACAATTTCTCATTGCGATCTAATTCAGATTGAGGGTAAATTTTACCAATGTTAGTTAATCTATCGTATTTAAACTTTATTTTAGAAATGACGCATTTATTTCTTTCCGCTGCTGCTTGCTCTGGCGTTTGCTCAATAACGTCTCCTGTCAAACAGGTTTTATTTATTTCTTTGGCAAATACTCTATCGCTAATTAATATATCACCCTTATAGTCTTTCATAAAATCATCTTGTTGTGAGATAACGGCACTTTTAGTGCCAACCTCTTTATCATCACCTCCTCTAAAAACCAACAAGTAACCTCCACCTGTAACAGCTATCAAGGAGTCATTTATTTCATATAGCTCATTAAATGGTGCTGGGCAATCATCTTTGGGGAAAAGAGCTGTAATGGAATATATTTCATTAGGCAATGAAATGTTTTCATTGCGAAGCGATTTTCTATAAAGTTCTACCGTTGATTTTGTTAACCATATGTCTAATACGATTCTCTTGTTTTTTACTGACGTTACGGAGCAAAGGTTACCCACAGAGAGATGTTTATCACTAAGTGAAATTTTAATTGATGAGTATTTATCATAAAGATTTTCTCTAACGCTGTTATCGCCAGAGGAAAGTAAAGGTTTTTCTGAAACACTATAAAATGACCATATGGTTTTCACTTGTTCTAGTTCAACTTTTTCTTTTGAATAAGATGCGCGTATAGTTAAGAAAAAAAACATAAAAAAGAAAAATGCTCTATTTAAGTTAATCATGAAACCATCCTTTTGAAAATTTCCCTTAACACTATATCTATTAACACGTCAGTTACCACTATTGATGCACATAAAATTACATAAGCAGTATCTCCATAATTCTCAGATTAAGTTTGCTGCATCAATAATTTCTGCGGCGAACTCATACTAAGTTAATCAGGGTCGTAGACGGTACATATCTTCGTTCCGTTATCTGATTCATCTAACGTTATATACGTTAAACCTCCAGGAAACATGATTTCAATGTTTAACTTTAGTGTGTTCTTTCAGTTATATATTACTTCGACATAGCTAGCATTTTTTCTATTTATATCAAGCATCTTTGTTAACTCTTTCTCAAGATGCTTTCCATTTTCCACATGGGTTGATCTATATTCACTATAGGCATCTAACATTGATTTACCTTTAAATAAACAAACTTCACCACTCCGATAGTCATCAAGGTTTTCTTTATTATTAGTGAGATCTAACGGAGAGCATTCGACATCACTTTAATTTCCCTCGCTCCACTCTCCTTTTTCAGCGACAATGACTTTTCCATTTTTTTCGAGAATAAACTCTGCGCTTTGTATATAAATAGAGTAAGTGTAGTCGCCATTCTTAAATGTATAGCCATATAAGTCAAACGTATTTTTATTATTTAACGTATGTCCTATAAGATGAATTTGACTGCCGTCGGACTTTCTAGTGCCAGTGTACGAAATATTATCGCAAGTAACCTCTCCTTCTTGGCAATTTTTTTGAATATCGATAGTAAATGACGTGGTGTTTAGCTCCATACCATGTGCCACTGTACTAATTAAAGTGATAAAGAGATATATTGGATTTTTTATCATTGCGCTGCTATTTTTTGTTTTAAGGTTAATTTAATCTGAAAATAACTAGGTGGAGAATTATCATAAAATGCTAAGCCAGGTTCCCGGTAGCGTAATTTCCTATACTCCGGATAACCTGGCTTTTACCAACCAGTGATTTTAAAAAAGCTCACTGGTTACATCAAAAAAATTAGTTATGATGTAGACTCCTTCTTAAGTTGCTCCCTGGTTTCCATTAATATAATGCCCAGCATGTTTCTTCCTGTTCCATCTCCACCGTCTGCCCAGTAGTTATCATTTTTTGTATGTTCAATTAATTGACTGTTCCCCGTTGATAACAGCACATCTCTAGCGCTATCGTTCTGCTTGAATTTCTCTAATACTGCGAAGCGCATAATATCATCTTTGACACTTTCCCAATCCTTTCTTAAAGGATGCCTTCTATCCCGCCCCATATTGGCAACCTCCATTGGAGATAGGATTTTCATCATTGTATTACGTAACTCATTATCATGAAATTTATGTGCTTGAAAATAATGCTCTACTGTTCTCCAATATACATTGCCAATCCAAAAACCATGTTTGGAAAAGTTAGAAAACTCACCATAAGGCTCATCAACCCTATAGAATAATATAATTTCGCTCATCGTTTATATAATCCTTGGGACGCCGGGTTTTCTATCATCTATCGACTCGCCAGCAATGATTAGGTTGAAGTTTTTTTCTAATTTTAAAGTCATTTCATAAAACTCATTGCTATTTAATTTTTGGCTGTGCGTTTTCATGGCGCAAATGGTCAATAAAAGTTCTCGCAAAATGTTTTTCGGTAAGAAATCCTCATTTTTAAAAATCCTTGTCATGTTATCAGTGAAGGATAATAAATTGTTAAAAGCAACCTCGACAACCACTCCCTCTAAGGTTAGAGGATATATGAAATCCGTGGTTATTTTTCTTAATTCTTCTAGTAACTCTAAATGTGTATTCATTTTATCATTCCCATAGTTGCAGACGGTGGAATTTCCAGGAATATGGTTACTTCTTGTGCCCAAATTGATCTGTGATAAGGTAAACCATCTATACCATTGACTCTTGGAGCATGCTTCCAAACTTCAACCTGAGTGGATGGAACTTTGTTTAGATCAATTGCAATAATACCATGCCCTCCTTCATAAGCTCTTGCAATATTTAAATCTTTTGTTGTAGATATCCAAGGGCTATTTTCAAATGCTCCTCCAGATAAACTCGGATCGAATGATCTATTAGCAACATGCTCCGCAGCCGTCCAAGTCCCATCAGGAGATTTTCCTTGTATAGAACCTCCAGATGCTAGCCTTTGAGCATCTTGCTCTGTCAATGCCCTATAAACAATATTTGGTTCGGGTACCGCAGGCTCACCCGTCTTCACCCCAGCCGGTATATCTGAGTCCGGAGGGCACCCCCTCTTCACACTAGTCAACCCCAGCGGATCCACCCACCCAGTAGGGTTAGGTACATACTGCGTCTGGTTTAGGCCACCGGCCAGCCCAATAGGGTCAGGAGTGATAAACCTTGCGGTCTCCGGTGAGTAATAACGATGCCGGTTATAGTGCAACCCGCTTTCTGCATCGAAGTACTGCCCCTGAAAACGCAGTGGTTGCGGCACAGATTCAACGAACGCTACCGCCAGATTGCCGTAGGCGCGGTACGCCGCGCTCCAGGCAATCTGTCCTTTGCCGTTGACCAGTTCCTGCGGGGTACCCAGGTGGTCATTCAGGTAGTAGTAAATCTCCGACTTGCGTCCTTTGCCCAGTAACTGCACCAACGGCACAAAGCTGCCGGGGCTGTACAGGTAACTTTTATAGGTCGCCAGGTGCGCCGGTTTTGGGTCATCCGCTGTGAAGATATTATCATCGTCGGCGCATTCTGCCACCATCCGCTCACCCTGCCAGAAGAACCGGGTTATGGCATTAGGCCGTTGGGCTAGTAGGTCCTGCTTTTGGATGCGTCGACCAAAGGCATCATAGGTATAGGCAAAGTGGGTTTTCTGCCCCTGGCGTTGTTCAATAAATTCCACCAGCCGGTGCTGGCAGTCATAACGGAACTCCCGCACCCACAGTGGCTTGGTGCTGCGCACTTCACGTGTCAGGTTGCCAAACTCGTCATACTCGAACCGCACATCGCCTTTCTGCTTCAGCAGGTTGCCACGCACTTGTGTTCCACGGGAGGCAGCATCGTTCCCCAATACGTTACCCGCTGCATCGTGCGTAAACTGTTCACTGATACCCCTCCAGCGCAGCGCCTGCGGCAAGGCTTCGGGGTAGGCTATCGGGTGGTGCAGCGCTTCGGTCAGGCGATGTTGCTTATCGTAGCGGTATTCCCGGTTGCCTTTGTGCGGGTCGAGGATCTGCGTCAGGTTGCCTGCCGGGTCGTACTCGTAACGGCGCTGCATCACCGGTGTTACGTCTGGGGCGTCACCCTCCAGTTCTGCCTGCACTACGGCAGTAGCACGTTGATGGCGCAGGCGTTGCTGCGCGTCATAATCAAACTCGCTTACCACCTCACCGGTGATGCGCCGGGTTTCCCGCTCGCCGCGATACTGGTGTTCACTCAGTATGCGGCCATTCAGGTCAATGCGTGAGACTTGCCCCTGTTGGTAGTGGTAAGCCAGCAGGTTGCCATCGGGCAGGCGTTGGCGCGTCAGGTTGCCCGCGTTGTCATAGCCGTAAAACAGGCTGGCAAAGCCCTGATACTCCTCCGTCAGGCGACCAACCTCATCATAGCCGTACGCCAATGGCCAATGCCCGTCATCCACCAGGCGCAGGCGGTTAAAACTATCGTAGGCGTAACAGACTTCCTTGCCGTCCGGCAACACTTTGCGAACTAGCCTCCCGGCAGCATCCCGCTCGTAGCGGGTCACCAGCGCGGTCTGTTCACTCTGGCTAGTGCCGTACTCGGTGCGCTGGGTCAGGTGCCCGTTAAGGTCGTAGTTATAGAGGAAGTGGCGTCCGTCAACGGTGTGCTCTTCACTCACCAACCCGTTGGGGTGATAGTCCAGCCGATGATGTTCACCGTTCTGGTTGATGATGTCGCTGACGAAGTTCTTCGGGTTGTCATAGCGGTATTCCACCTGGCTGAGGTCGGGGTAAATGACTCGGCTCACCAAATGGGAGTTTGGATGGTATTCGTATTGGGTGGTCAGCCCCTTTTCATCACGTTCGCTGGTCACCTTGCCGTAGGCGTTGTACCGGTAGTGGCGCACTGAGCCGTCAGGCGCGTGAATAGCCTCCAGCCGGTTGGCGGCATTCCAGGTATAACGGGTACCGTTTACCCCCGCCTCGTCCAGTGGGCTGTCGCTGTGCCGGATCACTTGCCCCAGCAGGTTGTAGCGATAATAGTGGGTCAGCCCGTTGCGCTGATGGTGTTCCAGAACCTGGCCAAAGGCATCGCGGACAAAGCGCTCGCGGCTGCCATCCGGGTATTGCACCTCGTTGAGTGCCCCTTGCGCAGACCACAGGTAGTGGCAGGTATTGCCCAACGCATCGGTTTCTTCCGTCAGGTTGCCCTGCGTGTCGTAGCGATACCGTTCACGGATCTTGTCCTCCTGATCGAGGCTCCAGGTGGTTTTCTCTACGACCCGGCCCCGCGAATAACGGTATTGGGTCTCTTGTCCGTCAGGAGTGCGCACCCAGGTGCACTGCAGTTCACCGTTATAACCATATTCGGTGCGGTTGCCCAATGGATCGGTTTCACTCAGCAGCTCACCGCGTTCACCGTATTCATTGAGGTGGGTCGCGCCGTCCGGGTCGACCTTCTTTATCAGGCGACGAAAGCGGGTGTCATGTTGCCAGGTCTCCCGTGAGCCGTCCTGATGGACCAGGGTGACGGCCCCGGGTTGCTCATCCCACAGAAAACGTTGGTCAAAGTTCGGCAGGTTGCTCCAGTGGTGCACCGCACGGGCCTGTTTGCCTTCCCCTTGCCACTCCCAGTAAAACTCAGCTCCGCCAGCCAACTGCCGCAGGCTGAACACATAGTCATCACGGTACTGATAGCGCTCGGCTTCCCCGGCCGCATTGATAGCGGCACTCAGTTGCCCCCGCTCATCGTACTCATAGGTCATCAGCGGATGGAGAGCCTCTTCCCGACCCGATTCAGGGGTCAGGCTCAGCTGCGTCAGGCGCCAGCCTTGAGGTAGCTCCTGATAGCTGAACTGCAAGGCTGCACCAGCCGGATGTTCCAGCCGAACAGGTAAGCCATCGTGATAATGCAGGGTCAACCGCAACTGGCGGTGTGAAAGGCCGGTGATGCGCCCGGTCGTTTGCCCCGTAACCCGATGCACATGCAACACCCAGCCTTCCATGCTACCGGCCATCAGGCAGTAGCTATCAGGTTCCTCGTCCAGATAGGCGGCGGCCCCGGCTACATAGTTAAGCCCACTTGGGGAAACTTCGGTAGGTAACGGCAGAATGGTGGTGAGGGTCTGGTGATCGGTCCAGTGCAGTTCATCACCGATAAACTCCACCTGATGTTGCAGGCTGTGGCTCCAGCCAAAACCAAACACCGATGTGCGTTCGACCGCGGTGGTGCGGTACTGACGCTGGAAGATAAAGGGCGTCAGGCCAATCAGTTGCCCATCGTCCAGAGTAAGCAACTCTTCGCCGTTGATCAGCGAGACCGGACAGCCGGTGCCGGGGGTGCACTGCGAGTTCACCGTGGACTGGTCAGCCGCATTTGTCGCAGGGCTGTTTTTCACCGTGCCTGAGTTATCCACCAGACCAGTTTGGTTTGACGAACCCAGCTGGTTTTTCCGATCCTGTTTCAACTTGGCATTGGCCTGGCGCTTGAGGTTCATTTGGCGAGTCTTCTCAAAGAACCGTTTGACTAGTTCCAGGGTGGCAAACAGAATCGTCTTCAGCCCCTGCCAGACAGACTGCAATGCGCTGCCCAGTTTCTTGAGCAAGCTGCCTACCTTATAGATCAGAAACGCCACGCCCAACCCGGCGGTCATCAGGGTCAGCAGCGCCCCGAAGACAATGCCGACCAACGCATCGCTGATAATGGAACCCCCTATTTTTACCATCGGTTCCAGTAGTGCACCCCAGGGGTACATACGCACTTGCAGTTCCACCGAACGCATAAACAGGTACAACGCAGCTTCATCATTGAACAGCGCCAACAGCTCGCGGGCCATCTGCTTGCTGCCTTCCAGCAGGGACTTCAGTTTCTGTTCATCTAACTGGGTGATGAGATCCTTATACTTACCCGCTTCCGCATAGATTTTCTGCCCGTACTTTGCGGGGTCGGTGATCACGTCGTAGGCCAGTTTTACGTCATCCCACAGCCCGAACATGCCGTCGTACAGCCCAGCGCCCAGCGCGGTCAACAGGCCTGCATTGATTGGGCTCAGCTGCCACTGCGGCTTGTAGGTCTGCCATTGCGTTGACAAGGTGTTGTACATCTCTAGCATCAGGCCGTCATAGGCTTGCAGCATCTGGTCATTGTGCTGCTCAAGCTGGGGATCGGTGGCTTTAACGTAATATTTCTTGCCCGCAGTCAGACTAGGGAAACGGGCTATGCCTTGCTCATCGGTCTGCTGGGTAGCCACCTTCGAGTCAAAACCAAAACTGACATCTTCATAGATCTCAATGGTCACATCGGGGATGGGGAGTTCGAGCGTAGACTCGTAGGCGAGGGCAACCTTGATCTCGCCACTCTTCGGGCAGGTCACTACGCTACTCTCAAAGCTGCGATCGTTTTCCGAGACCACGGTCTTGCTGTCGTTGAGCCGCAGGGTTTTTTCCATCTCCAGCGTCGGCCCACCTAATCGCCCGGAAATGCTGCTGGCCGTGGCCCACTCCTTGACGATCTGCCGATACTCTTGGGTGATCAGGGTCTTGTTTTTGAAGCCCAGCAAGGCATTGTCAATACTCGCAATATATTCGGTCGTCATAGTCCATTACTCACGGTCGAAAAGAGGAAACGTTGAAGGTGATCACCTCAAACGGATTGGTACGGCAGCTCAGCGCATCTACCAGGGCCTGGGATAGCCGTGCGGTTCGCTTCTTCGGATCTGGCGTCTGTTGCCAGACCTGTGGGTAAAGTCGCAGCGCTATCTGGCGCAGAACCGGTTCTGGCACGGCTTGATAGAGTTCAAACTCATTCTCGCGCAGCCAGGTCAGCTGGTTGGCGATCAGCGGTTCTGGATCTTCATCCAGCAATGCATCTACCATCCCTTGGGGCACCAGCCACCAGGGGCTAATCTGGGCCTGCGCAGAAGGATCCACTGGGCAGGTAAAACCCTCGCCGTTCACCCAGTAATCGGAGAACACCGGCAGGATAGTGCGCCACTCATCGCCAAAGTAGCGCAGGTAAGCTGGCAGATAACGCCCATCCCAATAGCGGAAAAACACCGCTTTGCCGCTGGGCATGATCACCTGCGTCAAACCGGCAAGGTGGGTCGCCAGGGCAGCCTGCGGCAACGGCGAACGTGCCAGCCAGCCCCAGTTGCGTAAAGGGGTTTCTGCCACCCAGCGTAAGAATGGGCTGCCTTCGTTAAGTTGCACCAGCACCGGCATCACTTCAAACCAGTTGGCATAGGGCGTATTGGCGTAAAGCCCGTGCGGCGTGCGGCTACCGTCCTCACGGTAATAGGCTTTGATGCCTTGCGCACCATGGGTATTGGCCAGGATGGCATACAACGGTGTACCCGCCGTGTTTCTTACCCAGTCCTGTACACGATTTGACATGGTCATCTTCTCCTTGATTAAAGAACGGCCTTAAACTGGCTGCGCCAGGCCAGCTAGCGTGCCGAAGAGGACGATATCCATTCCTCCCGAGAACAAAAAAACGGATCTTTTGCTCATGACTTTTTGCCCATCTTTTTGAATAGCTCTTCTACATCAGCAGATTGCGAGCCTTTAAGCCGATCGCCGAGCATATTCAAATAGTCTTTACCCGTGGCACCGGACAGGTTGCCTGCGTTAACCATTGAGGTCAGCCCGCTGATAGGCAGCGAACCAACGTTAGGCAACGCTTGAGAAACACCGCCTGTCGAGGCCCAGCCACTGCCGGGCATCCCTTGAGAGACACTGGCCGTTGCTGGCATCGCTCCACCGGATTGCGGTACAAAGCCGCTGCTTGCGCCTTGGGCACTCGGCTTGGCAGGGGCCTCATCTATCGGGCAACCTCCGGCTTTACATTTCTCACACTCTTCGCAATAAGGGGCATCACTACTAAGCACTCCCTGCTGGATCAGCGTGGGTGCCGCCAACAACGGCACCACACCCGGCATCTTCAGGTTGACGCCTTGTCCGCTGCCCGCAGAGCCACTGCCTACCTGCAACGATGACGACGTGAAAATGGCCCCCGGTGCCAGTTTGATAAAGCTGCCCCCGGCCTTGAGCGTTAGCTCACTGCCCGCCGAGAGGGTGATTTTGGCCCCGGCTTCTACCGACACTTCCTGCCCAGCCTTCACCACATAGGCGCTGCCAACCTGCAAATGGGATTCGCCGTCGGCCAGTTCGGACTTTTTGCCGCTGGTGTGGAGGGTGAGTTCGCCCTTGATGCGGCTTTCCCGGTTGCCCTCGATTTCGCTCAGGCTGTTGCCGCCAATCTTGCTGCTCTGGTTGGCGCGAATGTCCCAGTGCGCATCGTTGTTGACCAGAGCCTTGAGGTCTTTCTGCGCGTGCAGGTAAATCTCCTCGCTGCCCGCCTCATCCTCAAACGACAGTTCGTTAAAGCCCTCTGCCTTGTGCGATTTGGTGCGCCAGACCGATTTGGTCTTGTTGGCGGGCAGCGGGTACGGCGGTTTGTTCAGGCCGTTGTAGTAACGCCCGCTCACCACCGGACGATCGATGTCGCCGTTGAGGTAGCTGATCAGCACTTCCTGGCCAATCCTTGGCAGCGTCACCGAGCCAAAGCCGTCCCCCGCCCACTGGTTGGAGACCGGCACCCAGCAGGAGGCTTTTTCATCCGCCGGGTCGTAACGGTTCCAGTGGAAATGCACCCGCACCCAGCCTAGTTCGTTGACGTACAGTTCCTCGCCCTTGGGCCCGACGATCGTGGCCACCTCGTCACCGTCAGCCAGCGGTTTGTAACGGTAGCTTGGTCGCCAGTCGATATTCCCCGGCGCAAAGGTCAGCGAGTTGGTGAAGGTGGTGCCGCTGCCGTTACTTTCTTCTTCCAGCGCGGCAGGCTGCTCCCCACGGTGGCTGACGGTGATCACCTGCCAGCGATCGTTACGCGCCTGCACCGGGTGGCCCTGCAAGGTAAAAATTGTGCCCGGCATCAGCCGGATGCTGTTGGTTTCTGCTGCGCCCTGTTGGGTGCCCGCTTGCATGGCCTCCAGCCGCACGGTGCTGAGCTGCGGCCCGGTCTGGTCATCCTGATAACGGCCATAGCTCTCAAATACCGAGTACTGGGTGGCTTCACCGCCCAATGCAGGGTCGCTCTGCTTAAACTGCAGAGGATGGTCTGGCCGCCGGTGTTCACGGTCCTTGAGCACGCTTTCCCGTGACTGCATGAACGCTCCCAGGGTCAGCCGATGGGCGATGTCGCCCTGGGTTGGCGACTGGATATGCGGGTTGAAGGTCAGCGGGATACCTTCCGTCATGCTCAGGTGCGAATCGCCATACACCAGTTCGTTATCTTCAAACCAGAAGCTGATCCCCACCTCGGCCATCAGCCGCAGGATGAAGTCCAGGTCGCTTTCGCGCTTCTGGGTCACGTACTCACGCGGCGGATAGGTCTGCTGGATATGGCTCTGGTAAGGGATGCGGTGTTCGTCCAATACCTGATTGACGATGTCCGGCACCGACAGGAAATGGAAGATCCGGCTGTCCTGTTTCAGGCTCAGTACCCAGACATCCGGGCGGATCACCGCCTGATAGTAGGTGCGGCGAAAACCGCTTTCCCCCTGAGTCAGGCTGGCAATCAGCCCTGGGATCGTGCGCTGTTCCTTGCCACTGACGGTGACGGTCAACGCCCCCGGCTGCAGCAACTGTGCTTCCAGTTCGATGTCTGACCGGGTGCTGACCAGGTTCACCGTCAGGGTAAACAGGGTCGACAACCCTTCTTCCAGGGTAAAACCGGCCACGTCAAAGGTGTCCGGAGGCAGTTCACCGAGTTGGCTGCTGAAAAATAATCCGCTGTCCATCGTTCACTCCTTGTGGTGTCTCACATCATGGCTCGTTGGCCGCGCGCCAGGGGCAATGCCCAGCGCCGCTGTGAAGGTTCGGTTATCACATCCAGCAGCAGGAAGCTGTTGGTGGTCAGGCAATGGGTAAAGAAGACGCTCAGCGCCGCCGCAAAGGTGTAGGCTTCGCCGGGGCTGTCGAACGCCTGGTCATCGAGCGTCAGGGTCATCTGCAAACCGCGCCGCAGCCGTTCCCCCATCAGGGTATTCACCGGTTCGGTCTTGACGGCGGTGATGCCCTCCACCGCCCGGCGAATGTGCCGGACCTGGGGCAGGTTGTGCCGGGCGTGCAGGCAAAAATCGTCGATCGCCCGCTGCACCGTTTCCCGGTGGTTGAGAAGCGCGGGGCTGAACGACAGGCAGGCCATCAGCCGCCAATGGTGATGGCTGTCCACCACCGCCGGGTACGGGGTCGAAAATCGGGTGACGGTAGTAACGTCCAAGGTGTCGGTCACCGCCATGCCGAGCAGGAAAGGGGAGCCAAGCGGTAACGTGGGTGATTGCGCCGAGGTGGTGAGCAAATCGCAGACCACGGCCCGGCAAGGGGGCTCGGTCAGCGGCTCCCCGGCACTGTTGCACAGCACCAGCTCATGCTGCATCCGCCCCAGGACATCACCGCTGACCCGGACGGTGTAAAACAGCGCCAACCCGGCGTCGGGTGCATAACGCGATCCCGGCGTCAGTTCGCTGTCGGGCTGGAAGTGCACCCGTCGGCCCCGCCGCAGGGTATCCGGCTCTTCCAGCATGCTGACGCCGGTGATGGCATACACCCAGCGATCGTCGGCATACGGCAGCGGGTAAACGCTCTGCCCGGGTAGCAGCCGTATGGGGGCGCTTTTCTGTGCCGCCAGGCTGATCACCGGGACGCAGTGCAGCATAAAAGCCGAGGCCAGTTGGGCCTGGGTGAGTGGGATCTCCCCGTTGAACGTGAGGATGACGGTAAAGGTACGGCTGTTCCCCAACGTCAGCCCTGAGTGCATCGGGCCAAAATCCAGCGTCAGGAAATCATTCACATGGGGCAGGTACAGGTATTCGGCCAGGCTCTGCAGCGCCCAGGTGGTTTCCCCCTCGTGCGGCAGAATGCGGTTATCCGCAGTGGGCCGTGGGGAGGACAACACCGTCTCCAGCACCCATTGTCGTCCTTCCACCTGTAGCACGGGCCGGTCCTGATGTTGTTCACACCACAGGGTCAGCGTCGCCGCCACCTGTGGATCGTCACCCAGAAATAGCGACAGCGGCTGGGTTGGCCAAGTGTCACCCGGCCCCTGATACTGAAACGTCAGGCGGATCTCGCTGTGGGAGTTGGTGACCAGCAACTGCCGGTCAATCAGGGCCAGCGGTTGCAGCGTCAAGGCATGGCAGGTCTGGAACACCTGCGTACGTCCATCGGACAACAGGGAGAGCGATTCTCCCGCGGGCAAGGTTAACGGCGCATCCAGCGTGCTAGCTTTGGCGCTGACGTTCACCACGCCACAGGCCGGAATAGGCCGCAAGGGGAAGGGCCAGGTACGTGCAAGATGCCCCTGCGTGACTTCGGGGAAGCCGTCCTCCAGGCGTTGACGCAGCCCGGCATTCAGCATTGCCGCCCCCTGGATCAGGCATTCCACATCCGGATCGCCCGCATGGCGGCCCAGTTGCGCGGCCAGTGAAGGGGTTTCCTGCCCCACCTTGTCCGCCAGCGCACGCAGGTAGGCATGTTCCTCTCTGAGATGATCGGTAAAGTTCATATCAATCCTTGACGTTGGCTACCTGCGCACAGGCAACAGGGTGTAGGGTTTCTCTTCGGGCTGCCCCACAAAGGTGGTCCACCCCAACTGGGTCCGTTGTGTGTCGCCGAGCTTCAGCCCCCCCGCCTGATGCCGTGCCAGCGTCAGGCGCAGATCCCAGACCAGCGGTTCGCGCAGGATGTACTCGACAAAATTGACCAGCAGGCGATGCTGCTTACCGTCAGGTAAAAACGACAGGTACTGTTCCTGCGTGAGTTCATTGATCGACAGCTGAAATTTGACGCTGCGATCGCGCATTCGGCTGCCGATCACAAAGTTGCCCCCCAGCAGCGAACGGGGTTGATGGCGTTGCCCGCGCACGGCGGTGACCTGCCCCAGGCGATTTTGCTGCTCGTCACTCAACGTCATGACGTGGGGCATACAAGACTGCACCGTCACGTCCGGGAGTGAAAAGAAGTGGCCGACCAGGCGAGCGATCACTTCTGGCGAACGGCCCGGTGAGGCCAGCAGACCGGCGTAGGCCAGCATGGCTTCGGCGTTGATACCCAACTGCTCTCGCGTCTGCGGATGGCCCAGGCCTATCAGGGCAAAAATACGCCCCGAGGTAGCATCGCGGCCCCCCGGTTTGAAGGTGATCTCATAGCGGTATTTGCGCCAAATCTGGTGCGCCAACGATAGGGGCCGATGGTTGAACACGGCTAGAAAATCGTTGAGCCGCGTCTCTCCCTGCGCTGTGCTCCCGGCAATGTCATCCAGGTAGTAATAGGGTAGGGGCGACTGGCTGCCTTGCAGGCCCAGAAAGCTCACCTCCAGGCGCAGCGGCCCACCCGGTTCATGTTGCAACGCCACCACATCGCTGGCGGCGAAGCCCAATCCGGCAGCGGCGGTAAAACGCAACGCCTCCCGGTTCGGTGGCAGGCCGAGCGTGCGGGCCGGATCGATGCCTGCCAGCCGGTTAAGCCCTTCCACCAGGCGGTAGAAGTCATACTGGCTAACGTTATCGGCGATAACCTGGAGCTGCTGCTCCTGCTCTGCACTAGGGATCATAGAAAGCGGTAAGACTCCTGATTATCTTGGTTAACCACGGTGAGGGTATGGAAATGGTTGACGCTGGCGCGCTGGGCCAGGAACCGTGCCAGTACCCGGCCATACAGATAGAGCTCGCCTTCTGAGTCAAACGCCCCTTGGAGCCGCACCGTAAGCACCGAAGCCAGGCCATCGATCGGCACACCGTCGATATGACGTTCAGCCGGGCGCACGGTCAGGCTGAGTAACCCCGCTCTGCGCCGCCGGGAGACCCCTGCCGCCAGTTCACTGTGCCAGGCGGGCAGATCGCAGGCGCTCAGCACCTGCCGCAGCGCCGTCAGCGTCAGCAGTGAGCGGCTGTTCAACGAGAGATTACGCAGCAGGGCCGCCTGCAAGGTGGCATCCAACCTCGGACTAAGGGGGACCGACGGGCGGGTGATATTGTGCACACGAACCCCCGGCGGGCAGCCGGTGGCCGGTTGGCGGAGTTCTCCTACTTTCAGGTGCAACGGCAAGCGGCGGTGGCTGCACGTGAGCCGTACGGACACCGACTCCGGCGGCAGGTTGTCCAGGTTTTCTCCGTGGCGGATCAACGCCAGGTGATGGTTCAAGCCCCCCACGGGCGATGAGGTGACCCGCACGTGGTAATACCCCGCGTCTTGTTGCTGGCTGAAACGCTCAAACGGCGCATAGCGGCAGGGGGTATCACTCAGGGCTGATACGCCGGTCACTTCATCTACCGAGAACACGTCGTAATCCTCGGGATGGCGCACGCTGGGGAATAACGGCAGCTCTGACTGCGTGCCATCGAGGCTGACTCCGTCAGCGTAGTGGCTAAACAGGTTGATGGCGGGCGTGCAATGCAGGCGCACCGTCTGGCGGTTGATAACCAGGGCGGACGGTAAAGGCCGGGAGAAGGTGAACCGCAGGGTAAAGCCGTGAGAGGCTGATAGCGGAGGTAGACTAGGGAAGCCCGTCACGTCCATAAATAAAAAGGCGTTGGGGAAACAGGCGTGCTCCTGCAGCAGGCGATAGCCGGGATCGGCATTCTGTGGCCACGGCAGCAGCGCCTCTTCGTCGTTGAAACCGACCGGGGTGAGCGCCAGTTCAGGCAGCGGCCACGTCTTTCCCCCCACTTCCAGCGTGGCGTGGCCCAGGTATTCACTCAGCCACAAATGCAGTTGTTGCCCGGTGTGCAGGTCTTCCCCCAGATACAGCCGCAGGCCGTTCAGGCTAGTGAGATCCAGCGGCCGATCCGCCGTGGTGACCAGTTGCAGGCACAGGCTGTCATGGCCGTGCCGCTGCTCGCGGCTTACCGCCTGCACCTGTAACGGCCACAGCCGGGTATCACGGCAGGTGCGAAAATGGCACCGCAGCGTTTCCTTACCGGTTGTCACCGGCAGCGGGATACTGACCACCGTGGCCCCCTTGGCGATCTGGGGGCAAGCCTGCGCGGGATCTGACAGGTAATCCTGCTGCCATTCCAGCACGGTCATGCTGGGAGTGGGCCGCAGAAAATAGGGCCACAGCAGGGCCAGCATATGGTGGGTGAGGTTCGGTAGCTGGTCTGCCAACTGCCCCTCTAACTGCCCGGTCATCCAGGCCATGCCCTCCAATTGCCGCTCCACATCGGGATCGTGGTTGGGTGCGGTCAGGAAGGAAACCAGCGGGGCATGTGTTTGTTGCAGCACCTCGGCAGCCTGGTGTAGCGCTTTGCGCCGACGGGCTGGAGGGAATTGCCGATGTTTATCCCGGTTCATGCTGAAGACATCCTGTCTTGGAGGTTATTTATCCAGGCGCCCGGTCAAGGCGAGGACGAAGTTGGAGCCCATGTGTTTGAAATGCGGCTGCACATGCAGCTGTGTCAGATACCAGCCGGGATCATTCGCGACTTCCTGCACCTCAATGCGTGCAGCGCGTAACGGGCGGCGGCTGCGTACGCTGGCTGGTGGGTTCTCCTGATCGGAGACAAAGCGTTTTAACCAGTTGTTGAGCTGATGCTGCAGGTCTCCCCGATTGCGCCAGCTACCCAGCCGCTCACGCTGCAATACCTTGATGGTGTGCGCCAGCCGGGTGATGATAAACAGGTAAGGCAGTTGCGCCCCCAGTTGGTCATTGACCCGGGCGTTCATCCCTTCAGGCGTGAGGTCGGTATATTGCGGCGACTGGATTGAGTTGGCCGAATAAAACACCACGTCCTGCCCTTGTTTGCGCACCCCAAGCGGAATAAACCCGGCCATCGACAAGCGGTACTGCCACTGGTCCGACAGCAGCGTCTCGGTTGGGATCTTCTCTTGCCAACGCCCCAGCGCCGCATAGTAGCGAGCGGGCAGGTTACGGAACGCTCCGCCGCTCTCCGCCCCGATAATATTCGGGCACCAGCGATAACGGGCAAAGCTGCCCGCCAGGCAGAGCGCCAGTAAAAAGGCGCTGTTGCCCCACAGCAGGTGCTGATGTGTTGCAATCTGTTCCTGATAGACAAATTGCCGGACCTGCTGTGACGCCGGGGTATAAGGCTCACGCTGCAAGAAACGGCACACGGTCAGCCCCAAATAGCGGGCATCCGGAGTAGCTCTGAGTGCCTGCCAGCGCAGATGTGTCGGTGCAGCCATGACCGCATCCAAATCAAGAATGGCGGGCAGGTCGGCCAATGAATCAACGCCGAAGAAGGTGGCGTCTGCCGCCGAAAGAAACGGCGCGTGCGCCATGGCGCTGACCACGCTGAGGTAGTGCAGCAGTTTGATATCGGCGGCACCGGGGGTGAAATCATAGCAGCCAATCACCGCTGCTACCGGCACCCCACCAAACTGGCCGTAGCCTGCCGAATAGACATGCTGGTAATAGCCAGAGGAGGTAATGTCTGGGGAGAATTCGAAATCCGCCAGCAGCTCTTCCTGAGTGGCATGGAGCAGCGTCAGCTGAATGTTCTCGTGAAACGGGATGTTATCGACCAGCAGGGCTAGCCCGCGCCAGGTCGATTCCAGGCGCTGAAACGCCGGAGCATGCAGGATCGCATCCATCTGGGCACTCAGGTGCCGATCCAGCTCCCGCAGCAGGCGATCAATCAGCAGAATGGTGAGGGTGACACCACGGCCTTGTTCCGGCAGGGCGCGCAGCAGCAGTGCGATGTCCGCGTGGCTCACCGCATATTCACTGCCGTTCAGCGTCGCAAGCAGCCCGGCGGCAAGTGAGGTGCGCGGTGGGAAAATGTCTGAATCGGTCTGTAGCGTATCTAACGTAGCCACGGCATCCTTGCTCCCTGGTAAAGAGTCTTGTCCATTATTTTGCGACTCTGCCGCTTCTGGCGGAGTGATTAGCGCTGAACGACGTTGCCGTCAGGCATTACATTCATGTTGTGAAGCAATAAGGGCGGCTCCGCAGGCGGTTTTCATGCCTTCCAGCGCCACAGGCACCCCACCGACCAGTGCGGTTTCTGCGCCAGTGACAATGGGAAAAACCCCTTTGCATAGCGGGCAGGAAACCAAATGCCCCACCAGTGCTACGTTTGTTCCGCAGAACTGCATCACAGACGATCCCTGTAACACGACTCCACCATGAGAGGTTTTGTCGCCTTGTAAAATCACGGCTTTCCCTGCCATACGCCCACCATAGTTAGTATTTTCTTAATAGATTACAGGATGTATACATTTGAAAGAAGTCGAAATATAACGGCGAGTAATGAATCTGTGAGCCGCATAGGGATAAAGGGGGATCTTTTAGCATCAATCTGGGGGTATTGATAAAGCGTTCATTGCATGGCCTTAACCAGGACGAGGTCAGCGAACTCAAACCGGCTCCGGCCGGTTTATTTACGTCTTAAATGCGCATCAGGTAAAACAAACTAACAATTAGTCACCATAGGTTATTAGTTTATTTGTTCATAATAAACTAACGTTGCAATTGGTTGTGTTGCTTTTTTGCTCGCCATCGAGGCGGTCAAGCAACATGACTCTGCCATGTTGCGCCATGTGTCACGTGTTGTCTCAGCGAAGCGCGGTTGAAGTCGTGAGAGGAGAGGCGTAATCATTGCCAACAAGGAGAGAGTGAATGTTCAAACGTATTATGGTGACCGTAGTGGGAATGTTGTTGGGCGCGATGGCGCCGCTCAATGCCTACGAAGGGGATAAAAAGTGGGGGCGCGCCACTGCCTATACAGTGAAAGGGGATGGGCTATCCAGTTTTACCCTGATTTGCACCACCAACGGCACGCCTTATGTCATTTATGTCAATGAAGAGGGGCAGCGCTTCACCAACCATGACTTTGAGACGCAACCCGTGCTGCTATTTATCTCTGTGGATGGTGGCGAAGCGGTGTTGGTGAATGAGCTGACGTCCTCCACGGGGTTGCGGGCGTTTGCGAGCGCCTGGGAGAAATTGCGCCAGGGAAAACAGTTGGCCGTGTGGAGTGATGACGTTTTTCCCTCCACCTTTACGCTACGTCGCGCTGCCGATAGCCTGCCGCCACTGGCATCCAGCGGATGTGTGCCCGAGATGGTCTTTACGCCATTACCTGCTCCCTAACGAAGTCGCTACGCTATCCTTTACGCGGGGTCGCCAGCAAAGAAGTCACAGTGCGACCCTACCCGCCATGATATAATCCTGCAAGCTGGTCGTTGGCTGGCTATTTATCTTGTTTTTAAGTAACTTTTTGATTTGATGCTCTGAGCTGTTCATCTGCGGTAATCAAGGGAATGAGCGCACCATCACGGTGCTTTCAAGTGTTTCACATGGGATAAAGGCAGGATAATTCGCGATGTGAAATGAGTCTCGAGTGTTTGAAGAGGTAGTATGAATCAACGAAAGCATTTGACGCAGTCAGAGGTGGAGCGTCTCTTGAACTGTGCGAAGGAGAGCAAAAATCCGGAACGGGATTATTGTCTGGTGTACATGAGCTTTATCCACGGATTTCGCGTCAGTGAGGTCTGTCGATTGAGGCTGTCGGACATGGACCTGCAGGCGAAGAGCCTGTATATCCGGCGGATGAAGAATGGGTTTAGCACCAATCATCCGCTGCTGAACAACGAAATAAAAGCGATACGCGCCTGGTTAAAAATCCGCAAGACCAAGCCGGGGGCAGAGAGCGACTGGTTATTCTTGTCTCGCCAAGGCGGTCAACTGTCACGCCAGCGGGTGTACCAACTTATCAGCGGATTTGGGGTGCAGGCCAATATCCCCGTGGTATCGCATCCGCATATGCTTCGCCATGCCTGCGGTTTCGCGCTGGCCGACCGGGGCATTGATACGCGTCTGATACAGGACTATCTGGGGCACCGTAATATTCGTCATACGGTCAGTTACACGGCCAGCAACGCTGAACGCTTCGAAGGGGTGTGGCAAGGAAAAGTTAAACTGCGAGGGAGACAAATAGGACCAAACTGTTAAAGTCATTCTAGATTGGCTTTTTGAAAAGCGCAATATTTTTTTACATCTCCACTATTTCATTTATACCTTGTTGTAAAAAAAGGCAAAAGTGTTTTGTCTTTTTCTCCTGATTGTCATTTCCCTCATTTTTTTCCTCATCTTGAATCCACATCCTTTACTTAATTCCTTTTGTTAGTCTTATTTTTAAAAATTAAATAATAGTTTTATCTATTAAAAATCAAAATATTACAGGTGTTTTACTTCACCATTTTGGTGCGAATTGGGTAATTCGTCTGCTTTAAAACGAGATAGTCAAAATGGTCCTAATTGACTAACTGGAATGATGCCTTTTAGACAGTGACGGTGAGATTCAGTTGCCGGATGTCGGGGGCGGATACGACATGGTGTCGTCGATTTTTTCTATCGAAATTAACAAGGTTTAAGTAAGGAGTACTTTACGTATGTTGAGCAAGCAGCGTTTTATCAAATCTGTTCTGGGACTGGCATTGCTGTCCGCAGGCACCGTGGCGTCAGCGGCAATTGTAACCGGCGGTACCGTTCACTTCACCGGCCAGATTGTCAACGCGGCCTGTGCGGTTAGCGCGGACTCCGTTGATCAAACCGTGAAGATGGGTCAGTTCCGCACGGCTAACTTTACTTCTGTAGGTGCACGCTCCAATGCGGTGCCGTTCACCATCAAGCTGGAAGACTGTGATACCAGCGTGTCAACCACAGCGGCAGCCTCATTCTATGGCAGCCTGGATGCGAACGACTCGACTGTACTGACCGTGAGTAATATCGCTGGTGGTGCCGCCGGTAGCGCATCTGGTGTGGGCATTGAAATCTCCGATCACACCGGCAAAGTGTTGAAGCCGGACGGTTCCGTGTTCTCAACGGCACAGAAACTGGTTGATGGCTCCAACGTGCTGAGCTTCACCGCCCGCTACAAGTCCACCAAAACCGCCGTCACCCCGGGTGAAGCGGACGCGGATGCGACCTTCAAGATGGAATACAACTGATTTTTTGTCCTGTGACATGTTGACCGCCGGTAACGGCGGTCTTTACCGATAAACAGGAGGCGAAAGTGTACAGAAAACAGTTGTGCGCAGGGATCGTGCTCCTGCTCATGGCGTCCGGCGATGCCCTGGCAGGGGATCGGCATCACGTCGTGATTGACGGTGGGATCACTCATTTTCGCGGTTCGCTGACGGCGGAAGCCTGTACGGTTGCTACCGATAGCCAAAATCAGACGGTAGACATGGGGCAATTGCGGAGCAACCAGTTCAGCGGAGTGGGAAGTTTGACGTCGCCGGTTGGCTTCAGTATCCGTTTAACGGAATGCAGCACGGCCGTCAGTGACCAGGTCGGCGTGACTTTCTTTGGTGTCACGGATGGCAAGGATCCACTGGTGTTGAAAGCCGGGGAGGGGGGGAATGCGGCCACGGGGGTCGGGTTGGCGCTGTTTGATGAGCAAGGGCAAATTATCGCGCCTAATACTCAGCCGCGCGTCTGGAGCCGACTGCATGAAGGTGATAACAGTTTGCGCTTTCATGCGCGCTATCGGGCTACATCGCGTCAGGTGACCGGGGGGAATGCCGATGCCTTTACCTGGTTCGCTCTCACCTATCAATAATCACGACGATATTTCTATACCGGCATGCCTACCGGGTGCGGAATGAGTAAAAGTGAGGTTTCCGTGTTTTATTCTTATTTTTTCCAATTTAAAAAAGCCGTTGCCGTCACCGGTCTCACCGCGTTGTTAATGCTGCCGTCGTTTTCCTGGGCGGGCGGTATTGCGCTTGGCTCTACGCGTGTGGTTTATCCGGCAGATGCGCGACAGGTTTCGCTGGCGGTCAATAACAGTGATGAACATAACCGGTATTTGATTCAGACCTGGGTGGAGAATGAAGCGGGCAAAAAAACGGAGGACTTTATTGTTACACCGCCGTTATTTGTCAGCAAACCGAAAAGTGAAAACACACTGCGTATTATTTATAGCGGTGAAAAACTGCCCCAGGATCGCGAGACATTATATTGGCTGAACAACAAGGCGATCCCGTCAATCAATAAGGACGAGGTCAAGGATAATAATGTTCTGCAAATTGCCGTGCTGGCACGCATAAAGCTGTTTGTTCGCCCAGCCGGGTTGACGGAAAAGTCGGCGGATGCGCCTTCCATGCTGAAATTTAACCGCAGCGGTGATTCGCTGAATATCAGTAATGGTTCACCGTTTTATGTGACGCTGGTGAATATGTCCATTGGTGGTCGGAATGTCGATACCACGATGGTGCCGCCAAAATCCAGTGCGCACGTGGCGCTGCCGAACGGGGTGGCAACGGGAACATTAAGCTATCAAACAATTAACGATTACGGTGCCAATACGCCTGCAACCAAGGTTCAGATTAACTGACGGGTAAAGTCTGACGGCAGGAGCTGAATATCAGAATTAAGTAACAGTGCGCGGTCAGCAAATAGCGACTGCCCGTTTGTGCTGCCAGAGGAGTAAGTTATGCAGTATTTCAAGCTGCCGGCGTATTTCAGGAAAAATGCCGTGTGGGCCAAACTATCTCTGCTTCCGTGCTTTGCCATGATGGGGCTGGGTGTGAATTTTAGCTACGCGGAAGAGTATTTCAACCCGGCGTTTCTCTCCGGCGATGCTTCGCAAGTAGCGGATCTATCCCGTTTTGCGCAAGGGGAAGGCCAACCGGCTGGAATGTACCGTGTTGAGGTCTACATCAATGAGGAATATATCGGCACGCAGGATGTGCGGTTTGATGCGTTGGAAAAAGGCCGGAAAGGGGCGGACGACACTGGTCTGGTGCCTTGCCTGTCTCGTACCTGGCTGGAGAAGCAGGATGTTAACATTCAGGCGTCGCCAGCGCTGCTGAAGCTGACGGGAGATCAATGTGCCGACCTGCCTGCGTCGTTTGACAAGGCGCAGACACGCTTCGAGTTTGAGCGCCAGCGTCTTGATATCAGCATTCCTCAGGCGGCGTTCAGGAATAACGTTCGGGGATATATTCCGCCTGAGCGTTGGGACAACGGCATCACGGCCGGCTTGCTGAACTACAGCTTCTCGGGGAGCAACAGTAAGAACACCCAAAGCGACGCCAATTACAACAGCTATTTCCTGAACCTGAACAGCGGGCTGAACATCGGGCCGTGGCGACTGCGTAATTACAGTACCTGGAATTACAGCGAAAATGGGCGCTACCGTAACAACACTTGGCGTAACGTCAGCACCTATGCGCAGCGCAGCATCATTCCACTCAAGAGCGCCTTGACGATTGGTGACAGTTACACCGAAGGGGATGTGTTTGACGGCGTCGGTTTCCGCGGTGTGCAGCTTGCCAGCGATGACAGTATGCTGCCGGACAGCATGCGCGGCTTTGCGCCGACCGTTCGTGGCGTGGCGAACAGCCCGGCGCAGGTGACCATCCGACAGAACGGGTATGAGATTTATCAGACCTACGTACCGGCAGGGGCGTTCGAAATCACCGATCTGTTCCCGACCTCAACCAGTGGCGACCTGCAGGTCTCCGTGCGTGAAAATAACGGTACCATCAGCCAGTTCACCGTGCCGTATTCGGCGGTGCCGGTACTGCAACGTGAGGGGCGGGTGAAGTACGCCCTGACGGCCGGTGAGTTCCGTTCCGGCTCTGACCTGCAGGACTCGCCGGACTTTTGGCAGGGGACGCTTATTTGGGGGCTACCGGCCGGGGTGACGATGTATGGCGGCTCCCAGTTGTCGGACAACTACCAGTCCTTTGCGTTTGGTGCAGGTAAAAACCTGGGTAACTGGGGAGCAGTCTCAGCGGACGTGACGCATGCACGCAGCGTGCTGCCTGACGACAGCCAAAAAGAAGGGCAGTCTCTGCGCTTCCTGTACGCCAAGTCGCTGAATGATTACGGCACCAACTTCCAGTTGCTGGGCTATCGATACTCGACCCAGGGATTCTACACGCTGAGCGAAACGGCGTGGCGCCAGATGGAAGGATATCGCCTGAAGACGCAGGACGGCCCGGTTGATACGAAACCGGAGCTGTTGGACTACCACAACCTGTATTACAGCAAGAAAGGGCGGCTGCAACTCAACATCAGCCAGCAAGTGTTTGATGTGGGCACGGCGTACGTGACCGGCAGCCACCAGACCTACTGGCGGACCGGTGAGAAAGACCAACTGTGGCAAGTGGGGTATAGCGGCAACTGGGAAGACATCAACTACAACCTGAACTGGTCGTGGAACAAGAGCCCGGGCCTGAGCGATGCGGACCGCCGCGTGGCGTTCAACGTCTCGGTACCACTCAGTCGCTGGCTGACGGGGACGGGCAAGGCGCGCGATATCACCAACTCGACCAACACGGCTTACGCCACGTATTCGGTGACGCATGACGCGGACAACAAGGTTGCTCAACAGGCGGGTGTCAGTGGCACATTACTGGATGACAATAACCTCAGCTATAGCGTGCAGCAGGGCCACACCACGAAGGGCGGCGGTGCGACCGGTACGGCGAGTTTGAGCTATCAGGGGCGCTATGCAAACAGCAATATTGGTTACAGCTACGGCAAACACTACCAGCAGGTGAACTACGGCCTGAGCGGTGGGGTGGTGGCGCATGCGGACGGCGTAACGCTCAGCCAGCCGCTGGGTGACACTAACGTCTTGGTAAAGGCGCCGGGCGCAGACAGCGTTCGGGTGCAGAACGCGACAGGGGTGAGCACCGACTGGCGGGGGTATGCGGTGGTGCCGTATGCCACTTCTTACCGGGCGAACCGTATTGCGCTGGATACGACCACGCTACAAGACAACGCCGAGCTGGACAATGCTGTCACCAACGTGGTGCCAACCAAAGGCGCTCTGGTACGAGCCAACTTCGATGCGCGCATCGGTGCCAGGGCGAAAATCACGCTGACGCAGCGTAATGGCAAACCGGTTCCGTTTGGGGCGTCGGTGAGCGACGAAACGGGTGGCGGTGGTGGCATCGTGGGTGATGCGGGTCAGGTATTCATGTCGGGCCTGAAACCTAACGGCAAACTGAACGTGGTCTGGGGTCATGCGGCATCGCAGCAATGCACGGTGAGCTACCAGTTGGGCAAAGACGCAGAGAAGCGCGGCATCAGTTATGCGCGTGCTGGGTGTCTGTAGTTTGCAAGGCAGTGATATAACTGCGAGGACATGCAATGTTTAAATATTATATCTTGAAGGCAGCTATATTCTTTTTCATTTTAAATGGTCATGCGTATGCGCTTTCTTGTGTTTCTGGGTGTGGCGATTCGACAGTGGAGATTAGTCGTAACTTAACCTCTGACGATAACGTTGTTGGAATGACGGTTAATAGCAACAATGTTCCTCGGCTTGATATCAGTATTCGACATTCTGCAGGCCAAGAGCAGGGCTGGTCTGCTTATTCGGGGGGGGCAATTCCTCCTGCTGGTACTAGCTATTCTGATTGGCAATATACCAAGATTGATGACTATATCTCAATTGCACTTAGTAGTGTAAGTGCATGTGGGAGATCTTTCGTCCCATCGAATGGCTTAGTTAGCAATGCCAATACGTGTAACCCTGAAGTTTTTGATGAAGGGCAGCTTACAAATAGAGCAGCGGCTCACTATGAGGCGAAGTTAAGAATAGATAAAAAAATGATTGGAGGATCATATAGCAAAAGAATACTGTTAGTGGAGACTGGGAGGTGTAGGCCTGCTGGTTGTGCTAGTAAGCAATTGGTTACTGACAGGATTTTTGTTAACGTAAATATTACCGTGCCGCAGTCATGTAAGTTAAATGCAGGCCAGGTTATTGATATTAACTTTGGTAATGTATCCTCTGGTGCATTTAAAGATGCAGGGGCTATTGCTCTAGGTGTTCAGCCAAAATCGAGGGTTATCAGTGTTGAATGTGACAATGTTGCTGGTAATGCTCAGTTATCTTTGCGCCTGCAGGCGGATAAAACCAATGGCAATATTGTGGTCTCGGATGAGAATAATGATGTCGGGTTCCGCGTGACTAATAATAACGGAACTCCACTGGTGCCAAATAATTTGTCCAGTGTGATCCCTTTCGTGCTGGATAGCAATGCGCGTCAAAACGTCACTATTCAGGCCTATCCCGTCAGCGTGACCGGTAATAAACCGACTGAAGGGCCAGTAACGTCTCGAGCGTATTTGCGTGTGGACTTCCCCTGATAAATGGAGAATGAATAATGCTATCTATTGACTCCATCACCCGTTCTCCTTATCGGAAGGGCGTGAAGTTTATTCGTCCGCTTATTTTCGTGGCGGGGTTAAGTGCCTTGACACCCGCCTGGGCGGACTTGGGAGTGATTAACCTCTATATGCGCGCAACGTTGATACATCCAGCCTGCTCACTCAGCACGGACTCAATCGACAAAACGGTAAACCTGGGTATTTGGGCGACCAAACAGTTTGTGGAAACCCCGGCTGTGATGCCGTTAACGCGCTTTACTATCAACCTTGAGGATTGTGGACCTACACCTGGCGTCAAGGTCAGTTGGAGTGGAACGCCGCATGCTAATAACAGTGGGTTATTCGCTCTAACGGCAGGTAGTACGGCAACAAACGTTGGTGTGGAATTGCTGGATTGGAACCGCAAACGCATTGCTCCGGGTTACATCACACCTACCTATGGGTTTGCAATGAATGCTCCTGGCGTATCGATCCCGTTTTATGCCCGATATGTCAGGGCAGGCGGTGCCGTCACGGCGGGGACGGCCAATTCAATGGCGACATTTACGCTGGATTATCAGTAATACCGCTTTGCTTGAAGTCAAACACGTTTCTGCCTAAACCGGGTTTGCCCGGCGTGACAGGAAAATTGTTTGCGTGCACGGAGCGTGCTGAGTCTTACAGCGAAATATTGAGAGCTAATTTTTGAGGCAGAGGGCAGTGATAATGAAAATGCGCGTATTGTCAGGAGTGATTTTTTCGCTGATGTCGGCGGGAGCCATGGCGGAAACAATTTCATCCGGTTTTTACCTTTCCGGCAAACTCGGGGCATCACAGTTCCGTAATTCGGAGAATACGGCGAGTGAAGCGGGGACTACGATAGGGGCTTTGAACTGGGATATGGGTAAATCGCAGTTGGAGAATACTTCCTCTTCTGTGTTCTCGCCGTCGATTGCCGTGGGTTATCGCTTTGCTGACGACTGGCAGCAGCCTGTCAGGGCTGAGCTGGCCTTCCAGACCTTCGGTAAATCCGAGAAAGACTTCTCGTTCAAACCGTCAGCCAACGGTTATTGGAACGGGGATGCTAAAAACAACTTCGCGTTACCGGCGACAGCCGACGTTCGTCAGAAGACACGCGTCAATACATTGATGGTGAACGCCTTCTATGACTTCCCGCTGGGCAACGACATTACACCGTATGTCATGGCAGGGGTGGGGGCAGCATTCGTGCGTCACAATATCGCGACCAGCAGCAATGTGGGCGGACAGGCGTTGGCCGAAGAAGGCTACAGCAGCAAGAAGACCAATCTGGCCTGGGCGTTGGGAGCCGGCGTTGCCTGGGATGTGACAGAACACGTCTCTGTTGAACTGGGTTACACCTATACGGATGCGGGGGACATTACCACGAATTGGTCTGCGGCCAACGGTATCATCAAAGGGGATGGCGATGTGCATTCTAAGATGCAACTGCATTCTCTGCATACCGGTGTGCGCTACCACTTTTAACCTCATCCCACATTGAATGACGGCTGCCGATGAGGTTTTCATACCTAATGTGACGTATTGGCGCCCCTGGCGGATTGCTGTGCTGTATTTTTATGTGTTTGCCTAAATATCAGGCCAAGGGCATTCTATGTGGGAGATTATTGCTGCTGGTATACTGTTTGTTTTTTCTGTTTTTTGTTTTATTAAACATTATAGAATCGTCAAAAACCGAAGTCTGAATACATTTAATCGACACGAAAATAAAGGTGATTAACCATTGGATAACTGAATGTTGTTATTTTTCAGGCTTTTTTTTAACGATGTATTTATCAAGCTGAGTTACTTAATTACACCTGTTTTTTGCCATCCGCGCGGCGGGTGGATGTGACATCTAGAGGAACGTTATCGATAGTCGAGCTGGCATGGCTGATGGGATTGGTAGAGCGAAAATTGTTTGACGCGCGCTCAGTGTTTTTACTTCTTAACTCCGCAAGCCAACACGCCTAGAGCTTTCGCCAATATATGCGCTTTTTGTGTAATGGTGGAATCTCAATTTATACGGTTGACGTTATTTCTCGATGGGTAACGTATTACGGCAAGTGCGATGAGCAGTAAGTGATGGAGAGCGTGTGTTCATGACATTTTTGGTGGCACTGGCCGTACTGGCGATGCTGTGGCTGGGTATCACGGCATTGCTGATTGGCGGGTTGTGGATATTACCGCCCCTGCAACCCGCACCTGCCTTGTGGTTTTGGCGATTTTTGCGCGGGGATAACGGGATATTTGGGACGCTACGCATCGGGGCAGTCATGGTTGGTACCGTGTGGCTTTCTCGGATAGCGGGGTTTTCTCTTTCGCCACCTATCCAAAACTCGCTGAGCTTGCTGCTAGGCATGGCAACTCTGGTGGCCGTGTTTAACGCCGGCCGCTGCGTTGCACTGTCCCCGACCGAAGAAATGATGTTTTGCGGCGCGCTGGGGGCCGGCTGGATGGGCATGCTGGCACTGGGATTTTACTGGCTTCTTTTCCCGTGAATGCCGGGTAACACCGCGCATGACATTGATTGCAGCGAGTCGCTCGCAAGGAGAGTAGAGATATGGCTGACCCCCAAAGCAATCGACTTTATACCTATGACTATGCGCCCGGCCTGGCTAGGTATACATCAGCGCCTGGTGAGGCACACGGCTGGTTTGTGGCATGTGTTGATGCCTGTAGCTACGGCCGTATGGGGCTGCATTCCGCGTTAAAACATCCTCCCTTTATGGAAGGGGGGAAGCGTGTCGTCGGTGTCAGTTCGTTGGATGAGGCGCTACAGATGACGTGGCCCTATGCATTAGATAATCAGATTGTGCGGTGCCTGGTCGTGCGGCTGCCGTCCCTGACCCGGGAGGCGTTAATAGCGTTGTTGCAACTGAGTGAGGTGATGCCGTACGCGGCGGAGCGTTATCATCAGGTGGTGGTGCTATCACCCTTTGATGTTGCGGGCGTACAGCCCCTGCTCACCGCTATGGGAATGGCCAATGTGCGTATTGTGGACGCCCGGCTTTCTCTGCCGGCACTGTGCAGTGCGGTATTAGCCACGCCAGAGGAATGGATGGCTGAGAGGGGGGGGATGAGTCACGAATTGACAGAACACGAACGCAGCGTATTGCGTCAAACACTGCAGTTTCGCTCTGTTCCACAACAGGCAAGAACGCGGCAAGTTAGTGTGAAGACCGTTTACAGCCAGCGGTTCAGTGCATTAATGAAACTGGGCGCGCAGGATATACGCTCTTTGTTAACTCTCCTTGCCCCGACAAAAAAAGAATGACGAGCAAAGCCAAAGAGGAGACGAGCACCGATGCACTCCCGACAATGTGAGAGCGGCGGTGGCGATGAACCAGTGGGCATGGTGGCTGGCATCTCTCGCTGCTGCGAGCTGCGTGGTGATGGAATTTCCGGCGCAGGATGTGGGTGACCTCCTCTCCCACTTCGCACATCTTCTGATGAAGGCTTATATAAGATGATCTGGAACTGAGGGGAATTGAACCCTCCCTGCGTGCTGCCGCCTGCTGTAGGGGAAAGTGTGTGCCACGGGGGAGCGCGACATCGTCATGAATGTGGGTAGCTAACATGACGACGACGAGAAGTTGATTTATTCATCAACGCTCTACGTTACGCGGTGAACGTCACAAATATTCAATTTCATATCATATATCTCATTTTAATTTGAAAATTGTTGCTACGTTCTTCTAAGAATATTCTTAGTTCAATCGAAGAGAGCGTAGTGATGAAACGTAAATATTTAACCGGGGAAGAAGTGCGGAGCCTGCTGAGAACGATTTCAAGGGACAGGGTTTCGTATCGCGATTACTGTATGGTGAGTATGGCCTTTGTACATGGGTTAAGGGTGAGCGAGCTGACAGGACTGAAAGTAACGGACTATGACCCTCTATCTAAAATGATACGTATCAAGCGATTGAAGGGAGGGTTGAGCACTAACCATCCGTTATTGCTGGAAGAGAACACCGTCCTTGGGTGCTGGCTGACCGAGCGCGAGACACGTCCGGGGAATCAGTCACCGTGGCTGTTTTTATCGCGGCAAGGGAGGCGCCTTTCCCGGCAGCGTTTTTATCAATTACTGCGAGAATATGGCAAAAAAGCCAATCTCCCTCTACCTATCCATCCCCACATGCTGCGACATGCTTGCGGGTATAATCTTGCCGAGCGCGGTAACGACACTCGATTGATTCAGGATTACCTGGGGCACCGTAATATTCGACACACGGTTCTTTATACGGCGGCCAATGCCGAAAGGTTTAACGGAGCCTGGATGAAAGGGAGTGATGGTTCTTCGAATTCACCGTTGGTATAACGCGAGTTGATATTGCCTAAAAGCGTCGGAAAGTAACTTTTTTGACTTTTCGTGTTTTCTGCCAGAATGGCAGGCATTGAGAATATTCTATTTTACCAATGTATTAAAAAATGCCCGAGAGAAGAGTTCGTCGGGCTAATGACCTCTCAAAATATCCGGGTAATATCGTTGAGGCTGAGCACCAAAGATATTCATCCGGGTACGACTCCCCGGGGTTTCACTGGTTTACTCTCACCCTGACGGCACCGATACTGGGATAAGCTTCTATCTCTAATAATAGCTGTTGGATCTCTACTTCATCAGAGGTCTAGGTTATTATCAATCCATTCCGATTCGGCTTAATGTTAAATACTGAGCTAGGTATAAACCACCCAGCCTTGATAGTATCTTCGCTATCGATTATCAGCCGCGGAGCGGGTTTCTTGATACCCCGGTTGGGCGCATAACCCACGGTAAACAATTGCCTCAACCAGGACGAGGTCAGCGAGCTCAACCGTGTGGTCCCCATATAGCGGGTTTTGCCGAAGGTCAGGCTAGCGTCGTCAGCAGTTGTTTCTGCGTGGCTGCACGCAAAATAAACGCCATTCGTGTAATGAGCTCCAACAGCTATCTCTGGCATACTAAGCGGATACAGCATTGTAAAGCGGAGGCGGCATGGCAGATAAACACTTAACCCAATCCCCGGCAGGCGAATTTGTGATGTTTGCCAGCGGCGATGGAAAAGTGCGCGTTGAATGTCGCTTTGAAAGCGATACCCTATGGTTATCTCAGGCAATGATCTGCGAGCTATACGGCAAAGCTAAAGCGACCATCAGCGAACACATCAAGAATATCGTTGAAGACGGTGAACTGGTCGAAAATTCAGTTGTTCGGTTTTACCGAACAACTGCCAGTGATGGGAAAAACTATCAGGTTCAATATTTTAGTTTGCCGATGATACTCGCCGTTGGCTACCGCGTCCGTTCAGCCCGAGGCACCCAATTCCGCCAGTGGGCCACCCAAACCCTTCAGGAATACCTGATCAAAGGCTTCGTGATGGACGACGAGCGGCTGAAAAATCCGCCTGTTGGAACATCGGCTGTACCTGACTATTTCGACGAGATGCTGGAACGCATCCGCGATATCCGCGCTAGCGAGCGCCGGGTTTATTTGCGCGTTCGGGAGATCTTTGCATTAGCCGCCGACTACCAGCCCTCACTCAAAGAGACCACGCAGTTTTTTCAAACCATCCAGAACAAGCTGCATTTTGCCTGTACCTCAACACAGTGCAGGACGGCTCCCTCTCCTTTTGGGAGAGGGTTGGGGTGAGGGGAAGTACTTATTGCGCAACCAATTGATTTAAAATTGATAAGTTACGCAGATGGTAACGCTTCAGGCTGGCGTTTTTGACGAATATTCTTGATCAGCAGAGCCGAAACGCAAATCCCGGCACAGGCAAACACCGCCATTAAACCAAAGACAATCTGGTAGCCCACGATCCCCGGGTTGGCGTCCAACACGTGGCCATACAGGCTGTAGCAAAACATGGCTGGCGCGTAACCAATGAAGCTACCCAGCGCCATCGCTGCACCGGTGTTTTTCTCACTGATCCCTGCTTCACCAATGGGGGCAAAGAACACCGCCCGCTGAGTAAATATCACTGCACCGAACACCAAGGTACACATCATGCCTAAATAAACTGGCATCTGCTCATGGGGCAGGACAATCAGCACCAGCAGGAAAATCGCGCTGATAATAAAGGTATAAAACAGATATTTACTCGGCGATTGCAAAACCTTGTCGGCAATTAAACCGCCGATCGGCCCACCCACCATTTTCAGGCAGTATTGATTAATGATCCCATAAGCGCCAACCAGCGCGATAGGCAATGCATAGATATTACTTAAGAACGGAATAAAGAAGGTGAGGCCACAATACACGGCGTAAACACAGAACACGCTAAAGGCGATGAGCCACACCGTTTTATTCTTTAATATACTGCCGAAGCCAGTTTTTTCAGTCTTGTCCTGCTCATCTTTTGTCACTGGCTCCTCCGCGTTGCCTTTCATGGCAAAGAAAAGGATGACGCCCACCAGAATGGCAATGGAGGAGTAAAACAGAATGCCCGCTTTAAACCCTAAGTAGCCGCCACCGAACCAGGCGAAAACGGCCAGCGCACTGAAGGCAATCACCGTATCGACAATGCCGCGCCCGGTTTCGAAGAAGCCAAACAGCCGCCCTTGCTGAGTATTGTCACCCAGCAAACTGACCGACTTCAACAGCACCGGCCAGTTGAGCATATCGCAGGTGACACCAAACAGCGCCCAGACAAACAGTATGCCCCAGTAGCCCGGCATGGTAGATAAATAAACGCCCAATAACCCTGTCGCAATCAATGAGAAAGACATGGTAAACCGGCGGGGTAAACGATCGGAAATATAGATAGATAAAAAGAAGCCGATAGTTGTGACGATGGAGTTAACCGACATCGCATTACCAATTTCACCATTGGTAAGATGGAAGTACTCCTGCATCGGGACATAAAAGGCATCTTTTAATGAAGGCAGTTTATAAATGGTCCCGCCGCATAGAACTAACAGACTAAATATAGTCCACTTCTTTTTTGTTAGCATAGTTCCACCTCACCACTGGATATCGTGGTGTTATTGACAGTTTTAGATAGCGTCATCCCATCTCAAATGAGATGCTTCGCCCTGGGTTGGTAAAATTTAAATTATTTCAATACGGCTAATGCATCCTGTTTTAATTCACTGAGGATTTCACGGACGTAATTTATTTGCTGTAATGCGTCGCTTAGCTCTTTATCCAGTCTTAGGTCTATATCTTGCTCGGGAAGCGGGGTTTCGCTCATTTCTCGCCAAGGTATCCATGGGTTGTGATCTTCACCGTCAAAGCGGAACGGTGGCGCATAGTAGTCCACTTCTTCCTCTAGGCCATAAGCCATAACCTGCGGTTGGTTTTCGCCCAGGCAAATAAGCTGCAACAGCAACTCCTTAAATGGCAAATGCCCTTGCCCTGAGATACAGGCTTTATGACCTAACCCGTTAACTTCGTGGGTGATCACCGCATCTTTAATATGCACCTGCGTGATTTGGCTGGCCATCGCGGCCAAGGCAGGGAGAGGCTCTTCGTTGGCGTTGATCATATTGGCGAAATCAAACAGTAACGAAAGCTGGGGGAAATCCGCCTTGGCCAGCAGGCTCATCAACTCGTGGCTTTTCAAATCTTCATGCTGTTCGAGCGTAAAGCTTAGGCCGCTATGCTGGTAGTTTTGTTTAATATACTGAATATCTTGTGCAATTTTCACCATCACGTCATCCAGGTTCCCTTCATAACGTGGATAGAACCTGACAGATGTTGCACCAGATTTGAGGGCAATAGCCACCGCCTGATCGAGGGTTTTGGCATCGGAGGCGCTGGTTTCGATATGCACATCCAGCCCTAGCTGGCGTGCCTTGTCGCCAAAACGGCTCAACTGCTCATCGCTCGCGCAGCCTAAAGATTGGCTCTCACCGTCAAGCACGTGGATCTTCACGCCCTTCAACCGTTGCTGGTTGGCAATATCCAACAGATCCTCAGGTAATATCTTTTCCATTCTCATATTCAGATGGAATGCGTAGGCATGCAGATACAGTGGAATATCCGCTACACGCTGCAAAATCTTGTTCGCTTGTAAACGATCCATGATGTTCCCTATAGGTCGATAAAAAATTCCACGGACTCAAAACGCCAATGCTCGATATCGATCTGCACGATGCGGTTTTGTTCATCGGCGCGATATTTTTTAACCCGTATGGAAGGGGTACCCACAGTACCGCCCATCCCTTGGCTGGCTCCGCCAGAAAGGCGGGTCGGTTTAAATTCCAGATGCCGGGTGTGTGTTTTTTTGGCAAAGGTTGTCGCCCAGACTTCCGCAAACGAGCGCTCACCCAGTTCATCGATAAAACCAGGTGCAACCTGCGTATTGATATAGGTTTCGTGGTAGAACACCTTGTGGCTATCCAATGCTCCCCAGCCGCAGATCTTGTAAAGCTCAGCGCCTTCCGCAACTTCAAGCAGGGACAAAATCTCCGGCGGTGCAGTGCGAACGCACTCTTTTGCCAGATAGCCCCAGGAAGGTAAACGCCCTTGTTCCATCGCGGCCTGTTTGAAGCTGGTGGAGCTATTAGGGCTGTAATTAAAGCGCGGCAACGCAACAAACCAGCCGCGACGATCCTTACGAAAGATCTTCGATTCGCCTTCCAGAAACAGTAGCGCCTGGCGCAACGTCATGCGCTTAATCCCCAGCAGCTCTTCCAGTTCGCGCTCAGAAGGCAGCTTGCTCCCTGGGGCGACAACCCCTTGGCTCAGCCACTCATTGAGCCGGTGCTTCGCCAGTTCTACGGTTGAGGTGTTTTCCATGCATTAACCCATTTGGTTTAAACCAGATTGCAGGCAACGTTACTCTCAGTCCGCAATGATGACAATGGGCGTGCTGTGGGCTAGCGATTGAATTGTGAACTCTCTCGCAGAATCCAGGGGATTTGTCGTTATAAACGTTATTCGTGTCATGAGTGGCGGCGGGTCTCGTCGTCTCTGCCCATGGGTTGACGGTTGCGCACAAGCGGTGGGAAGCCGTCACGCGGTGTAACGTGAGATAGGGTTGTGCAGCAGCCAGTTGTGTAAATCAGAGGTCCGTTTAAGCTGCAATTTGCCCATTGCGGCTCGCTTATGGCCGCTTACCGTTTTTTCATGCAGCTGCATGTTGTTGGCTATCTTGCTGGCCCGCATTCCTTTGGCAACGTAATACATCACTTCTTTCTGGCGCGGTGTCAGTAAGGCCATTGGGTTTTCAATAGCAGCCAGCTCTTCATGGCTATAGGAGGCCTTTTTACTGATGGCCTCATCAACCAGTGCTAGCAAGGCGGCACAAGATTGGTGCCGATTAAACCTACGTTGAATCAGGCGATTGAAAAGGAAGTTTTTCTCCCCGGATGTGACGATGATTAAGCGGGAGGAAAGATATCGTTCAGTCAGCAGGTTGCTAGGTAGGCGATAATGAGTATTGCTTGGCGTCCAGAAGATCAAATCGGCCATTGGGTACGACAGTGGGTTATTGGTAAAATGTAACTTAATGCCTTTGGCGAGAAAATGTTCCGTTAAGAGCTTTTCTAGCCCGGCAGAAAAAAATTGATCCAGGTCGTTGATCAGGACTTGCAGTATCGGTGTCATAAAACAGCTTCCGGTTATTGAGGAATAAAAGGGGTAATAAAACGCGTATCGTCAGGAAACAGGCTATGAGCCTCTTGGCGTAACCTGCTGTGGGTTATCGCATCCTGCTGGTATTGCGCGATGGCCAGCCAGGAAGCGTAAACATTGTTGTCGACTCGTCGGGAAAGGTAGTTTTGTGCCCAGCGTACATAGCCGTTGAGCAGGGCAGGATCGCGGGTTTGGTTAAAGGCCAGCAGAGCGTGCGTCTGTTGGTCGTAGTGCCAGCGTTCGCTATTCACCCACAGATCATATTTCATCGCCACGCGGGCCGGTTCAATGTCTGCCAGGTGGTTACGTTCAACGGAAGTTAAAGCCAGGTTGGCATTCAATCCGCACCCCGCCAGCAGCAGGGTCGCTGCGGAAAGTGCCGGGATCATGCCGCTAAGCAAGGCGCTGGTGGGCGCTGAAAGTGAACGGCGTTCTGTTACTCCGCTGGTCAGCCGATCCAACTGTGCCAACAGCAGTAAAAAGATCGCCCAATGTGCGGTGGAAAGGGTAAACGGATATTCGGTTTGGGTGTGCAGCAATATTGGCAGCAGTACGCAGATCAGCGCCCGTGCCAGGGTAACTCGCTGTGGGTTTGCGTGCCTTGCTGGCCGACATACTCGCCACACCAATTTTGCACCGGCATAAATCAGTATCAGCACCCCGATTAATGCAACGACACCGCCTTCTGCCCACCACAACAGCAGCTCATTGTGAGGATGGGTCACGACACCCAGGCCCTGAGTGGAGAATCCCTGTGCCAACCGATAATGCTGGAAGCTATATTCGAAGCCGCCGTATCCCCAGCCCAGCCAGGGTTTCTCGCTAATCATGTCCAGGGTTGTGCTTAGCATTGTCAGCCGGGCGTGGTTTGAGCCTGCATGTACTACATCTGCAATGTTGCCGCTTAGCTGGAAAGCAATGGCCAAAGCGACGCTCAGCATGATGATGCCTACGGCGACGAGAGTCTGTGCCCGGGCCGTTTTCCAGCCCAGCAGCAGTAGCAGAACGCTGGAGATTCCGCCGCCAAGCCAGCCGATCCTCGATTGCAGCCAGACCAAGAGCGCTGGAAATACCAATAGCAGGAGCCCTAAGGCATATTGCCGGAGGCGCTCAGCTTTTTTGCAGGGTAAAGCAAAGCCCGGCAGCAAAAATAGCAATAACGCCAGTGCCAGGCCGGTAGCGATAAAGCTGGCCAGCACATTTACTTGCTGGAATACGCCATAAGGCCGTCCGATGAGCTGTGGGTACGCAAACCATTCAGGTACGGCATCCGGCACCACCAATTGCAGTAACGCAATAACGGTCTGGAAAACAGTGGCGGTCAGGATGGCGTACAGTAGCCAAGGTTGCCAGCGGTACAGCGGCGAGCACTGTTGCAAAGAGAGATAAAATACCGCGCCACCGGCCAGCGCAAACCAGCGTGAAAAAGCAACGTCCCACCATTGGGGGGAGGTATAGAGCAAAGGCACGGCCAAAATGACGATGGCCAGCAGCAGCCAGCGGGTGGTTGCAGTAAGAGAAATGATTTTCTTAGCCGGCAGCGTTAGCCAAATTGTGGTGACGGCGGCGGCCATCACGCCCCAGGTAATAATATTTTGCGGCAGCTTTAAACCACTCCCACCCATATTAGGTAGATATAGCGGCATGATAAGTAGTAGCCACAATAAGGCTATGCCTATTGGCAGTAGCTGTCGGGACTGATGTTTTGCTAATGGCATAAGATACTGCATGCTAATTGATGAACCTCATTAGAACGCTATTCTGCACGGGCAGTTATTGAATAACACTCTGTTTTTACTTGAATAAATGACCATTTCCGAGAACAATGTCATCACAACGGGTGGGGTGGCGTTTTTTGTGTATTATCCAACGATTATGTCGCAAATCAACATAAATCAGATCAAAATATCAATAATGAATTACATGCTAGTTTTATACTCTGTTTTGTGGTGGTTTTTTAGATTATTTATTTTTGCGCGTGACTTTATTTAAACCACCTTGGGCTTTTATGGCGAAATTGACCTGGATCTATTTTTGCGCTTTTCATCAGACTATTCTGTTTGTAATAATATGTTCCGACGCAAGGGGCTTCTGCATAATCAATCGCGAATGCCAAGTCGACATTTTGTTTTAACTGTTATTGTTCTCTCAATAATAGCGTTAAGCAATAAATAAACGTTGAGAGCTGTGTGACTATATATTCAATATATTCGCATTGGATGCTCTCACCATTAAGCATTTAAAGGAATATGGAATGAAATTGAACAAGATTGTTCTCGCTGTCTCTTTGACCTTCGGGATCGCCTCTTTCGCTCATGCAGCTGCTGATGTTGCTTATAAAGACCAGGGGCATGGTACTGTCACCTTCACCGGTTCTATTATTGATGCACCATGCTCTATCGATCCGGACACTATCGACCAAACCGTTAATCTGGGTCAGGTATCGAACGTGGCACTGGAGGACGATGGCAACACAGGTACTTCTACACCTAAGTTCTTCGAAATTCGCCTGGAAAAATGCAACATCAGTGGTGATGCAAGTAAATCAGTTACCGCTAAATTCACCGGCGCCAAAGGCGTTCCAGATGGTTCGCTGGGTATTGCTGGTAGTGCCAAAGGTGCCAGCATCATCATGACAGACGGCGATGGCCATCTGATTAAACTGGGTGATGCGACTGCAACGCAAACGCTGCAAAATGGCAAGAATACCTTATTGTTCTCCGCCTACCTGCAAGGTGACGGTGCTTCTGCAACCATCACTCCGGGTGACTTCAAGAGCGTAGCTAACTTTACCTTGGCTTATCAGTGATATAGCAATAGGTTGTGCATGTGGGGCTGCCCACATGCATGCCTTCCCGGCAGCCATTTGCGAGTACTGTTTATGTCAATAAAAGCAGTCGGTTACACTCTATTTTTACTGTTGAGTCTGTGTAGCGTGGGCCAGGGATGGGCCAAGGACCCACAGGGCTGGGGAAGAGTGAATATGGTGGGGGCGATTATTGAAACCGCCTGCGCGATAGACATCAGCAGCCGTGATCAAACCATCAATATGGGCGTGGTGCCAATCGGCCAAATTGCCCGCGATGGTCAGGGAGTCATACGGCCCTTTTCTATTCGCTTGGTGAACTGCATCCTGACGCGTAACGATAAAACATTACCAGACTGGCGCCGCTTTCAAATCACCTTTGATGGGCATGCGGACGCTGGGTTATTTAGCATATCCGGCTCAGCCAGAGGCCTGGCACTACAAATTTCAGACGGTCAGGGAAATATCGCCACGCCGGGCGCACCATTGCCCTTAGGCGAGATTAGACCCAGTGAGATGTTATTAAATTATTCTTTACGCTTGGTGAGTAATCGCCAGGTATTACGTGCCGGTGAGTACAATTCGACGGTGAAATTTAAAATGGATTATTACTGATCCACCTCCACCGGTTCTCCACTGATGATGGGTAAATTTATTGCGTAGTCATTATTTAAAATAATGGAAATAGCGCTTAATGGAATAATATAAAAGGTCTGAAAATAATGGCGTTATCTTATTTTAAGGCATTGCCTTCGCGTCCGCGTACCCTGGGATTAATCATCAGCACTATCATTGGTGGCGCTACGGTCTCTGCGCAAGCTAATGAATTCAGTTTTAACACCGACGTATTAGACGTTAACGATCGCAGTAATATCGATTTAGACCAGTTTTCCCGTAGTGGTTACATCATGCCGGGCGACTACATGATGGCAGTGCAGATTAATAAGCAAGAGTTGCTGGAGCAACCCGTGACTTTTTATGCACCGGATAACGATCCGAAAGGCAGTGAAGCCTGCGTTACGCCGGAACTGGTTGAGCAATTGGGTTTAAAGCCAGAGATGAAGAACAAGCTGGCCTGGTGGCATCAGGAGCAATGCCTGGTACCCGAAAGCCTGCCAGGGATGAGTACCAAAGGGGATTTGGGGGCGGCCAAGCTGTATGTGAGCGTTCCACAGGTCTACCTGGAATACACCGCCGATAACTGGGATCCGCCGTCGCGCTGGGATGAGGGCATCCCCGGGTTGCTGCTGGACTATAACGTCAATGCTCAGACCCAGCGGCAACAGCAGAGCGGCACGCAGAGCTATAACCTCAGCGGCAACGGTACGACGGGCGCCAACCTCGGTGCCTGGCGGTTACGTGCAGACTGGCAGGCTCGCTTCAATCATCAGACCGGTTCCGAGCAAACGTCACAGAATAGCTGGAACTGGAGCCGTTTTTACGCCTACCGGGCGATCCCACGGTTGGGTGCCCAGTTGACGATAGGGGAGAACTACCTTATCTCCGACATTTTTGACAGTTTCCGGTTTAGCGGTGTCAGTTTGACCACCGACGACAACATGCTGCCGCCGAACCTGCGCGGCTATGCGCCGGAAGTTACCGGTATCGCGAAAACCAACGCCAAAGTGGTGATCAGCCAGCAGGGGCGGGTATTGCAAGAGACTCAGGTGGCGGCGGGCCCGTTCCGTATTCAGGACATCAATGGCGCGGTCTCCGGCCAGTTGGATATCCGGGTAGAGGAACAGGATGGCAGCGTGCAGGCGTTCACGATGGATACCGCCAATGTGCCCTATCTGACGCGCCCGGGCACCGTGCGCTACAAGCTCGCCACCGGGCGGCCGAACGACTGGCGTCACCATGTCAATGGCCCGCTGTTTGCTACCGGCGAGTTTTCCTGGGGCGTCAGCAACGGCTGGTCGCTTTACGGCGGCGGGGTAGCTGGGGGTGACTATAACGCCTTGGCGCTGGGGATTGGCCGTGACCTGCTGATGTTTGGTGCGCTGTCGTTTGACGCCACCCAGTCCCGCGCCCGTTTGCCGTTTAGCGATGAAACGCTAAGCGGTGGTTCTTACCGCGTGAGCTATTCCAAACGCTTTGATGATTACGATAGCCAGGTCACCTTCGCCGGTTATCGCTTCTCAGAGCAGAACTACATGAGCATGAGTGAATATCTGGATGCTCGTACTTACGGCACGCGCTCGCAGAACAGCAAGGAGATGTACACCATCACCTTTAACCAGCAGTTCCGCAGTTTAGGGCTGAGCGCCTATCTGGACTATCAACACCAGACCTACTGGGATCGGCCGGATAACGATCGCTACAACCTGGCGCTGGAGCGTAATTTCGATATCGGCCGATTCAGGAACCTGAGCGTTTCAGTCAACGCTTATCGTAATAAGTACAACGGGGTGAATGACGATGGCATGTATTTGCGGCTCTCAGTGCCTTGGGGTAATCGTGGCTCCCTTAACTACAACAGCAGTTGGAACCGCAACGACAACAGCCAACAGGTGGGGTACTTCGAACCGGTAAACGATCACGACAGCTATCAACTGAGTGCGGGCACCTCACGCGGCGGGGCGACGGCGAGTGGCTATTACAACCACCAGGGCGATATCGCTCAGATGGGCGCCAATGCCAGCTATCAGGCCGGGCGTTACTCCTCGTTGGGGCTGTCGTTCCAGGGCGGCGCTACCGCGACTGCGAAAGGTGCTGCGTTGCACCGAGCCGGCAGACTGGGCGGTACCCGAATGCTGCTGGACACCGACGGTGTAGCCGGAATTCCGATCCAAGGCTATGGGGCCAGCACTCTGTCCAACCGTTTTGGCAAGGTGGTGGTCTCCGACGTGGGCAGCTATTACCGCAATCGGGTGAGCATCGATTTGAACAACCTGCCGGATACCGCAGAAGCCACCCATTCGGTGGTACAGGCGACCTTAACTGAAGGTGCGATCGGCTACCGGCACTTCGAGGTGATCTCCGGTGAAAAAGCCATGGCGGTGATCCGCCTGGCGGACGGTTCTACCCCACCGTTTGGCGCCACGGTGCTGAACCATAAACAGCAGGAAGTGGGCATCGTCAACGACGGCGGCAGCATTTACCTGAGCGGCATCAATGCCGGTGAGGTAATGACCGTGCACTGGGGCGGGCGGGCGCAGTGTGAGCTGACGTTGCCGGGCACAATCCCCAACAGCGGCCTGACCGACCTACTGCTGCCATGCCGCCTGCTGGATGTGAGTGAGGATGGAGCCTGACGGTAAATGCTAGCGCGCTCTTGCCGAATTGAAGTGATAAACGGCTCTGACAGCGGGCGCCGAGCGTTCCCCCTTCTGGATGTGAGTGAGGATAAAGCCTGACGGTAAATGCTAACACGCTCTTGCCGAATTGAAGTGATAAACGGCTCTGACAGCGAGCTCTGAGCGATCCCCTCTCCCTGTGGGAGAGGGTTAGGGTGAGGGAAAACGCCGCTGCTGCATAACGCGAACTATCGAAATTGACCATTTTTTGCATGAGAACCACCCAATGAAATTGACCATAACAGCACCACTGATTACCGGCGTACTGCTTAGCGCCCTGACGGCCCAGTCCGCCCAGGCGGCCATCGCTTTGGACCGTACCCGGGTGATTTATGACGGCAGTCAAAAATCCCTCAGCCTGAACATCAGCAACGAGAACAAGCAGCTGCCTTACCTGGCACAGGGCTGGATTGAAGATGCACAGGGTAACAAGATCACCACTCCGTTAACCGTTCTGCCGCCAGTGCAACGTGTGGAGCCGGGTGCCAATAGCCAGGTAAAAGTGCAGGGGCTGCCAGCCGCCAACCTGTTGGCGCAGGATCGGGAATCGCTGTTCTATTTCAACCTGCGCGAGATACCCCCACGCACCGACAAGCCCAATACGCTACAGATCGCGCTGCAAACGCGCATCAAACTGTTCTACCGCCCCAAAGCGCTGATGACCGCTTCTGGCGATACGCCGTGGCAGGAAAAAATCACTCTGAGCAAACAAGGGGATAGCTACGTGGTGCATAACCCGACGCCGTACTTCGTCACCCTGGTGGATGGCAGGAGCAAGGTGAAGGGCGAGTCACTGAAAGACTTTGAACCGCTGATGGTGGAGCCAAAGGGCAAAGGCACTCTTAAGGCTAGCGCCAGTGCATTGGGCAATAGCCCGGTGCTGACCTACATCAATGATTACGGCGGTCGCCCGCAGTTGCAGTTCACCTGCAGTGGCGGCAACTGTACCGCCACACCGGTAAAAGACAGCCACTGACGACGCAACGCAATGACGTGGAAAAGGAGTGAGAGATGCAACATAAAACAGGGAAAGGCTTTCGCCGCTGGTTATCACGCCATGAACGTCAGTATCTGTTAGCTCGGGGGATCTTGGTGCTGATGGTGCCGCTGGTGATTGGCGTGGAAGCGCGGGCGGCGGACAACTGGCAGGTCGAGGGGGCCAATGGCGTATTGCGTGTGCACGGAGCCTTAACCGAAAGCGCTTGCCGGTTGGATATGACCTCTGCCTGGCAGGAAATTGAGCTGGGCGAGACTGGCACCGGGCGGTTGCGCAACATTGGCGACCACGGGGCCCCAGTGGTGGTGCGGCTCCGCTTACAGGACTGTCTGCCGGGCCCGGCTCGCACTTTGGATGCTCGTACTGGCAACCGGCTGTGGAGCGCCAACCAGCCTGCGGTTACCGTCAGCTTTAGCGCTGTGGCGGATGCAGACAACCCCCAGTTGGTGAAGGTGCAGGGTGCTGGTGGGCTGGGATTGCGGTTGACCGATGTGTGGGGGCGTGATGTGCGTCTGGGCAGCCGTGGCGCACCGCTATTGCTGACGCCGGGGCAGAACGAACTTACTTACAACATTACTCCCGAGCGCACCCGGGCGTCATTACAGGCCGGCGCTTACTGGGCGCAGATGAGTTTTGGGCTGAGCTATGACTAGTACTTTGAGTGGTATTGCCCAACGGAGGGGCCTCGCGCGGCTGTGCCTGAGTTGCGCTCTGCTGCTACCCGGCACGTTGGCACAGGCGATCACTATGGTAACGGTCACCATCACTGTGGTGGCACCGCCGCCCTGCGTAATCAATGGCGGGGGAACCCTTGAAGTAGAGTTTGGCAATGATGTGCTGACCACTCGGGTGGACGGTAACAACTATCGGCGGCCAGTCCCTTACAGCGTGCAGTGCAGCGGCAATACCAACAATGCCATGACCTTGGAACTGCAGGGGGCGGAGGCGGCGTTTGGCGGCTCTAACGTGCTGCGAACTGACAAGGCTGATTTGGGTATCGCGCTGTTTATTACCGATGCCAATGTACCGCTGCCGCTAAATACCAGGATCAGGTTTACTTATCCGGCGATACCGACGTTGAGCGCGGTGCCGACCAAACGCGCTGGCAGCACACTGACCGCAGGCGCATTTTCGGCAGGGGCCACCCTAAAAGTGGATTACCAATAACAGGAGCACTGCGATGACGTGTGATTTACCCATAAAGGCATTGCTGCTGCTGGGGGCCTTGCTCAGTTCACCGCTGTGGGCCGCGGACAATCTGTTGTTCCGCGGCACCCTGATTGAGCCGCCGCCCTGCAAGATTAACGACGGCGGGACGGTCGATGTCGATTTTGGTGAGCGGGTCGGAGTGAAAAAGGTCGACGGGGTTAACTACCTTAAGGCTATGGGTTATCGCATCAGCTGTGAGCCGGGGGCCAGCGGGCTGGACATGACCTTGACCCTGAGCGGGCAGCCGACCGGCTATGACACGGCGGCGGTCCGAACCAATCTGGCGGATCTGGGCATTCGGGTGTTGCAAAACGGCAAGCCGTTTACCCTGAACCAGCCAATCGGCATTGACCCGAATAACCCGCCGCTGCTTGAGGCGGTGCCGGTAAAAACCCCGGGGGCCACGCTAAAAGAAGGGGCGTTTGTCGCTACGGCAACGTTACAGGCGAATTATCAATGAGGGGGGCGGAACGGATGCAAGGGAATAACGGCCGCCGTCGGTATTGGCTAAATACCGCTTGGGCTGGGGTAGCACTGCTGCTCAGCCCGCTGGTGATGGGGGAGGACAACGTGCGTTTTCATGGCGCATTAGTGGCTGAGCCCTGCGTGATCCCGCCGGGGGAAGAGAATATTCAGCTGGATTTCGGCACGGTGATCGACAAATACCTGTACCTGAACCAGCGTACCCACGGGCAGCAGTTTACGCTGCATTTGGCGGAGTGCGATCTTAGCCTGGGCACGACGGTACGGGTACGTTTCAGCGGTAATGAGAACCCGAATTTACCCGGGCTGTTGGCGTTGGCAGGCGGTAGCCAGGCTTCTGGTATTGCCATCGGTATGGAAACCCCCGAAGGCGAGCCGTTGCCGCTGAACCAGAGCGGGCAGAAATACCCGTTAGCCAAGGACGACAACCTGCTCATCTTCAAAGCCTATGTGCAGGGTGAGCCTGAGGCGATAGCCAATGAAACCATTGAGCACGGGCCGTTCAGCGCGGTAGCGACTTTTAGTTTGGAATATGAATAACGCTGAGATTTGCTGGCAACGTGCCTGGCAGTGGCTTTGCCTGCGGCGCAGGCATGCTCCGGCAGACGCGGATATTTGGCATCTGCGCTACCACTGGAAACAATGTGGCGAGGCGTTGTTCGAGAGCGCAAAGTCTGGCCGATATCGGCTAACCGCCATGCAGGTGCATCATCACTTTGGCCATTCCTGGGTGCAGTGGTGCGCGTCGGATGCACTGGTATTGAAGTGGGTGGCGATGCAAGTGGAGCACCTGTTGCCGACCCATGAACGTTGCGCCCATGTGAAAGGCCAGGGCGGTGGTCGGCAATCGATCCGTCAGGTATGGCAAGCCCTTACCAGTGACGAATATGCTTTTGTTTACCGTACCGATATTCGGGGTTATTACCGGCATATCCGTAAAGGGCAAGTACTGTCGCAGGTGGAGCGTTACGTCTCTGACCCCGTATTGGTGGGGCTGATAAAACAATATCTGTATTACAGCGTTGAGGATGCGGGCGAGTTTCATACCCCAGAGTTTGGCATTTGTCGTGGGTGTGCGTTGAGTCCATTAATCGGCGCCAGCCTGTTACATCACGTAGACAGTTATTTTGCAGCACAGGAGGGAACCTTTTATGCGCGTTACATGGATGATTTTGTGGTGCTTACCCGCAGCCGCTGGCAATTGCGGCGGTCGGTTAAGCGATTATATGAATTTTTCGATCTGGGCGGTTTTGAAACCCATCCGGATAAAACCCAGTTGGGGAGAATTGAACGTGGATTTGACTGGCTGGGAGTATGGTTTACCCCCACGGGCACCACCATAGCGCCCAGAGCGTTAGAGAACCATCGAGCAAAACGAACGCGGCTTTACGAGCAAGCCAAAGCTAAGGGGCTGACTCCGTCAGCGATCGAGGCAAAGGTGCGGGCGTATGAGGCTCGGTGGAAAATTTGGGCAAACAGTCAATTGCAAGCGGCTGAATCCAGCGGGTATTGATTATTTGCTGTTGCATTTATTGAGCACTGTGTGCGCCGTAGCGTGGCGCAGTGTGTGGAGTATATAACACGCATGACTGAACGAATGTTAAAATACATCATTGTTGTCTCTCTCCTGTTGAACGCGGATACCGCCAGGGGGGCATCATACGTCCTAAACGGGAAAATCTCTCGACTACCGAACGGCTGGTACACGGTCGCTGTTGATTTTGCCTGGCCTACTGACGTACCAGGTAACCCCATACTACGATGCTATACTGGCAAATGCTACGCAGGCGTGTCGGTCGTGTTCCCTGCACTGGGAACGACCTACAGCCCCTTTGGCCAGAGGAACCTCATGCTGACCTACGCCGACCGTGAAACAGTGAACTCGATACGCGCACGCTTCGTCACGCAATTCGGATCATCAGGGCATTCCCAAATAGACAATTGGTCTGTCGGGGGAGGCATCTCCTATACCGAAATCGCTGTAGGTTGCTTCCAATACTGGCCGTACAATAAGGATGGCACGTATACCAAGGGGGTGAACCTCCCCGATGCAACCTGCGGGAGCATAGCTCCACCTGATGTAACGTGTGAAAGCCTTCCGTCCATGGTGTTCGACTTCGGCGTCGTACGGTCCGGTTCAACCTCTGGGTTACAATTGACACAACGACATAACGTACAATGCACCAACGCGACTACTGTGACGTTCAAACTAATCTCGGACTTAAATCTTTCGCGAACGTTAACGGCTAACATGTCTGTGAACGGACGTACGCTCGACCCTACGGGGGTGTCCATGGAAATCACCGGCAATACCCTACCTCTCGACTTTGTCGTGACGACCAACGGGAACGAAAACACTGGGGGCGAATACACAGCGAGCAGTGTATTGATCATGGAATACCGTTAGGGTTTCGGTCTGGATTATACACAGGGGGGGGACATGCATAGCGCTGTCCCAATGAGTTCTTTAAATAGGTACAGATGGATAGCAGAGGTGCTAATATTTGAAGTATACGGATATGCATCGGCTTTCAATGGCGGCTCAGAGAGCTGCCCGATCGTTATAAATGCCTATAGACGAATCTCGTGGAATGTCTTGTTGCTCAATGAGTTTAGTGTTTATACATAAGCCATAGTTGGGAATGGTAATGACAGTCTCGTTAGGAAAACCATTTTTTTCTAATATTTCTCGGGTCCGACGGACCAGTTGACGATAGTTACTCTCGTTTGCATCGTTTTTATCAATGCCCCAGATATAATTGATGATGGTCTGCTTTTCCTGAATCTCATTGATCAGGCATAATAGCAGTTTGGCCTGGTTCTTACTCAGCATTACAGCCTTTTGGCTATTGTTTAATTTTAATGTTCTATCCTCAATAGTCAGGCTGTAATTTTTAAGTTTACTTCTGTCTTTGATTAACGTTTCCATCATGGCTTTCCTTGGGTGTGCAAAATCCCGCATGAAAATAAAGGGTTTTCATGGCAACAGGCGTAAGGCTTGTTTTTTTCAGGTTATTAGCCTGGTTGTTAAGGCGTGATTTACACCTGCAAAAATAAAGGTTATTGACGCTGTTAGGCTTGTGTTTCGTCAGTCTGCTCGCTCGGCTTTCGATAGGATAAATCTTAACATTCGGTAAATTGCCCTTTCTATATATACTTAATTTGATGGGTTATATAAAATTTTATGCTGCATTTTTTATTTAATTAAGTTTTTATTCCGTTAATGGCGATGGTGGATTCGTTGGTTTACGCTGAAGGAGAGCTTCACACAGTATGTTGCTGAGATTTTTCCTGTAAGATTGCGCGCTGTTTTTCAAGCCGATGGAGGAGTGAAGAAAGAAGTGAGGAGGGATGAGCCCGTACAGGGGCGGTTGTCACGTAGATAAGTTCAGTTTTTTTGGGGAGAGGATATGGAGTGCATCATTAACGGGATTGTAAAATACAATTCTGATGATGGGACCTTGCTGAGTCCAGATAATGCGATTGATATGATCAAGCTCACCCGGGTGGTCAATGAGCTGTTGCTGTTGTTAATTAACAATAATCATAGCTTGTTAAGCCGGGAGACGTTGCTCAGAGAGTTATGGGAAAAAAGAGGCTTGAACGCTTCCGGTAATAACCTGAGTAACTATGTCTCTATACTCAGGAAGACGTTGGCGAAATGTGGTTGCCCGGGCTTGATCACCACCGTCCCCAAGCACGGTTTTTTGTTTGAGGCCGATATTACCCTGTTGGCGAAAACTGAAGAGCAACGGCCAGCGCCTGCGTTAGCAGAACCACAACCACCATTGGTGTTACCCGCTCCGGGCGTGGTGGCAGAGCAACCGCTCGTTGCCCGCTCTTGGCTAAAAGGAAAAATGGCACTGTCAGCGGGCGGGATAATGCTGGTGGCATTTTTGATCCTGCCGAGTGTTTATGACCAATGGAGTATGAAATCATCACGCACGGAGGTGTTTACACTGGGGCAATGCAAGTTTTATCTCACCGATGATGTCACCCGTGGGTTAGATAAAGCCCGTATCATTGCGAACCTTAAAATGATTGTGAGTAATGAAAAGCTAAACTGCTTACAAAAAGCCAATGTCTATTATTTTGCCGAGAAAAAGGGGGATGCGTCTGGGAGAGTGATGATGAACGACCTGTTAACCTATTGCCCGTACGATGGTAAGGCACCTTGCGATAATTACTATATGTCCAAATATGAAAACGAAAATGAAAACTAAGCTCTTGGTATTGGCCATGGTAATGATGGTGGCTTGGGCCGTATATGCCGTTTGGCAACGCACCCTGCAGGACCGTGTTTTTGAATGTCGGGCGCAGTTGCACACCAAAATCGCTGGCTATAGCTGCGACAGAAACAGCGTTTTTGATGTGTTTATCTCTATGCACGGTAATGGGGAGGGGTATTTGTTGATATCCGGCACCTATGCCTGCCCAAATGCATCGCCAAAGTTGGCGGACGGTATCGTGGATTTTCGCTACAAAAAAGAGGCGGGTTATTACGCTATCCATATGGGAGAAAGGAATCCTGAACTTATCAATATTTTCAAGGTGTTAAAATACGATGACATCAAATTGAAAATCAGCAAAGTGAATACCTGGGACTATATCCTTTCTTTGCCCAATCAAACGCTGATGATCTGCACAGAGGATTGAGCAAGTGGTGCAGGGTAGGTGGACGTCAGCTTCAATACGCTGGACGGCTGGAATACACCCAACCGTCTGCAGCGCCAAATACGGCTCAGTTAAACGTCACCAGCATTTCCGTAGAGGCCGTGACCGCACCGATTGGCACGCTGCTGCCTCCCGAGCACAGTCGCCAGGTGAGCTGATTGGTCAAGGTTTTGCTGCTTTCCGCATTGGTGATATTGCCCAGTTTTATGAGGAAGTTATCAAAGCGTAAGCCGGTTGTGGCCTTACAGTCGCCACTGCCTGTCACCCCGTTATCAATTTCCCCGGTGATATAGCCTCCTCCCTGGTTTAATGCCAGCCGTGAGGGTGCGCTGTTGTACAGGCCACTGATGGCGCGGAACTGCAGATTGATATTGGCATTTATCTGGTTATTAGGCTGTCCGCAGGTGGCAACCAGTTGTACTGGCTTCACCGCCAGTTCTGCATTGGCCTGGGTATTGCGAATGACCGATCCGAAGTTAATGGCTGTCGGGGTATTCACGCTACATTCCAGCGTAGAGATGCGCAGGGAAATATTGGTGGGCAATATAGAGGTAATTCTATCCCCTGAGGCAGTGCCGGAAAAGCTGCCAAAATACATGGGTGGAACTGACCCTTCTCCATCTTGTTGGGTACCGTCCGCCACCAGTACCCAGGTGCCTGAGAGCGTTGCCGTACGAGCACCCGAACTCGAGTAAAATTCCGTATTTCTCGAACTAGCAGGGGGGAGGCACCATGCCAAGCCTGGCGGTGAGGTAATATTATTTTGTGACGTTGAGGAGCCTTCGGTTTCCGGCAGCCCAATGGTGCCAGTCAACCTCCCCTGTGAATTGTTACTTAGGGTATAAGTGGCGCTACCCGAGGCCCGAGGGATCAATCCGACTCCGGAGACCCCGGCCAGCGGGAAGGCTAGATAGCCACCAATGTTTTTCAATTTACTTGAGTCCATGCATCGGGTCGGTACCTCAGAGACTGACAAGAGTCCGTATTTGGGATCAAGTAATGCATAATCGAGAGAACCACTTAATGGCGCGTTAAACGGCATGCCCTCCCATAGGATCCCCGTACCCTTGCCGATGGTGATGGTTTCCGCCAGAACGGGGGCCGCAAGGGGCATCATTAAGGCTATGCTGGCGATACCGCATGATGCTGTCTTTATTAAACGCTGTTTAATCACTGTCCTTCCTCACATTGCACATTCAGCATGCGCACTGGATTGTTTGCTGATACTGCTGCCTTGCTCAGGTTGAAGTGGGCCAGGCACTGCTGTGCAGCCCCACGGCCCCACACCGCGCGCAATTTTCCCTGTTCCGGCAACCCGCTCAGGTACACCTGGCCGGCATCACCCACGATGCCGCTGTTGATCTCCGCTCCTTCTCCGTCCAGTGTCACCAGCGTGCCGAAGGGTGCCGGTATGCCAGCCTGGGTCAGGGTTATCAGCGCCTGATAGCCGGTGCGAGGCGTAAACGTGGCCGCTACCACCGCCCCTTTGGTGGGGTAGACATTGGTACTGCTCTGCGGCAGGTCGACATCTTCCGGCAGCGTCGACGGGTTCAGGCTCACCGTGTTGTTCTGGTAAGGCGACAGGTACGGCACCACCGCATACCCGCGGCTGTCGGTACGGACTCCGCCGTTCATTACGCTCACCCCGGCAGCGCCCGGTGCGCGAACCACGGCTACTGAAGTGCCCAGTTGCTGGCTCAGCGTCACCCCGTTGGGGTGGACTACCAGCCCCCCGTTACCACTCACATTCAGCGAGTTATAGCGGCTGCTGTGACTGTACCCGGCGCTGACCATGCCCTGGCTCCCCTGCCAACCCAGATTCAGGTTGCTGGTGCTACCCCCGTTGCCACTCTGGTTGTTGTTACTCCACCCCTGCATCAGGCTGTAGGAAAGGCGGTCTTCCGCCGCCGAGCCGCTCACCCCCACCTGTTGCCGCACACGGCCTTCACTGTCGTGCGTCATCTGGTAGCTGGCGTAGCTGCGATTGAGAGCAGGCTGCGCGCTGAACAGGCTGAACGGTACCTGCATATTGAACGCCAACTGGCGGTTCTGCGGCCAATCCCCGTCGGATTTTATCCGGTCAACGCTGTAGGCCAGGCCATAGCTCACGCCGTGCCAACTGCCGGTGTAACCCGCCGACAGGGTGTTGTTCACCTGCTCATCGCCCCAGTAATCACTGCGCGCCCCCGACAGGTACAGCGATCCAAAATCTCCCAGTTGCTGGGTTACCCGCACCTGGAAATCCGAACGCTGTCGGGCCAGTGCCCAGGGCACCTGGCCTTCACTGAGCTGATAACCGCTGTTGTTGAAGTCGGCAAAGTTGTAATAGTGCCGGGTGGAGTAACGATAAGCCGTCAGATCCACCGAGGTGCCCGTGCTAAGCAGGCTTTTGGCATAACGTACCCGGTATGACTGGCCGCTCTGTCTTTCGTCATACATGCGGGCCGATGAGAGGGTCACGTCCGCCGACATGGCACCGAAATCCCCCAGCGAAATCCCGCTGCCCGCCACCGCCGAGGCGTATTTCTCCGCTATCAGCCCGCCGCCGTACAACGTGATGTCATGGGGCAGCCCGTAAATCAGGGTACCCAACGCAAAATGGGCCTCTCTGGAGCCGGTGGTGATGCCGCCGTTGTAGCGCCCAGCGGTCAGTTCGTACTTCAACCCCCCCGGACGTTGCATCACCGGCAGCGCCGAGAAGGCCTGGGTCCAGGTACGTACGCTGCCATCCGCTTCGGTCACCGTGACCGTCAGGTCTCCCCCTTGGCCGGTCTGGTACAGGTCATTAATCCGAAACGGCCCCGGGGCGACATACGCCTGGTACACCACGTTACCGTTCTGGCTGACGGTAACCCGGGCGTTGCTCTGCGCAATGCCGCTGATCACCGGGGCAAATCCCCGCAGGCTGAGCGGCAGCATGTCTTCGCTGGAGCTCAATTTCACCCCGCGAAACGGAATGCTGTCGAAAACGTCATTGCCGGTGTTGTTCTCCCCAGCCAGCACATCCGAACGCCAGGCCTGGATATCGCGTTGCAGATAGGTATTTGAGAAACGGGTTTGCTGGTTGCGTTGCGTGTCGCCATAGCCAGAGCGGCTGTTATTGTAGGTGTAGGTCATGTCACTGCGCAGGCGCCAGGCCTGCCAGTTCAATCCGCTGTGCAGCCCCAGGAACAGGTTGGACTGTTCGCTGGCGGATTGGCCCCACTGCCCGTCCTGGCGGCTGCGCCCGCCGTTGAGGGTATAGTTGAGTAAAAACGCGGTCATGCCCTGGTCCCATAGCGCAGGGTTAACCACGCTGCTGGCGTCCGGCTTCATCGCTACCTGGGGAATGCTGAGTTCCAGGCGCTGTTGCTGAAAATCAAAGTGCACCCGGGCATCAGGGATCAGGGTGGTCAGGTCACTGACTGGCTTGTCGACCGGCAACCCGCCAAAAGTGGGCAATGCGGAGGTATTGATCCCCATCTCCGCCAGGAAGGCGGGAGTCAATTCCGGGCTGACCTGGCCCTTGTCACCCGGGGTGAACACGACGCGGTATTGGCCACGCTCGCTGCGGTTGACCAGTACCGTCACCAGATAGGTGCCCGGCGGGGTCTGTCCGGCGCTTTCAAACGCACTCAGGTCGGTGACGGCTTCCAGGCCACCACCAAGCGACAACAGCGCCGGGTCAAAGTAGTCGCGGCCCCAGGCTGGAGACGTGCCTGCAATCAATGCGCTGCCCACCAGGAGTGGGGAAAGAGCAAGGGCAAGAGGGTGAATTTTCATGGTTATCCTATCCGTCTGAAAGAACGTGGCTCCCCGTAACGAGCCAGGAAGGGAGAAATCGTCAATCCTGTTGGGCAACCGGGGTATCCCAGCCATCTTCATCAATCAGCTGCCAGCTGACTTTCCCGCTCGCGGTGGCGGGCAGGGTGTAAGACTGCTTGCCGAAAGGCGGTACCATCAGGCGCAGAGCCGGTTTGTCCAACGCCACACTCCCCACCGCCAGGCGGGAGAAGGTGAGCCAGTAGGGGGTCGGATTGGTTGCTGTCAATTGGTCGCCTGCCCGGCGGAAGGTCAGCTTCGGGGCCATGTCTGCCACGGCGCGTTTCACCAAACCCGCCGGGCGGTAAAACAGTTTGATATTGCTCACGACCGTCATCACCATCTGCTCACCGTCGGGCTGCTGGGTGGGCAGCGCCTTCATGGAGATAAAAAACACCGACTCGCGGTCGTTAGGCAGCGGCACATCGTTGCGGCGGATACGCAGCGCCAGTTCACCGTTCGCTTCCAGGCGAGCGAGCGGCGGCGTGACAATAAATGGCATCACCGGGGTGCCATGCCAGCTCAGATCGACATCCCCGGTGGCTGGATCGACCGGGCGGATCCATGACTGCATCAGATACGGTGCCGGGCTTTTGTTGTAGGCGGTCAGCGTTACGCCCTGCTTTTCGCCCTCCGGGTAAATCACCCGCAGCACGTAAAAGGATATCCCCGGCGAGACGTTGTCCTGTGCCAGGCCCATTTTGTTGACCAACAGGCATAGGCCCATCAGAAGATAAATCGGGTATTTCATGGTGTGGTCTCCGTGGAGGCTGAACCTGTCTGCTGGCAGGACTGGGAGAGCCCGCCAAAGTCGGTGAGCGTCTGCCAGGCCACCTTATTCACCGGCCCGTCAACGGCCAGGGTGATGTTGCTGTGCGGAGGTACCATCGCCGGTTGTTGGTCTAGCGCCACGGTATGCCCGTCAACGGCCAGCATCCCCAGGGTCTGAAAATAGCCGGTGGGATTGATGGCCCGCACGCCGTGTGCTTCACGCTTGAACGTCAGCAGGCAAGGGGTGTTGTCCGCGGGTAACGCCAACCCTTGCGGGCGATAAAACAGCTTGATCACGAAACGTACCCCTATCGACAGCCGATCGGCCGCCGTTACGGGTTCAGCCTGTGCAGGAATGGCCGAGATAGAGAGATAAAACAGGGATTCCTGGTCGGTGGGCAGCGTGGCACCCTGCGGCAATAGCCGTAGCAGTTGGCGGCTATCGCCTTGCAGCGAGAACAGCGGTGGCGTAACGATAAACGGCGCAGGGGTCGTATCGTCCAGGCAGTTTTGTACTCGGGCCTGGACCAGATAAGCCTGTTGCCCGCTATTGCTGACGGTGAGGGTTTGTGCTTTATCCGCGGAAGAAAAAATAACGCGCGTCTGTCCCAGGCTGATGCCGCCGCTCCCGGCTTGTGCAGACAGGCTGAAAGTGAGCAGCAGGCTTGCTAGCACCAGATAAAATCGCTGTGTCATCGGGCCCTCACTGATAGAGAAACGTAAACATCAGCGTGGCCGTCACGTCACCGGTCGCGACCGTGGCACACCCGGTGCTGCCGCCACAACTGGCACCGGCATAAAAGGTGAACGTCTGGTTGACCGGTATCTGTCCGGGGTTCGCCAGTGAAATCACGCTGTTGTTTTTGACTTCGGGCTGGCTGTAATCCGGCACGGAGGCACTCTGGATCACCAATATCCCGGTATTCGCCGCCGATCCGGCATTGCGAAACAGCCATTTGCTGTCTTGGGTGGTGCCGGTGCCGGCGATAGTCACTACAGGCTTGAGGCTGCCGCCCGCAGAGCCGGTGCAATCCTGCACGGACAGGGTAAAGGGCTGTGGAGCAACCAGCTGGTTTGGGCGCAGCTGGGATTTAGCGATGACACCCAAAGGCAGAGTGCTTCTATCCAGGCTGAGCGTGCAGGTGCCATTGGTCAGCACGGCGGAGAAATCCAGCGTTACGGCCTGCACCGGGGCGGATACCGCTCCACCACCTGCCAGCACTACAGCCAGCGCGGCCTTAAGGTAACGTTGCGCTGAACGCATCGGTGCCTCCGGTATCATTAATGGTCTGCCACTGCACCCGCTTGCCGGTTGCCAACGGTGTTTTAACCGGCCAGATATGGTTGCCGAAAGGGGGGAGCATGAGTGCAGCCGGCGTGTCCAAGGCCAGTTGTTGCCCCCCCACCTTCAAGTCGGCCAGGCTGACAAAATAGGGAGAGGGATTGGTCACCTTCAGCCCCCCAGCCACGCGGGAGAACTGCAACTCTTTTTGGGCGGCGGCAGAGGAACCGCTCAGGCTCGCAGGCCGGTAGAACAGCTTGATAATGTTGCCCACGCCGAAACGCAACTGGGCCTGCACGTCATTACGCTGTTGAGCCGGATCCCTTTGCGTACTGGCCGGGATCGCGGTGGCATGCAAATAAAACACCGACTCCCGATCGTCAGGTAGCGGCTGGCCGGTAAAGGCGATACGTAACTGATTGGTGCTTTGAGGTTCCAGACGGAACAGCGGCGGCGTCACGGTGAACGGGGCCGCGGTCTGTGCATCCTGTTTACCGCTGATAGCCGTTTGTACCAGGTACGGTTCGTGGTTAAGGGTGTTGCGTACCGCGACGTTGATACTGCTGGCACCTTCAGGGTAAATCAGGCGGGTGGCATTAATGCCAAACCCGGCGGACCAGCCTGCCAACGGCGCACCCAGCAGGGCCACTAGCAGCGAAAACAGGGAGATAAAGCGCGTCATATTGCGGATCCTGAAAAGGCGGGCCATCGGCCCGCTGGAACACATCAGTTGTAGGCAAAGCTGAACAGGATTGGGGCGCTAACCATACCGATATCTGGCGTGAGGGACGTAGAGGCCAAACCAGCCTGCAGGCTCAAGGATTTCGCGTTGAAATCGCCCGCTTCCGGGGTCTCACCTGCTTTGGCTACCGATAACTTTTGGCCGGCGGTAATGTAGGTGGTTGGTGAGGTCACTTCACTTAACATGATGCCGGTATTGGTGCCGGTGCTGTTAAAGATGTTCGGGTTGCCCCCTAGTGTCTGGCCGGTGACGATCAGGCTTGCCTGATCGCCTGCTGCTGCCGGGGTTTCACAGTTGCTCAGGCCCACGGTGAAGGTTTTTATACTCTGGGTCACCGGGGTGGCGACTGCGGTGATTGCGGTTTTGGAGTAGTTACCCAGGTCCAGGCTAGCGTTGGAGAGAGAAACGTCACAGGTCGCTGCGACAACGTTGGCGGTAATGGTCATCTGGGCGTTAGATGCGGCCTGAGCCACGCCAGATCCTGCCAACAAAGCTGCAACAACCGGGGCCAGAGTAAAAATAGACTTACGCATAATGAATTCCTTATTTACGTATTAAAAAAGTGAATAAAATCATTTCGTAGCGGATTATTAGCCACGAGCCATCATTTATCTGAACAGTCCGAGCAGACAAAGCACCTTCAATAAGATCATCACTACTGATACCGTCAGTTTTTTAAGAAGTGAGCAAAGCATCCTGATGCTATTTCCATGTGTTTTTTAAGCCAAGACTATTCCCTAATGGATTGAGAGAGGTTGGCTATCCATCAAGCATGAAAGACTTGTTGTGCTGCTGTCTTTCCATCATGGAATACACAGTTTGGCTGAGCTGGAAATGGAGGGTTTTCCTCACTCTATAATTATCTAAATCGAAAACAAAACCTTTCATTTTGATTTTTCATTAAGATTAATCTCTCAGTGGTAATGATATATGTTTAGGATACTTCCCGGTCGCTCATTGAAGCCGGGATTATTACGGTCAACCTTATTTTTTAAAAGTTTTTTTTGATGAATAAAGAGATTTTGCAATAATTGCCTTGGCAGGTGGTTTTTATGGCTAAATTGCGAGTTATTATCGTATGTATCATTATGTTTCCGGTGTATTATATCGCAAATTTAATTTAGTCAGATTTAAAACTCGTTATTGTACCGTTTATGAATGCTTTCATCCGATGTGGTATTAAATACACTCAGAAAGCCAAGCAAACAGGACCTGCATGCCGTTTGCCGCTTTGATCAGTGGGCTTTGGCCTGTAACACGGGCTTATTCATCACGAACGCTCGTAAGAGAAAAGGTTTAACCTAATGAAATATAAGAAACATAATGCAGCCTTCGACAAGGTTCTGACGGCGTTGCAGGTGTTGAGCCGTGTTGATTGCTGCCCTCCCGATACATTGCCACCTAGAGATAAATGGCCCAAGACCCGGGATATTGCCGATTACTGTGATACCAACATTTATGTGTCCCGCTACTACCTGATGAAACTGGTAAAGAAAAAGAAGGCGCATGTCTCATCGGTGCCAGACCAAAAGAGCTTACGCTGGTGTATTGCAACACCTACCCGGGGTGGGGATATATCCCAATGATGTATCACATCATCAACGGTGTCATTTAAAAAGAATCAGGCTGTTAAGGTGTCGATATGAACTCACGCATCGTTATTGCTCTATGGGGCAAAAATCTCTATTTCTTACAAGGTATTCGCCACCTTTTTGAACGGTATTTTTATCTCCGGGGAGTATCCCCTCTATTTGTTCATGCAGATTGCAATGATATTATTCATCTGAAAGTTGCGGATCTGATTGTCAGGAGCAATGCCAGCTGGAGGGGAGAAGGGTATCAACGCTACCAAATCTTCCTAATACGGAACAAAAATACAGAAGGGGTCACCTATCAACAGGGAGAAATCGGCCTGAATGATAAACCCGAGGCGGTGATGCAACAGCTGGATAGGCTGTTCGACGTGCAGCTCAATAATAATGCCCCCTGCGTACCTGACTACGAAAAGATCACTCGGCGAGAGCGGGAAGTCTTGCAGGCGATAGCAGCAGGCTTATCGCCTACACAGATCGCCAGAAAGTTGCAGATCAGCACCAAGACCGTCAGCGCCCATAAGCAGGCATCCATGCGAAAATTGGGATTCCAGCGCAGTCACGATCTGTACCATTGGCTGTGGCAAGGCAGCCCGGACATATCGAGGAGCACAGTGGGAGAGGGATGATGCTACCTAAGGGTGAGAAAGCACTAATGGTTGTTTTTTTAAGGGGTACAGGTGTGGGCCTTCCTTTCCCCTATAACTTAGTGCGGGGGGCACCACACCCCGCACTCACCAAAGCTTAGTTTTCCACCAACTGCACCACTACCAGCCTGCCGCCCTCCTCGGTGGAGAGCACAAACTGAACCCCATCGTTCAGCGCCAGCTTGTCACCGATCGCCACCGGGGTCTTATCCGGCAAGGAGAGCAGCCCGCTGATACCTTCATTCACCAGCCACCACTGATCGTTATGGAATACGAAATAGCCCACGCGTTTTTTCTGCGCGTCTGGCGTACGTTCGTTGGGGGCGATCAGGCGGTTAACGTGCCAGGCATAAATCGACTGGCCGCTCCATACCATCAGGCGATGATCGTCGGGGCGGAAGCTCCCGGCTTTACGCGAGGAATAAAGGTTCAGGATCGGCAGCTTACCCTTGAACGGTGTGCCGCAATACGGACAGGCCGGGCGGTTTTTACCGGAGAACACATACCATTTCTGTTCGCAGGCAGCGTTTTGACACGGCTGGATCAGATCGACCGTTTTCACCAGCGCCGTTTCCCACTCATCGGCGGTTGGCCGCCTGGTGGGTTCGTGCAGGCCTTCAATAAACGCCCTTTCAAACAGCGGCGTCAGGTAGGGGCCCATAATGGTGTAGGGCACTTTCTGCGGATCGGCCCAAGGCAGCGAAGAAGGGCTGACCTGGTTGAGTTTGACCGCGTTGCTGTGATCGGTCGGGTGCTCTATAAACAGCGCCCTCTCACCCATCGCCAGCGATTCGTCGCGCATCTCGTCGTCCATGTCATGGATCTTGCCGCCGCGCAGCGGGTGGCGGAAGAACAGATACATGTAGATCAGCACGGATAACGCATGCCTGTCGGTGGCGATGCTTGGCAGTATGCGCTGCGGATCTTCTTTCGGCAGATGGCTGGTTTTCACCACTTCCGGAGCAATAAAGTCCGGCGTGCCGACCACGTCTGGGGGATATTTGCCTGGTACCACCAGTCCGTCGACGTCAATGATGCAGGCGTGGCCCTGCTCGGGGTCGATCAGCACGTTTTTATAGCTCAGATCGCTATGGCACAGGCCAGCGGCGTGCATACGCCGGACTGCCCGGGTCAGCAGCAAGCAGACCTTCAGGTAATTCAGGGTGTTGCCGCGTTCGCGCGGATCCAGGAACTTGTTCTGGTTATTGGCGCTGGCAAACCATTTACCTTCCTTCTCGCGGCCTTTAATCCCCAGGAAGTCGTTATTCTTTGAGCCGTACTTGAAGAAGAAGTGGCTCTGGTAGGTGGGCACCACGATGCCGATCTTGCCGTCGTGTTCCACTATGCTGGTGGGCCAACAAAACAGCCCTTGCCAGTAATCGCCACCGGCTTGCTCAAAGATGTTCTGCCTGTAGCGGCCAGTGATCATCTCGATGCGTTCTTTCGCCTGCTCGTTCTGCGGCTTCTTATAGAACGCCACTACGTATGACTTATCCGGCGAAAAGTAGACGTCCTTCATGGAGCCGGAGCCGATGATTTCATCGACATACTGGATGGTTTCGCCATCCCTGGTGGTACAGGTAACAATATTTGCCATTTTACTCACCCGCTATGTAGTCCAATCCATTCACCACGCCACGATAAGGGTCCGATCGTCGTGATTGCCCGGGGAGAAGAAGTTCAGCCATTCGGCCAGCCGCTCTGCGGGCTGCGAGGGATCGCTCAGGCAGGGCGTCAGCTCCGCGATCAGGTCATCCCACTTCTGGCTATTTTGCAGGCCATTATCCGTTTCAAAGCGGGGATCGGAGACGCCGTCGGTCATCAGCACCAGATGAGAGACCTCAGTCCATTTACCGATGCTGATGCGCTTACTGAAGTTCGCATCGTTCACCGCATCGGCATCCAGGAAACGCGTTTGGCCCGCATACTCACCGCTGTCTGGCGTGCCCAGTACGCGCACTTTGCCCACCGGCCCGTAGGCTGCAATGGCACCGTCGCCCAACCAGAATGAGGCGGCGAACAGCTCGGCCCCGGTACGGAATGAGACGGTGACCAGCAGCGTGGTGGAATAGGATTTGGCGCTCTCTTCGGCCCGGATGGATTCATTGCTGATATTGTTGACGGCCATGATCGCGGCCTGGCGGAACAGGCGATTAAACGCTTCCCAGACTATCCGTTGATCGTCAGTTCCCCAGTTTTCAACGCAGGCTTTGAGTTCCAGGCCTTTGTCGCTATTCAACAGGGTAGTCAGGTAGTCGCCCACGGTTTGAGTCGCGATACGCGAGCCCTCGCGCGAATTTTTCGCGCTACCGGCTCCGTCGGCTACCAACATGACGTTCCAGCCGGTGTTGCTATTGCTGGCGATGTAAAAGTCATCATCGCGGAAGGTGCCCGCATGCTCATGGGAACGCCCCCTGCGGCTGGCTGCCATGATGTTCACGCCAGGCTCCAGGATCTGCTGATGGGCGACATGCGGTTTGAAATAGCGCGAATCGGCAGGCGGCTCGAGGATTTTCCACAAGCTGCGCGGGTCGGGGTTAACGATAAAGGGGACTTGGGTGGAGCATTGCGGTGCAGTGGAGCAAGACCAGGTAACCGTGATGTCAAAGTCGCCGCTTTCGGTGGCGGTTCCTGCCAGTGAAGAGGTCGCCGGATCAAAGGTGATGCCGATATCTTTAGAGAACGCGACGGCCAGCACTTCGGCGGTCGTTCCATCATCCAGCACGATATCGATTTCAGAGTGGAAGGGGACGCCGGTACGGGCATTAGCCACGTTGATTTTTGCCTGCGGCTGATTGTTCTGCGGCGTGCTAATCGGGGTAGCGGTGCCGGACGGGATCTGGCCTGGCTTCAGGTTTTCTTTGGCGGTTTCTTCAGGCAATGTGGCATCTCCTTGCACTTCCAGCGGCTCAAACGGTGCTTTCTGCCAGTCGACTGGTGTTGGCAGATCTGCGGTTTCTGGGGCGGCAACAGGGATGTCATCGCTCTTGGTGAGGACCACTTTAGGTTCGTCGGCCAAGGTATCGTCATTGGCAACCAGCGGCGGAGCTTCTGTTGTCTCAACCGTTGCGGGGGTCTTGGCAGTCACTTTGGTGATGAGGTTGGTCAGCAAGGTGCCGATCTCATCATCGGCTTGCAGGCTGGCAAGCTGGGCGTCATCCGTCGTTGCGCCCGTTTCTGCCAGGATCAGCATGAGCACGTTTTGGCGCAGTTTCTCCACGTCTTGCATCAGCCTTTCCCTCGCGTCACGTCAAAATCAGAGTCGCCGCCGTTTTCCCTGAACGTCAGCCCCTTATCGCACCACGGGCAGATAACGTCATCGGGCCCGTTGACGCACAACAGCTTGCCGCAGGTACACATTGCAAAGGCGCTGGCATTGCCGCAGTACGGGCAACCCGGCACGCCGTGCAGTTCGCTGGTATTGACCTGAATGGCGGATGCCGATTCGTCGCTCCAGGTAAAATAATCCTCATCGATCGGGAAGCAGCCGTTGAGGTTGAAGCCGTTGATATTGAGCTTGAAATCCAGCGAGGAGAGGTTGATGGCCGGGCGTTCGTATTTCATCAGATAAGGGCGGCGTGACTTGCTGCAACGGCCCGTCAGGGTGACGCAGTTTTCGTCGTAGGCTCTGGCAATATCGTCTTTGGCCAGCCGCACAATGTGGTCGGTGTGGGTGAGCAGCGGAGGTGCATCTTCCCCCACGCTGCGGCTGTGCGCAGAGACAGACGCGGTGATCCACTTAATGAACTGGGCGAAATCCCCTTCCTGACTGTCGGTGAACAGTAGAACGTTGTCGGTCAGCTGCCGCAGGATGTTCATATCCGCCGAAGGGCCAAGGCCGATGGCGATCAGGTTGACCTTATTGGCGTAGTTTTCTTTCCAGCGCCTGATTTCGGGGGCGGTATCGTCCGTTGGGCGGCCATCGGTGAGCAGGTACACCACCGGTTTCCAGTCGCCTTTGCGTTCCTGGGTGGTTTTTCTGACCTGTTGATCCAACTGACGGGTGAGTTCCCGCAATGCCGCGCCCAGGTTGGTACCGCCGCCGATCGGCAGGCGAGGGGGATAAAACGACACCACCTCCACCAGCGGTACGATGGTTTTTGCCACCCCGGCGAAGGCGATCACCGATATCCAGGCGGTCTCAAGCGCGTGGGGGTCCTTTTTCAGGTCGCTGACGATCCTTTGCAGGCCATCATTCATTTTCTTCAGGCTTTCCCCGATCATGGACTCTGAGCAGTCCAAGACCAGGAAGATGGGCAGTCTTCTCATGGTTAAAAACCTCGTCAGGCGGATGCGTCTTGCAATGCGCGTCATGGGGCAATGAAAAAACAGGCAAAGCTCCGGGTAGAGGCTTTGTCTCAGATTGATGACAAACTGGCAACGTTGCTGAATTTGTAGGAGCCGCGCTGTGTGACCATTGCTAACTCATTGATTATCCAAACGGGCGCAGCATGCAGCGCCCCTACGTTGTGAGTCCAGTGACCGCAGTCTCAAGCTTTGCCTGTTGGCTACAGAACCAGCTGTATTTCCGGTGGTGGTGGCGGGAGGTTATCCTGCCCGGCGTTAACACCCGCACTGGAACTGCCTGACGCGACGCTGGCCGACACCCATTTGAAGAAGCCGGAAAATGCCGTTGAATCCAGAGTTTCGAGAGCCACAACCTGAGAGGTCAGTTGCTTGAGGTGTTCATGTTTGGCCTTCGGCCCGACCGCACAGGCGATAATGGAGCCGAAGGAACGTTTTTTGACTTCTTTGATCGCCTCGCCATAGGCATAGCTGTCTGACGGGGTGCCATCGGTCATCAGGAAGACCAGTGGCCGCCAGTCGCCTTTCTGATCGCCATCGGAGCGGTGGATATCCCGATCGACACATGTGATCAGGCACTCAAGCGCGGCCCCGGTGAAGGTGCCACCCGCGCTGGGGACGACAATGTCGCTGAACTGGAACTCTTCTAATGAGGTTAGCGGGATAAACTCCCGGGCTTCGTTATCAAAGGTGATGATGGAGATATGCACGCTTTCCAGCGCATACGGATCCTGGCGCAGCGCGCTCATCATTGACTGAATGCCCACGTTAACGGCATGGATAGATTCCCCGCGCATCGACCCGGAGGTATCAATCAACAGGTAAACGGGTAATCTTCTCATTGCAGGTAGTTCTTCAAGTGGGACACGAAGGAGTCGGACTCGGAAGGTTCGCCAATGGCGTTCAACTTCCAGCCCGTGCTTTCACGCACCAGCTCGGCAAACAGCATGGAGCGCTGGCCATCGAAGGCGGCCCCACCCGAAAGGTCGAAACGTGCCATCTCAACGTTTTTGGCATCCACCGCACGGATAAAGGCATTTTGCACCTTGCCGAAGTGCTGTTTCAGCTCCTGGCCGTTATAAATCTGCACGATGAAAACGATTTTTTCGTACTTGGGATCGAGGGAGTTCAACTGGGCGATAATCTGCTCGTCATCACCATCGCCCGCACCGGTACGGTTATCGCCGGTCAGCCAGATGTGGCCAGACTTATGGCGCAGGCTGTTGAAGAAAATGATATCCCCGTTAACCAGTGAAGGCCGGCCGTTTTCCACATCGCCCAGATCGGCGACTTTGCCTTGGGCATTACACAGGAAGGCGATGACGTCGAGATCATACTCCGGCTCTTTCTTGCCAAACAGACCACCCAGCAAACCTTTCTTCTCTTCATTGATATCCCAGCCGAGCCCAATGGTGACTGAGGAAAGGTCGTGTTCGTTTTTACGCAGGCTGACGCTTTGTCCTTTACGCAAACTGACTGACATAAAATCTCCTTGAAAATGTTTTATAGAACAACGTTAACTTCGGGTGGTGGTGGCGGTAAATCGTCCAGGCCAATAACTTCCTTTTTACCTGACTCGACTTTCTGGCTGCCGACGGAAATGCTGGCCGACACCCATTTAAAGAAGGCTTTGATCGAGGTGGAGTCCGCCGTATCCAGCTGGAGCACGATCTCGGTGATTTCTTGTAGTACTTTGGTTTCGGCACTGTGGCCAGCGGCACAGGCAACGACCACGCCGGTTCTGGCGGCTTTAAAGTCGCTGACGCCTTTGCGCCAGTCATCCGTTGGCGAGCCATCGGTCATGATGAACACCAGCGGGCGCCAATCGCCTTTGGTCTCGGCGGTGGTTTTCTGCACTTCGTTGCTGATGCTGGTGGCGACCAGTGAGAGGGCCTCACCCAGCGCGGTGGTGCCGCTGGCCACCAGTTCTGGCAGCTTGAAGCTCAGCAGATCGGTGAGGGGCACTGCTTGGCGTGCGGAAGAATCGAAGGTGATCACGGAAACATAGGCGGTTTCAAGGGCGTAGGGATCTTGTCGCAGGGTGGAGAGCAGCGTTTGCACCCCATTTTTGACCGCTTCAATGGGTTCGCCCGTCATGGAGCCCGAAGTATCAAGTAACAGATAGACCGGAAGTCTTCTCATCGTATTCCCTTATTGAGTGCCGAGTTTACATAATAAGTGTTCTGGTCGTTATCTCAACAGAAATACCCACGTTTGCAGGAGTGGATTTGTTGATTTTGCGATCGCTTTATCCCCTCACCCCGACCCTCTCCCACAGGGAGAGGGAGCCCGCGCGGAGTTGTGGTCGGGGGCGGGAGTTGATCTGTAACAGGGCTGATAGAGAGGATGCCGTTGAGTTGTAGCACCGACTGTCCCCATCATTTTCCACAGGGAGAGGGAACTGATTTGGCGTTGGCATTAATCGGTGGCACTGCAGAGGGCGCAGCATGCAGCGCCCCTACGACGGAGGATCGGGTGATGTTTGTAGGAACGTATTTGGTTCGGGAGTTGATATGTAGCACGGATAGTCCCCTCTCCCTGTGGGAGAGATACCGTCTTGTCGGCTATCCGGCAAGCGGTATTTCCGCATTAAATGTCTTTCCTGATTTCACCACACCATAGGCCAGTTGCAGCAGTTTTCGCATCGCCGCACACAC
>NZ_JBLJAK010000039.1:0-44018 GCF_047530105.1 Serratia sp. T13T92 | reverse complement strand
AGGAATCGTACTCGGTCTTTTTTTATGCTATTGATTTATAAATATAAATTTACAATAACTCGAATTTACTCGAATTTTACTCGAATTTCTATACTCGGTCTTTTACAGCATCACGTATTCTTTCCCCCTGGTATCGAGGTATTTGTCCGTCATTTTTACCGACTTATGCCCCAGCAATTTCATCGCAAACTCCTTCCCTTTTTCCTTCTCATACAGTCGCCCGGCCAAGCTTCGGATCTCATGGAACGTGGGCGGTGAATCCTCAAGAACTATTCCTGCCAACTTCCTGGCTGCTACAAATTTCTTGGTTAAACTATCCGGATTAAGCGATCCATCTTTGCTGTTTTTCCGGATGCCGGAACTGACCATAAAGCCTGTGGCGCTGGCCTGCCTGCATCGTTCAATAACCGTTTCCAGTTTGAGCCCTAACACGCGCAATTCTAAATCCAGAGGCAGGGAGATCATGGCCCCAGTTTTACCCTGGGTGATCTGCAACCGACCATCAACAATATGCTCGAAACGGATGAGTGCCACGTCTTCCCGGCGCTGGCCGGTTATCAGTGCAAGATCCATCGAAAGACCAAACCATGCGGGCAGTTCGGCTGCCGCTTCACGAATGGCAATGTATTGGTCTAGCTCCAGGCGTTCACGCTTTACAGTGGCTGTGGCTGCTCGCGTTGGTGTCACTGGATTGGTATCAATGTGGCCCTCGACAATCGCTTCGCGAAAAATGTCAGACAGCACTGATCGCATGGTGGTGGCCATCGTCTGCTTTTCCTGAACCACCCAGAATTCGAGGAATTCGGCGACATTCCGTGTCGTGATTTTTGACAGCACCAATGCGCCTAATCTCTCGCTAATGATGGCAATCTGTCCCTTGCGGGCTTTGTAAGTGCTCTCGGAAAGCTTACGGCGTTTGAAAATAACATCGTATCGCTCAAGCCAGGCATTCAGCGTGTATTCGTGTGTACCCTTAATTTTGTCTAACAAAAGAACAGGGGAGTAGTTCTGCTCAATGTAGTGATTGGCCTCGATCGCCTGCGCAATCGCATCCCTGCGCGCGATAGGCCCTAGCGATATTTCTTTTTTGGTCGCAGGATTGCGCCAATAGAAGGATTTTCCCTTACAGCGATAAGTTAAATTTTTGGGCAGCTTCATATCATACCCGTCCTTTCGCCGTGCCATTGATTACCTTCTCCATAAACGCGGCCCGTGCGGGCTCCGCGCTTTGGGCGTCTCTTATTTTCTTTCCGAGATTTAGGTCGTTTGGGTTGATATAGATTGCGCCAGGCTTAACGAAGTATTGCCTGCCTTGCTTATCCGGTGTCGGGTATATGTTCCCGTTCCTTGCCCACCGCTGGAGCGTCGGCACGGTTGGTCTAGACTTGTCCGTATAAACTTCATCAGCCCATTCTTCTAATGTAAGTAACTTGGTCATGGTTATGCCTCGAGCACACAACCGGCCATCATGGTAAACGCGATGGCCGGAGTGGTTTGGTTTTTGGAAATCAGTTTGCAAACTCCAGGCGCATGTCATCCAGTGCAATCTGGAAACGCTCCAGATCATCTGCACTGAGGTCACGCTCAGAACGGCGAACCAAAGCCTCCGCTGCTGCAAATGCTTCCGGTGTGCTGCAGGCTTCAAGCTGCGTATTTACGCTTGTGGCCGTGGTGATCTGCCGGTGACGCTTGACCACTTTATTTTTCAGCTCGGTGTAATCAGTGATGCCCAGCTTCTGTTTCAACTCCTCAACCTGCGCGCGGATCGCCATGGTCTGTTCAGGAGCCTTCGCCTGCTCGATCGCTGCCCGGATATCTGCCGCAATGCCGTCGCTGTCCACCGGTGGAGCACTGCTTTGCTGCTGCGCTGCCGCAACTGGTTCAGTCAACTGACTGACACTCACCCGCGCTGCAGGGGCTCCCGGATTGATTTCTTTCTCGTTCCGCTGCTCGAGTTCGTCAATTGTGTACACGCCGAGGATGACCTCAGGGCAATACAGGCGCGCCCAACGCTTAACGGCCAGGTAGGCCAACTGCTGGCGTGGGTCATCGGCCCACAGCGTAGAGTTGCGGGTTCTGGCCTGCGCCAGCAACAGGGTAAGTTCGCGAGGCTCTGCCTCCCCCTTGAGCGTGGCCCATACCTTTATGCCGATCCCTTCTTCGTCCGCCATCCGCCAGCCAGGAACGCGGTATTCACCTTTTTCACTTCTCTTGACTTCAAACTTCCCGATGACCTTGTCCCATGGCCCAAACCAGTCGTAATTGATGCGGTCAACCAACGGGCCACGCGTTGAAATCACAGCGTTGACGAGCTGTGCCTCATAGCCGAGGATCCCGCTCACCGTGTAGGTTTTCTGCGCCACGGCAAAGGGGTTCATTTGCCACTGCGCTGCCTGCATCGCGATTGCCATACAGTCGGCAGGGTTGCCCTGTAGATGCTTGGGAACCGTGGCCACGCCGCTGGCCATCATCTGCGCAAAGTTGCTGATAGCCGTCAGATATTGAGGATTGAACAGGGCAATGTTGGAGTCGGTAACCGAGTTCGTTTTTTCTTCTGCCAAAGTGATATTGCTCATTTTTTTCGTTCCCCTTATGCAATGCGCAGCGCTTCAAGGCGGCGTTGGTCAAAATCGTTCAGGTCATCGATCACTTCTTCTGTGATCGGCGCTGGCCATGTTTCGGTGTCGAAAGCTTGCTTGATGTCGCGCATCGCTTTTTTGTATTCCAGTCGCCCCAGCTCCAACAGATCCGGCGAGGCCTCAACGATGGCCACCCAGTGATAACCCTCGTCCTTGTTCACGAAAATCCAGAAGAACTGATCGAAGGCAGCAACGTCGCAATACATGGCCGCGCTGAGGTGGTAATCGCGATCGATGATTTCCCGGTGCAATTTGGCGCGTAAGAAATCCTGTTTTACCCGGCCCATGCTGGTCGATTTGAGATCCACACCCAGGCGAACACCATCAAGGTCGATTTCAAGGTCAGGGCGGACACGTACCTCGAGGCCTGTGTCTTCGTCGATCCCGAAGTAACTCACCTCAACAGCGCGGTTCTGGTGTTGCAGCAGGGGGCCAGCAGACGGGTGAGTGAACAGGGCGCGCTGAATGGCTTTCGCCGCCTGCATCTGTTGCTGGGTGACCAGCTGGCGACCGTCATCTGACGACGTCCACGCATCAAGGATTTCATCGGCAAAAATGGCCTCAGGCAGAATCGTTTTGATCCGGGCTGCCATGTCCTCTTTTGTCCCGCTGACCGGCAGCGGCGCAGGGATGGCTTTTTCACGCGTGGCGAATTCCAGATCAATGGTTGCCAACTGCTCGAGCAAAGCATCACGGCCGCCGCTGGTTTTCAGCATTTCGGGCAGAGTTGCGTTGTACTCTTTGATGCAAGCCTTCATGGCTGTGGCCGTGAATTTCTGCCCCTCGGCGATGCTCTGGAACTCCTGCGGTAGCAGGGTGTAAATCCGGACGATTTCATCAGCGTTCCCGCCCAGTGCGTACGGCGTAGGTAACTTGGCGTTGTGCTCATCAAGAATTGAACGCAGCGTGTCCGAGTCCGTCATTTTGGGCAGGGTGGCGTTGTGCTTCTCGATGAATGCGCGCATCGATGCTACGCCGGTGAATGCACCCTCAGGAATGATTGGCTCGATGTTGAAATCGTTGGTCAGTTTTTCAGGCTCCAGCGCCATCGTGTGGACGAGCGAACCGAATGTCAGGGCATCGCTACGTTCACGGGCAATAGACTTGATGACGTGGCGGCCATGGAAGTACATCAGGCTGATCCGTGCATCCTTCACTTGGGTGCTACTGATGCCGTTCGCCGCGTGGTAAACGTCGTTCGGGATATCGTGGTAACGACCAGGCTCGAAATAGGCCGGGTACGTTACGGCAGGTTCTGCCGTTTCGCTGGCGATCACCTCTGGAGCGGTTTCGCTCACTGGAGTGGATACCTCCACAGCCTCTTTGTTTTCGAGGGTGACGCTTTGAGGCTCTGCGCTACCTTCGCGCAGATAAGATTCAATGCGTTCGTTGATCAGATCAATCCGCTGGGATTTATCATCAAGCCAACCCTCGAGTACATCGCAGGTGAGGTGGTAAATATCATCCTCGACCAGTTGCTTGAAGGGATCACAAGGCTCTATCTCTTTGGCCAGCAGCCTGGCGAGATATACGTGATTAAAATCGCCAGCTTTTGTGAGAAGTTCCTCGACATCATCCTTACTCATCACTGACGTTTTACCGTCCAGGGCGAACATGATTTCTCGCCGCAGCCACGCGCTGCGCGTTGTTGGGTCAAGATCCTTAGCGGCGTCCACTTCTTCTTTTTCGCCTTCATTTGAGGTGATTTCCGGCGCAGGTTCTGCGGATGCATCCTTAAGCGGGGAAGCCTCAAAGAGCGCGGATACGTCGAATTTCCCGCCCCCCATGCTGCGAAGTTCGCCGGGCTGATGCTGCTGGGCGGCTTCTATTGTTTCTCCATTATTTAAGGTATCAGGTCGTGCTGCTTCTGAGTTTTCTTGCGGCTGTACCGAGCGACCCTCTTTTAGATTAAATGCGACACGTTCATTGATGAAATCAATCCTCTGAGACCTGTCTTCGATCCATTGATGCATCACGTCGCAAGTAATGTGATGGACATCGTCAGCACTAAGTTGGCAGAACGGATCACATACATCTATTTCCTTAAATATTAATCTGGCAAGGTATACGCGTGATGCTCCGTTAATTGCGGAGATCAGGGCATTGGCCTCATCAACACTCATCACTGTTGTTTCACCACCCAGGACAGCGAGAACCTCACCGAGTAGCCATGCGCCGCGCCCGGTTTCGGTTGTGAGCATTTCTTCGTTTGCGGCGACTGTAGCTAACTCGTCCTGTGTTGACGGTGCATCTTCCACAGTGTCACCAGCTGGTAGCGCCTGCGTGTAGTTAGCCAACTCGGGGCATCCAGGGTGACCGACAAGGCGAGATTTAACAAAGTGCAAGCGAGCATCGCTATCGGCGAGCAGCTTCAGGTTCTTCAAACCATCTGAAATGATAGCGTGACGAGTGTCCGTATCGACCGTCTGGATGCCGGGAATAACTCGGTAGGTTGTGTACCAGGCACGCCAAGCGGGATCGCGAGCATCTTCCATTGCTTTAGCGTTGGTGACGTCGCGTGCTTTGGCCTGTGATGGGTTGATACCCATGATGGAAAGGGCTGTGTGCTTTTTTAATGCCTCATCGCCGATCGCTGAGATCATCTCCGCAGATGAAAAATTATCTTCCTGCATTGGTTTGCTTTGCGCGCCGGACGTTGTTCGTGGCAGTTCTGGGTCAGGCGCATGCGTGGCATTGGGTGTTGTCTGCCATTTAGAAATGACAGACTGGCGATCATCTACCTTTGCATTCAGGTATTCAGTTGCAAACTGACTAATTTTGCCCAGTTCTGGCGCTTTATCGAATGGCGGCCAGATGGCCTTCATGGCTGCAATGGCCACTATCGGCATGTCCGGGTAAACGTAATCGAACCCCTTAAGATTGGAGAGGGCCATGATGACGTTTTGCGGGTACCGCTGCGAGTCATCCATCATAAGCCTGGTTGCTGCTTTCAACTGCTCCCCTGTCATTTTCATGCAGTCACGGCCAAACAGCCATGCGGCGGCAATCACAGTATGCTTGTCGAGGTCTATTGCGGAATATGTGGTCTCGTCTTTTGCTGGTGGTTTTGCAGTTACCTGCGGCAGCTGTTGCGCGGGTTCGGTAGCGATCAGCTCCCACGTCAAACCATCATCACCTAAGCAATAACGGTCACACCAAGGTTCGCTGAATACACCTTCGATAGGCAGGTCGTCGACCACCGGGAAGTTTGTGCGAACTGGTTTGAAATACTCTTTCGGATCCAGCTCGGCATCTTCAATTTTGTTTTCCAGATCACGCAGTGCCCGAGCGTCGTTCTTCGCTTCAAAATAAATGAAAAGGGAAGGTTTGCCGGATTTCTGTTTTGCCTTGAGATAATAGGCATACATGTTTTGCATTATGCAATTCTCCTGAATTTAGGTAGAATGCAGTCGATCATTGACTGCGATAGTGGTCATTGGTTATGTCTCGGTTGCTGGGGGTGGTTCCCCGGCTACCCATCCCCCAGATGTAAAATGGGTAAGATGGCCCGCCTAGTGCGGGCTTTTTTACGCCCTAATCGTCATAGCTCCGATTGCAGTGAGGACAGAAGCAGATCAGCTTGCTGCCAGCCTCTTGAACTGAAATACCAGTAGGACGCGTGGGGGCGGTTTGTTGCTGATAAATGTCCCGCTTGCAACGCCAGCAAATCCCGTCACGTGGCGCGAAATGTGGATAGTTCTTTTCTTTGCAATATTTGGCCTGCGCCTGCCGAGCCTCTTCTGAGTTAAAAGTTTTCACATCAACACCTCGTTAAATAATTGCGATTTGGTGCCTTTCAGGCGTGGGGATCCCGTGGGCAAAGTAATTGCCCGTCAGGTACCGGTTATTTTTTAATTAGAAAGTGCAAAAATTAGAAAGAACACAAACGCCCAGAACAAAGAACAACCGATGATTATGTCCTTCCAAACATGTCGCCGAATGGTCATTGTTTATACCCTCAGTGGGTGCCCGCGGGTTCGAATTCCGCCGGTATGCCGGGGGCTTCGAACGGTGCCTTAATGGCGCGCAGGTTGCCCGTAGGCTCGAACCGGTAGACGCTGCGCGTGTGGTCGAACGAGGCAACCCAAGGCGCGCCGGTGCGCTTATTGCGGAGGGTTACCGCTTTGCCGCTATTAGGAACGATGGTATTCATTGGTTTATGTCTCGGTTAGTCTGCATGCTTTGCCCGTTACCGGGGCTACGGATGATGGCTGTCAGGACAGCGCTTCTACAAACTCTGCAAAACTCAATGCTTCTTCGCCTTTTGCCAGGCTGTTGAAATATTCCTCGTATGCATCTTCCATCATCTAGCCCTCTGGGGTAGTGGTCATTGGTTATGTCTCTGCCGTCTTTCCGGCTGTCAGAACGTTTTCACCTGCTGCTTGATGTGAGTAAGTAAACAACAACTTTACCGAGTGGTCAAGAAAATATTGTCTAAATGGTAAGGTGTTACTTTACTCTTGGTGTGCGGGCATAAAAAAACCGCCACAGATGGGCGGTTTGATGGGGTTTTTTGGCAGTTAAGCTGCTATTCGATATCTTTAAATCTCTTGCGAACGTATGAGTCTACAAACGCATCCAGCTCTTTTAATCGCGCGCCGAATGCAGCGATCATGTTTTTTTGGTCTTGCTCTGGCAGTTGTCGGTAGAGCTGGAGCATTTCTGCTTCGTTAGGGGTTAGTCCGCTACTCTCTTCAACATTTTCTCCCAATAGCCATGCAACCGAAATACCTGTTGCCTCAGCTATGGCTAATGCAGAGTTCTTACTCATGGTGCCAGTTCTGAACCATCCAGTAACTGCTTGCTTACTTACGCCAGCAATTCGAGCCATCTCTGACTTGGAGAGCCCTTTTTCGTTCAGTTCATTCAACCTGGCTATGAGGTTGGGATTTGCCTTTTTTATAGTCATACCTTGCATTGTAAACCTTTACTTTACGGTGCAAAAGAAAGAGGTTATTGACCATTTGGTAAATAGATGCTTTACTTTGCTTGATTCTAACGGAGGTTTTAATGACTGGTCTTAATCGAGCAATAGAAATTGCTGGCAATGCTAGAAAGCTGGGACAGGCTTTTGGCCTCAGTCGTATGGCCGTTTGCCTTTGGAAAAAAAACGGTGTCCCCGCTGATCGTGTATTGCCGATCTATAACACAACCGGAGTAACTCCTCACGAGTTGCGTCCTGACCTTTATCCCAATCCATCTGATGGATTACCGCAGCAGCAGGATACCTGCGTCGCCCCTTAAGGACTGATATATGGAAATCAAACACGAGTTGATCCGCGACGCGCTGCGCGGATGGGCCACGGAGGCCACTCAGCGCACGGTTGCAGCCGAAATCACACGGGCTTACTTCGACATGAATCTGGACTTGCCACACCTGGATCAGATCGAACGTGCCGACGGCACCGTAGATTTTGCTGCATGGCACAACAACAAGCAGCAGATCTTCCGCTGGCTGGACAGCGACACCGCAGGCGCCCGTCGGAAAATCGAAATGCTGCAGCCTGCAATCCTGGCCGCTTTACCGGCAGAACTGCGCGCCCGACTGGTTGCAGGCAAGAGCATTGAGTATTTGGCCATCCGTTCGCTGAAAGAGCACCAGGAGGCGATCGCCGCGGCTTTGCTTAACGCATCACCGGCTGACTTCGAACGAGAGTGTGACGAGGCCGAACGGAGCTTCCACGAACTACGGCGCGCATATTGCGCACTGCACTGACCGAGACATAAACCAATGACCACACATGATGATTTTCTGCAAAAGCAGATCGCCGCGCAGCTGCGTGAGGCGAAATACGAGGAGGCTGTCGCAGTGTCGTCGGCCATGGCTGCTGTCGATCACCAACGCAGCAACCCTCGCATGAAACTGCCTGAACTTCTGGCATGGGCGAAAACCCATGCAAAGCACAGCAGGCGGATAAAAGACAAGCCAGATCGCCCGCATGTCCCTGGGCGTCGCATGGGTCGGCGGTAACAAGTATGGCTAATAGCATGCCAAAACCTTTGCCTAAGAGTAAGGCAAGCAATGAGCCTTACCGCAAAGTAAAAATCACGATGTGGGATGACCCTAAATTCCGGGCGTTATCCCCATTGCCACCTAGCGGGCAGAGCTTGTTTGTTTATCTGCTCACTGGCCCTTTCACCGGGATTATACCTGGCCTGTTCAAGGCCGGGCGGGCAGCTCTGGCCGAGGAATTGGGGTGGGATGTCGAAGCCTTCGACTTAGCCTTAGGCGAAGCCTTATCCCTAGGGATGGTAAAAGCCGACACCCAAGCCAGAGTGTTTTGGCTTCCGAACGCGGCGAAGCATAACCCGCCAACGTCGGTGAACGTCATCAAATCATGGGTGAGGGCGTTCGAATTATTGCCTGAATGTGACCTGAAATACGAGGCTCTGGAATCCATGAAAGCCGCATCACACGGCGTTTCCAAGGCTATGGGCTTGGCTTTTGATACGGCATTCACCATGGCAAAACCTTTGCCTAAGCCTTTGCCAAGCCCTTTCCAGAAAGCAGTAAGCAGTAAACAGATCTTAAACCCCTCTCTCTCTGGCGCGAGTGCGCCGGGTGAATTTCCTCCTGATGAAAAACCAGGGGAACTACAGGAACCGGAACCATGGGGCGACGACCTGCAAACGCCATTCGGTAAATTCGCCATGGCTAACACTTGGGTACCTTCGGAACAGTTCCAGCGGCAGGCGGCACTGTGGGGCCGGATTATCACAGGCCCAGCACCAGGGTACGAAGCCACTGAGCTGGCCAGTTTTATTTCGTTCTGGCAGGCCGAGGGAAGGGTATTAAATCAAACCCAGTGGGAACAGAAATTTGCCGATCACGTGCTGTACGAACGGCAACGGGCAGCGGTAAGAAAACCAGCATCAACGGGAGGTTCAAATGCGACAAGAGCAACAGCAGGCGTTACCGCTCAGCAGCAGGTCAGGGCTGCACGAAACGCAGAGCGGGAAAGACAGGGGCTGGCTCCTTTGGGAGACGATGGCGGGGATTTATGCGAACCGCTGGGTGAGCAAGAACGGGGTACAGCCTTCCATGATTTGGGTCCAAACGATTTCGCGGTTCTCGAATGAGCAACTGGCGTTCGCTGCCAAGCGGTGCATGGAACGCTGCAGTGCGGGCAACCACTGGCCACCAGACCTTGCCGAGTTCACGGCGATTGTCGGCGAGTGCACGGCCAACCCATTCGGGCTCACCGCCGAGGATGTCATGGCGGAATACAAGTGTTGGCGCAACGAGTCATGGCGCTATGAGTCGTCGGAAAGCTTTCCCTGGAAGCACCCGGTTTTGTTCCAGATCTGCACGGAACTGCGCAGGGCCGGTGTCGAGCGAAAGTTAGGGCAGGCCGAGCTGGTGGCGCTAGCCGGGCGTCAGTTGGCGAAGTGGGCCAAGCAGGTCGAAATGGGCTACTCCATCCCGCCGATCCGCAAAACCAAGTCCCTGGAGCATCGTCCACCAGGCGAATCTCAGATCGCCGACGCCGATGGGGCTTACAAGAAAAAAGGCATGGAACTGTTGGCGAAAATTCGTGCCGACGCAAAAAGTAAAATTGTTAAATAACCGAGACATAAACCAATGACCAATAAAACAAGCCAAAAATTCAGAATTACAACCAAGCAGTTTGTCGATCTGATCCAGTGCAAAGAACTGAGCACCAGCGAAATTTACAAGCTGGCGCACCAGGCTTTCCCCGGCAATGACTTAACTCGCGCCTCAATCGTAACCAGGCTGAGGAATATGGTTCGATCACCGAATGCTGAGATCGTTGTTGTTGGCCAGGGTAATCAGGCGCGTTACACCCTGATCCATGTCAGCGAAAGGTTTATGGTACGAGCGGAGATCAATCATCGCGCTAGTTCTCAATACAATCCCACCGATAAAAGGCTCTGGCATTTCAACTCTGTTGAACTGCGGTTCTGCCATCTGCACAAAATGTTCGATCAGGCGCTGGCGTCTGTCCAGGGGAGGGCGTCAGCATGATGGACGAAATAATCCTGAAAAACGCTATTAATCGGATCATCGAACTTGAAACCATGCTGCTGATCCCGGTTGAAAATACAGTTTGGCCCAAAGAGGTCGAGATGGTGATCACCCAAATCGACAACGCGGAAAACTTGCCGGAGTGCCATCAAAAACGGCTCCGGCACCATATCAACCGCATGTGGTTAGAAGGGATCCCTATGCCCACTGTTACTTCCGTTGCCAAAGTGCTGGCCAATACCTTGGGGCATTATCAATGAGAGAAATTATTGTTGATAACTTTGCCGGTGGTGGTGGTGCGTCAACGGGTATCGAGTTGGCCACCGGCCGCAGCGTTGACATTGCGATCAACCACGATGAGAACGCCATCGCGATGCACGAAACAAACCACCCCGATACGCTGCACTACTGCGAATCGGTGTATGACATCGACCCTGTAGCCGCGACCGCCGGACGGCCAGTTGGGCTGGCATGGTTTAGCCCCGACTGCCGTCATTTCAGCAAGGCAAAGGGCAGCGCGCCGGTTAAAAAAGAGATCCGCGGCCTTGCCTGGATCATCATCCGCTGGATTTTAAGGGTAAACCCTAGATTTATTCCGATGGAGAACGTGGAGGAGTTCAAGACGTGGGGGCCGCTGGTCACTGACGAAAACGGCAATGATTACCCATGTCCTGACCGTGTAGGGGAAACTTTCGCAGGGTTTGTGGCGATGCTGACCACCGGCATAGCAGCAGATCACCCGGCGCTGGCCGAATGCTGCGACATTTTGGGCATTGAAGAGGGTAGTGACGATCACCACCGGCTGATTGCCGGTCTGGGCTATGTTGTCGATTACCGTGAGCTGCGGGCCTGTGACTATGGCGCTCCAACCATCCGTAAACGCTTCTTCATGCTGATGCGTTGCGACGGGCGGCCAATTGTCTGGCCAGAGCCTACCCACGGGGATCCGAAATCGCTGGAAGTCCAAAGCGGCAAGCTGAAGCCATGGCGCACCGCGGCAGAGTGCATTGATTGGTCTATCCCATGCCCGAGCATCTTCGAGCGTAAGCGCCCGCTGGCGGAGAACACCCTGCGCCGCATTGCCCGAGGCATCCAGCGCTTTGTGATCGACAGCCCAGCGCCGTTTGTCGTTAAGTGCAACCACACCAGCACCAAAACGGTCTACAACTGTTTCCGTGGGCAGCCGCTTGATGAACCTTTGCAGACGATCACTAAAACCCAAGGTTATGCGTTGGTGTCGCCACACATCACCAAATTCCGCACTGGCGCCACCGGCCAAGAATGTGACGAGCCGCTTTCCACTATCACCGCGGGCAGTTCAGAACGCCCAGGCGGTAACGGGCATGCTTTGGGAATGGTTGAGGCAAAACTGACGCCGTTTATCGCTGGCGCTGGCGGCCCTAAATACTCCGCGAAACCGCGATCTGTAGATCAGCCGATGCATACGCTGTGCAATACAAACCATTCCTGTGTTATTGCGCCAGTCATTGCCCGCATTGGCCAGACAGGATTTGGTGGTGATCGCCTGGCCTATGAGGCAGACAAACCGCTAACAACAGTCACGACTAAAGCAGAGCACCTGGTGGTGGCTCCTTCACTGGTTCAGGTTGGTTATGGCGAAAGAGAAGGGCAAGCCCCCCGCTCTCTGGATCTGCATAAGCCATTAGGCACAGTGGTTGCAGGTGGGAATAAACATGCGTTGGTATCCGCATTCCTGGCCAAACACTTTGGCGGTAACTATACCGGCCCCGGCGCTGATCTTGCTGAACCAGCCCACACGGTGACGACAACCGATCACAACTCCCTAGTCACATCCAACCTTATCAAGATGCGCGGTACCAACATCGGGCAGGAAGTTACCGCCCCCCTACAGACGGTAACCGCCGGTGGCAATCACTTCGGAGAGGTTCGCGCCTTCCTGCTGAAATACTACGGCAATGAGAAAGAAGGGGTAAGCCTCACGGATCCGCTGCACACCGTCACAACCAACGACCGCTTTGGCCTGGTCACGGTAGAGGGTATCGATTACCAGATCGTTGATATCGGCATGCGCATGCTGCAACCGCATGAGCTTTACGCTGCTCAGGGTTTTCCGTCCTGGTACATCATCGATCAGGACTACAAGGGCAAGAAATACGCCAAAGATAAACAGGTAGCCCGCTGTGGCAATGCGGTACCGCCGCCGTTCGCCGAGGCGCTGGTACGTGCCAATCTGCCGGAAATGTGCGTACCACGCCGGGAGGTGGCAGCATGAGCAAAATTAAAATCACACTTGCAGACGCAAAAGCAGAGCTTCGGGACGTAGCCACTGGCCCACGTAGCGAGCATTGGAGTTACGCCCCGGCAGTAATGGCGTTGCTCAATAGTCATGACGAATTGCTTGTGATGCTGGGTGAAATGAAGCACCGCGCAGAGGCGGCAGAGCATCGACTACAGCAGCCGGTCAAGCTGCCAACTGCAGAGGGTGAGGTGGAGCAAAACTACCTCGATAAAATCATTGAGGCCCTCAACAGTGCAGGAGTCCAAATTCGTTACAACTGCCCGCGTTGTAATGGTCTGCTTGATTTAACGTGTCGGCCTAATGGGGCTCACTATTGCCATCAGCTGGCCAAGGCTGAGATAAGTTAAATCTCGGAAAGTCAACCGGGTTTTGTTGTGTGGTGAGGTTAGTAAAAAGAAACTTTCAGGGATGATAGTTTCTTATAAAACAGATAATTGTGATTTAAATCAGTATTTTGACAGCAAGTATTTGATCAAATTTATTTCTGCTGATACTGTGTTTATATACAGTAAATCCTTTGGCGATCAGTGAAGCGTTCGATGAGGTGGAATATGTTTACAGTGGAACAATTTTTGAAGTTATTACCGTTCACCGGGAGAGCAGTGGTTTATATGGATCGTGGCGAAGCGCAATCAGTGTTAGTTCTCACTGATGGGCAAATCATGGCCGATCTGTCGTTAATGATCGAGTTAGTCAAACGCGCGGGCTACGACGTCCGTAAAAAGTGAGCTACACTACACCCGTCAGCCTGAACAGCTGATCACCTGCTGCGTCTTGGAGTGAACACCATGGCGCAGTTACAACTTATCAAGCAATCATCAGGAATACTGATCCCGGCCAGCCCGGAGACCAGCGAATTCCTGCAAACGAAATGCAAGCTCGGCGCCGTGCTGGTTGCCGACTTCAAGCAGGTGCGAAATCCGGCGTTTCATCGCCGTTTCTTCGCGCTTCTCAATCTGGGTTTTGAATACTGGGAACCTACCGGCGGCGCGATATCGAGTAATGAGCGCAAGCTGGTGACCGGCTATGCAAAATTCCTCGCTACTTTCGGTGGTAATGAATCCGCGTTATTGGATGCAGCTGATCAGTACCTGGATCGCATCGCAGATCGACGAACTGGTAGCATCAGTGCGTGTAAATCCTTCGATGCCTACCGGGCATGGGTAACCATTGAAGCCGGGCATTATGACGCGATCCAGCTTCCAGATGGCACCCTACGTAAGCACCCTCGCAGTATTTCGTTCGCCAACATGGACGAAACGGAATTTTGTCACCTCTACAAAGCCGCGCTCGATGTTCTATGGCGCTGGATCTTGCATAAACCTTTCCGCATGCAGCACGAAGTAGAGAACGCCGCGGCACAGCTGATGAATTTCGCATAATGGCAAATCTACGAAAAGCGGCCGAGGGCCGAGACTGCCAGATCCGGATCCCTGGAGTATGTAATTTCAATCCCTACACCACGGTGCTGGCGCATTACCGCTTGGCTGGCACCTGTGGTACCGGAATAAAACCCGATGATGCTCAGGGCGCGTGGTCCTGTAGCAGCTGCCACGATGCGATCGATGGCCGCATTAAAACCGAATATGACCGTGAAACCCTGCGTCTGTACCACGCCGAGGGCGTACTTCGCACGCAAGCAATTCTGAGAAAGGAAGGAAAATTATGAATCTCGAGTCGGTAGTAAAATATTTCTCACCGAAATCTCCAGTGCTGGGGGACTCGGTTCCGGCAACGGCTTCGGATTCTTTGACGATCAGTGACGTAATGGGGGCGCTGGGAATGTGTCAGGATCAGGCGGAATTGGGCCTGTCAGCGTTCTTGGGGAAGGTGGGCATTAGTGAGGCAGACAAGGTTAAGGCGGTAGTGTTGCTTGCCAAGCACTGTATAGTGCGCTCTGACAACGTTGCAGCTATTCGCAAACTCCCAGGCGAAACCAAAGCCCAAGTGATCCTTACCCTGGCGGCATTCGCATTCTTGGACTTTTCCCGTAGCGCTGCCAGCGAGATCCCCTGCGACGCATGTGATGATGGCTTTATCGAAGAGCGGAAATTTGTCATGAACAAGCTGGCAAAGGCCCACGACACTATCGACAGCTTTGCGCGAGGAGATTTGCCAGCTTCGATTACGCAGTTGGAAGGTCGGGAAATGCGGGTGAAGCATGCTTTCTATGAAACCACGCGCAAGGTGTGCCCAAAATGCAACGGCAGGACAGTGATAAAAACGGACTGCAATGACTGCCGGGGTCGTGGTGTAGCCATCGACAAAGATGAGTCAGAGCGCCAAGGCGTTCCAGTGAAGAAACCCTGCAAACGCTGCTCAGGGCGCGGCTATGAACGAATACCTTCGACTCAGGCTTATAGAGCGATCGCTTGTATCACTGAAAGTATTTCGCTAGATACCTGGAAAAAATCGGTGAAGCCATTTTATGACGAGATGATCACCCAGTTGGATATTGAGGAAGAGAGAGCCAATATGGCGTTAAGGGCAACGACAGGTTGACAAAATAGTGAGTGATTTTATTGCGAGCTATTTACATTTCCCGAAAGTGTGGTAGTTTCTCTCTAACGATGGGTGTTTTGTGCCTGACGTTGAAAAGCCCGCCTCTGTGCGGGTTTTTGCGTTTCTGGGGCTATCTGGCTTGCATGTTGGGTCGAATTATTTCCTTGAGGTGAGTTATCATGCTAATCCCCTACAAAAATTGTTTGGAGAAATGCATGGATATGAAATTTAACGATTTGAAGGAAAAGCACCTGAAGTTAAAGCGGACTCAGTGGCAATTGCGGGAAAAGCTGCAAAATAACGCGCATGATCTTTTCCGTGAGTATAGTGAGTCTTTATCTTTACCTTCTGATACATGGAAAGATGCTCAAGGTAACGCTTACCGTTATGTTGAAGTCGGTATCTGGAAACAGCCTGGTGAATTTGAGCTAACTACGTTTCCCAGATTGCAAATGGATGAAGATTACCGCTTAAACTTTGTTATCTCCACAACGCTGGATGACTCACCTGTGACAGGGGGGTATCGACAGGGGATTAGCATTTCACTCTGGTATGATCAGTCTATTTTGCGAGCGGCTGTTGGTAGTGGCGATGATACTGCTTATTTTCAGGTGTCTCCACAGCCTGGAGGTTTCTTTGAAGTGTGCGCCGCAATTAAAGCCCTGATTAACACAGCGATGGTCAGAGCGACACCGAGCGCTATCTTAGCGTAATAGATTTCTCCGTGTTTGATGTGGTTACTTTTGGCGATTTAACGATATCAGATACGGTGATACGCCGCCAGACGTCATCTGGCAACCATTCAAGGCTGCGCTAATGCGTGGCTTTTTTATGTCTTACGCCCGGCCTCGCTGAGCAGTAAAGGAGTTTACATGGCAGATCCCATAAGCGCGGGAGGCGGGATAGTGAAGGGGATGGCGCTTGGTGCCATTGCTGTCTCAAGCTTTTCTCCTGGTGGTTATTTCGATGTCCTTGCTGGCTCCGCAGCGGGTGCAGTCATTTACGCGTTTACCACATCAGGGTTAAGCCCGACCCAGCGTATTTTTCTATCCCTAGCATCATTTCTGGCTGGCGTAGTTTGCGCCGATGACATGGCGGCCCTAATTGAATGGGCAACGCCAGAAGCATTCCACCCAACAAAGCCTCTCGGCGCAGTAATCACTTCGGTGATAGCTGTTGGCGCGCTCAAGTTCATCAGTTCTGGGGCGGCAAATCCGATTGCTTTCATCAAAAAAATACGCGGCGATGACGACGCGAAGAAAAAGTAGAGACACGAATTTATGACTGGAAAAGTTAAATCATTTTTAAAAATGACGTGGCTGAATGCGGCCCCCTGGTTGCTTATTGTTTTTATCTCTATGCAGGTCTTGTCCTCACTGGATAAGAGCGTTGACCAGGCAAAGTACTCCTACTCGCGCAAAGTAATTTCCTATGGCCTGTCCGATGCAAATACCGATGCTGAGGTTGTTGAGCGCATTCAAACTTGGCAAAACGACAAGTGGGGTGCGCAGATCTCAGCAATTCAGACCGGTTGTGATGGCGACATGGAATTCATTAACTCGCTTTTATCCAATCGCAACGGTGCGATGATCTGCCGAATTGCGAAGTGAGGTAATAAAAATGACATTAAGCGAAAAGCAACGACTCTTCACTGTGATGATTGGGAAGCTGATCGCCTTTGCTGATAGCAAGGGTTACGGGCTGACATTCGGCGAGGCTTACCGCACCCCTGAGCAGGCGGCGCTGAATGCAAAGAAAGGTGGTGGGATCGGCAATTCATTGCATATCCAGCGCCTGGCTGTTGATTTTAACTTGTTCATCAATGGCGAATACCAGATGAACACAGAAGCTTACACCCCGCTTGGTGAGTTTTGGGAAAGCATAGGTGGGAGCTGGGGAGGTCGATTTAAAACCAACCCGGACGGAAACCACTTTAGTCTAGAGCACAATGGCGTTCGCTGAGCCTATCGATAAGGGGGGCATATGAACTACATCCTAAACCGACTGAAAGAGGCCAGCACCTAGCGAGGCATTGTTATGTTCGTTGCTGGCGCTTTCGGGATTAATCTTGGTGCCAATTCAGCTGAGCTCACTATCGCTATCGGCATAGCGGCTTCTGGCGCTGTTGGCGCTCTGTTTCCCGACAAGAAGTAGGCATTCCAGAGCGTCCATCCGTGGGCGCTCGATAATGCACACATAGCGGTGGAGTAAAAGAGATGGCATTTTATCCTGGGGCATTCCTCGGAGGCGGGGTAGAGACTCCCTTTGCTAGCTACACAACGCCAGGAAAGATAACCAGGGCTGAGTGGTTAAAGTTGTTGTGGTCTAGGTCATGGCCTGATGCGCGAGACGACGGGCAGGCATCAGGAAGGTTCTCATTCGATATTGATGGAAATTTTGACATCAACTATTTCTGGGGAAACATCACTGCTTACGTCTTGTCGCCTGGCCGTAAATTATTTCTTCCCTCATTTACTGATATGTCTGCCTCGTATAACGACGGAGACTATAGCGCGCCGCTGTCTGAAATCTTTGGCGTGAATGACAATGCCTACTTGTCCGCCTACCTGGACAGGGATGTGGTGACAATTTTAAATCACGCTACGTCAACGCATTCTCTGCAAATTTTCGCAAACTGGGTGACGCTGAATAATAGCAACGTGAAGCTAATCTCCTCTGATGGTGGCACGGAAATAGACATGGTAACCACTGGGGTGTCAATACCGCCAGAGTCATCAATATCTATACGCTGGGATCATGCCAGGCAGCAATTACAGGAAATTTGAGAATGTCACTAACAAGGCGAGAAAAGCAGGCGTTCGATGAATTGCAGCTGGCTGTTTTTGGCAAGTCGGGCTGGGCAGAGGTTGAGGCTGCCTCAATTGGCAATATCGAACTATTGAGCATTGGCGGCGGAGTATACACAACGCCGGTGTTACAGCTTGATGGTGTTGATTTTTCTCAAAGCCAGAATGGCTGGCTGCTAAAAGACCAGATTGACGAAAGGGACAACGGTGTTTGGGTTGTTAACTCAGTGAACCCCGGATCGGTTCACCTCGTCCGCAGTGCATATTACCGTTCAGCCGAGCAGTTAAACAATTCTATTCTCCGCTCTTCTCAGGGCGAGGAAAACGCGGGCTCACAGTGGGTGATCACAGTGAGCAATGATTATGTCGAGGGTGAGGGCATTGTGGCTGTACAGCGGTCATCTGCAGTAACGCTCGATGGTGGTACTTTTTGATATTAAGGGGTGGGTATGTCTGTCGGTAATGCAGTGATGAAGCAAAAGCGCAGTACGGTGACATCGGTTCCAGGAAGCCTGGAATTTGGTCAGCTGGGCGTGTCGGATGTTGGTGGCAATACGCGCCTTTTTGTTGGTGACCAGACGACAGCAGTAAAAGAGTTTCAGGCCAAAACAACGCTGCTGACAAACTTTCTGGCAAACTCAAACAACACGAACGGCAACAGGGCTTCCATTGTCGCCATCAGTGGGAGTTTTGAGCAGGCGTATTTAGTTACTTATGAGTATACCGACCCGACGCAGGCTTGGGACATTACCCAGGGGTTCATTCCTGGCTCTATCGTATACAACGCCAACAACGGCAAGTTGTGGATGGCTCTAGACACAGGGGAAGGAGCGGGTGAGTGGCAGCTGGTTTCCAGCCCAAGCACCCCTATCGTTGCCCCGCTGTCATATCGCGGTGTGTTGGACTGTTCCGCCAATCCAAACTACCCCGCCGCAGAAATTGGCTGGGTATATGTGATTAGCGTTCCCGGTAAGATTGGTGGCGCTTCTGGTGTTGCTGTTGAAGCTGGTGACATGCTGCTCTGTAAAGAGACGTCGCCTGGTGGTGCTCAGGGCGCGGTAGGTTCACAGTTTGATGTGGTTCAGGGCAATACCAATGGTGCTGTTGTATTTGGCGGCGCGAGTGCTGGTTTAAACACCGTCCCTGTTTTCTCGACTGCGGATGGGAAGACCATCGAATCGAGCGGGGCATTGATATCTGACCTCCCGGTAAGCCAATCGCTGGCAAAGCGAACCACGTCAGGCTCCATCAGGGCTCGTGATTTCATCCCTGCCGTCGCACTTGATACATCGGCAACACAATACGAGATTTTCCTGAACGCGAATTCACCAGCGATACTGTATCTGCAAGGAACATCCTCAGAGATTGGCCTTGGTGTATTACCTGACAGTAAGTCTCTAGAGCTTGCGCGTGAATACACAATAGTCAACACAGGCTCAGCGGACATTGAGGTTCACGCCTGGGATGATAATGCCCCTGGCAATGTCAGTGCCACCTTGTGGTGGATGGGTTACCGCCAATCAGTCACTCACTTCAGACTGATATCAAGTACGGCTGATGGTTCCGGTGTCTGGAGTGCAACCAGCATTCCTTTGGCTAATGACAAGTTTGAGGTCAATGCAAGAGACATTAGGCGCAGCAAGCAGGCGCATGAAGGGGCGAGTACGCTATCAATTTCACTCACTGAAAATAGCGATAGAGTCCAGGAGTTCCGTAACCAAAACACGCCAGGTCAGCAATCATCCCTGACCTTGCCAAATGCAACCTTGCTTGATGTGATGACTGAATACTGGGTTATCAACAACACTGATGATGCCATGAGCGTAAAAAACTCAACAGGCACATCATTGGCAGGTATCAGCTCTCCTTCTCACCGGAAGTTCACGCTTGTGGATAATTCTACACCACAGGGTATTTGGGACGTATCGGTGAATATTGCTGATATTGACGGTGGGCCATTCTAAAAGCATTGAGAGGCTGAGGGGTTAACTTGGCCTCTTTTTAATTGCAGGCAGAAAGCCCCATTGCTGAACAGGTAGTAGGTGGAAAAATGGAACCAACCCAAGACATTACACTGACGGGCGATTGGCAACAGATCACGACAGGTGTGGAGAATGCACTAATTCAAACTATTGATGGTAAGTTTGCTGTTTGTTACAGCGAAACAGCGCCAGTTGAGCCTCAGGCATACCATGTCTTTTCTGAATTAACCATAACAACTCCAACAAAGGCCTGGGTTAAAACCTTTACGCCCGGGATTAAGTTGACCATCACATATATGTAGGTGACTCATGGCGAAGCCGGACTGGGGCGAGCTTCAGCAACGGTTTCTGTCAGAGCACGCCAAAACCAACATCTCACCGAAAGAATGGTGTGAGGCTAACGGACTGAACTATGCGACAGCCCGCCGATACATCAAGAAACCGAGTGCGCTAGATGCGCAAAAAACTGCGCAGCAAAAACTGCGCACTGCGCAATCTGAGAAAAGCGCAAAGAGGCTGGTTGAAAGTGGATTAAGCGCTCAGCAAAAACGCTTCGTCGCTGAATATCTAGTGGATCAGAACGCAACAGCTGCGGCAGAGCGCGCCGGGTACAGTGACCCGAACTACGGGAGACAGTTACTGGCGAATCCTAACGTTGCGCAGGAAATTGCGCAGCAGCAGAAAGATTCTCTGGTGCGCACCTTGGCAAGTGCAGATGAGGTGCTCGAAAAAATGTGGCAACTGGCCACGTTCGACGCCAACGAGATTTCTCAGTATCGCCACGGAGCCTGCCGACATTGCTGGGGGTTCGGTCATCACTACCAATGGCGTGACGCTATCGAGCATGAGGAAAAGTGCACAGAGGCGAAAGCCAGGAACAAGCCTGATCCACCCGATAAGGGGGGCTACGGATACGACCACAATAGGGACCCTAATCCAGAGTGCCCACGGTGCAATGGTGACGGGATCGGTCGCGCCTACTTTCCTGACACGCGAAAATTATCTGGTATTGCCCGATTGGCTTATTCAGGCACGAAGATAGGTAAGGGTGGGATAGAGATTTCTGCCATCAGCCGAGAAAAAATGTTCGAGGCAATCATGCGCAGAATGGGACTGAACGAAACCGAACTTGCGCAGCGGTTGGTTGAACTGGAGATACAGAAGCGGCAGACAGAGGCAGAACGCCTACAGCTCGAGCTTACTCGCCAGAAACAAACCAACGGGGATAACAAGCCGGGCGGCCCTCAGATAATCATTAACCTGGTGAATTCTCCCGATGGCGACTGAACACACGATCACGTTCCTGCCGTTTCATGACGGGCAGAAGAAAATATATCGCTCACCGGCGAAGCGGAAAGTGATCCGCGCCGGTCGCCGTTTTGGCAAAACCACCATGTTAGAGCAGGCTGGCGGCAACTGGGCGGCAAAACAGATGCGCGTGGGCTGGTTTGCGCCGTCCTATAAAATCCTGCTGCCCTCGTTTAAGGCCATTCGGGATCTGCTCAAGCCGATCACAACCAGTTCCAGCAAAACGGATTCGATAATTGAGACGATCGGCGGTGGTCAGGTGGAGTTCTGGACGCTGGACAACCCGGACGCTGGCCGCTCCCGTAAATATCACAAAGTCATCATCGATGAGGGCAGCCTGGTTAAAAAGGGCATGCGCGATATTTGGGAACAGGCGATAGAGCCGACGCTGCTCGACTATGACGGTGATGCCGTTATGGCCGGTACGCCCAAGGGCGTGGACGACGAGAATTTTTTCTATCAGGCCTGCAACGATAAATCGATGGGGTGGGAAGAGCACCATGCGCCAACAGCGGCGAATCCGACCATCAACCCCGAGGCGCTGGCGCGAATAATTGCCGGACGCCCGCCGATGGTGGTTCAGCAGGAATACAACGCTGATTTTGTCGATTGGCGAGGGCAAAACTTCTTCAAGATGGAATGGCTTTTGGAGAACGGCGCTCCGGTCGATTACCCGGCGAGTTGCGATACCGTCTATGGCGTTGTCGATTGCGCCCAGAAAGGCCAACTACAGAATGATGGTTCAGCCTGCATCTGGTTCGCACTTAGCAACTTTCCATCGCCCTGTCTGGTCATTCTTGACTGGGACATCATCCAGATTGACGGATATTTCCTGAAAGACATAGTGCCGCAGTGGATTGGGAAAGCTAAACACCTCAGCGAAATATGCCTGGCACGTATGGGCACCGCTGGGCTGTTTATCGAGGACAAGGCCACCGGTATCACGCTATTGCAGCAAGGAGCTAACGAGGGCTGGAACGTTCACCCCATTGACAGCGAATTAACATCGCTGCCTAAAGAGTCCCGCGCCATCAATATCTCCGGGTATGTGGCATCGGGGAAAGTACGCATCTCGAAATACGCCTATGACAAGCTGGTGGAATACAAGCAATCGAAGAAAAACCACCTTCTGACGCAAGTGCTCCAGTTCATTATTGGCGAAGAGAATCAGGACGATGACCTGTTTGACTGTTTCAACTATGGCGTCGCGCTTGGGCTAGGCAATGGCGACGGCTTCTGACGAGAAAACCAATGAACGAAGATGATTTCGAAATCGGCAGCTGCTCTCATTCAGAGTTGATGGCATTGCTGGACAGCGATGATATCCAGCCAGGATCCTCTGCGGGCTATCAGACCTGCAAAACGGTCTACCTCTACCACCCGCTGGGCGGCAAGATGGTGGATCGCCCCATTAAGATGGCGATGAACGAACCGCGCACCGTGCATATTGCTCAGTCTTATGGCCTTGAGCAGCGCCTGCGGGATGCGTTCGAGCGCGAATGGAAGGCGCTTGGCGCAAACCAGCATATTGCTAACGCCGCCCGCATTGCCCGAATTTACGGTGTGTCGGCGGTGGCTATGCTGGTGGATAACCAAGCGCCAAATGAGTCACTGGATTACCGTACGCTCTATAAACATAACATCAGCTTCAATATTCTCGACCCGCTCAACACAGCGGGCAGCATCGTTTTAAACCAAGATCCGAATGCCCAGGACTTCCAGAAAGTCGATGGCATCCGGGTTGCTGGAAAGCCGTATCACAAATCGCGCTGTGTCGTTGTGCAGAACGAGGATCCGATTTATCTAGCGTACAACCCCGCGGCGTTCGGTTTTTCCGGGCGCAGCGTTTACCAGCGCGCCCTGTACCCGCTGAAATCCTTCATTCAGACCATGCGCACCGACGACATGGTGGCGGTGAAGGGCGGACTGCTGGTGACAAAAATTCAGGGGCCCAGCTCGGTAGTCAACAACATGATGCAGAAGCTGAGCGGCATAAAGCGCATGATGCTGAAAAGGGGGAAGACGGGAGAGGTTCTGCAAATAGGTGACAAAGATAGTATCGAGTCAATCGACTTGAGCAACCTGGAAAAACCTCTCGATTCTGCCCGCAAACACATTCTGGAGAACGTAGCTGCGGCCGCTGACATGCCAGCAATCATCCTGAACTCAGAAACGTTTGCTCAGGGGTTTGGTGAGGGTACAGAGGATGCAAGGTCGGTTGCCGTGTACATCGACAACATCCGCGAATGGCTTGATCAGCTTTATGCATTCTTTATTCGCGTATGCCAGTACAGGGCGTGGAGTATTGAGTTCTTCCAGTCGCTGCGCGCCGACTTCCCTGAGCTGAAAAACACCTACAGCCTGTATTTCTCGATGTGGATAAATAACTTCGAGTACCGCTGGCCGTCCTCTCTCAAGGAGCCGGAGAGCGAAAAGGTGAAAGTAGATGAAACGCGGTTTAAGGCCATCGTCAGCATGCTGGAAGTGGTTCTGCCGCAACTGACAGCAGACCCAGAAAACCGCGCCACGCTGATCGAGTGGGCGTGTGAAAACGCCAACGCCAACGAGAACCTCTTCCCTCAGCGGCTTAACCTCGATTACATCTCGCTAAAAGAAAATCCGCCGCCAGAGCCTCCAAAGGCTGAAGAGCCGGGCGGAGGGATGATGCTATGAACACGTTCACGCGAACCGTGAGAGAGGCGGTAAGGTTCTTTCTTCGCAATGGCTACACGTCTCGCGAGGAGCTTGAGCGCTGGCAGAGCATTATCAGGCAGGCGGCGGAGAGCGAAACCGCTAACGACTATATGGCGATGGTTTCCCGCAACCTGACGCACGCCTATGACTTGCAGGTTGGTCGCGCTGGCGCGCTGAAACGTCACCAGGGGATATCCCGGTTTACGCTCAACTACCTTGAGCCGAAGCTGAGGACTGAACTCGACAGACGGATCCTGGCCAGCGCCGACCTTATCCAGCTCAACCGCAAGAAAGCCATCGACACAACGTTGTCGCGTTTTAGCGGCTGGGCCAGCAGCATTCCTTCCGCCGACAGCATCGCGCTGACCGGCATTCAGGGAACGATGCGGGAGACGGCTGCGCACATTCAGAAGGCCGCCGAGAAGGTGGACTATGAAGCGCGCAGGGTCATGATCGACCAGAACCATAAACTGATAGCCAACATTGACAACGTGATCGCAACGAGCAACAACGCGATTGCAGCGATTTGGCACAGCCACTGGCGCAGGGCCGGGTATGACTACCGCGAGGACCACAAGGAGCGCGATCAACTGTTCTACCTGATCCGCGGTAACTGGGCGCAAAAAAACGGCTATGTAAAAGCCGGGCCTGCTGGGTATCTCGATGAAATCACCCAGCCTGGTGAAGAGGTTTTTTGCCAGTGCTATGTGACCTACATCTACAACATCCGCAGTATTCCTGAATACATGCTGACCCAAAAGGGGCAGAAGTTCATGGAGTCAATGAAAGCAGCATAGGAGCATTAAAACGTGGCTATTTTTGGCAGCGGGATAATGTTCCGTCAGGGTAAGTTCGTCTTCCTGATCCAGCGCTCTGATGATGGAACGTGGTGTCAACCTGGCGGCAAGGTCGATCCGGGCGAGCTCGCTATTGATGCTGCGCGCCGCGAGGTGCTGGAGGAGGTGGGGTATCAGTACGATGGCCCGCTGAATCCGCACAGCGTCTACGGTGATTACCTGACGTTTCGCGCTGAGGTGCCGGAGCAGTTCGAAGCGAAGCTAAACGACGAGTCGCTGGCCGCCGGGTGGTTCCATATTGACGATCTGCCAAAGCCGCTTCATCAGCCTTTTGCTGAGATGTTGGCGCAGCAGGCGCTCAATGAAACCGACGTGGCCGCGCTCATCGCTGATGGGACATTAAGCAGCCCGCAATACTTTATCAACATGTGGATGTTCGCCATCCGGGTGACCGGAACGGGGGTTACCTGGCGCTCTGCAGATCAACAGATGGCATTCCGTAACCCGGATGACTATCTCACACCTGAGTTTCTTCAGCGCGTTGCCGGTGTACCGCTCATCTGGCTGCACCCGAAGAAAAACAAGCTCGATAGCGATGAATTTGCGAAACGTGTTATCGGCACCCTGACGAACAGTTGGGTTGCTGATAATGGCGAGGTGTGGGCAATTGCCCGAGTGTACGACGCCGAAGCCGCCGGAATTATGGCGACCAGGCAGTTAAGCACCTCGCCAACCGTCACGTACAGCGAAATGCAGGACTCAATCATCAAAATCGACGGTCAGCCTCTATTGGTGGAAGGTTCCCCGGTATTGCTCGACCACGTTGCAATTTGTGAACAGGGCGTATGGGACAAACTCCTTGCCCCTACTGGTGTTAAATCTGATTCCATACCAAATGAGGCAGAAAAGATGGACGAGGAAAAAATCGTAGCGCTTATCAACAAAGCGATCGATGCCCGCATGGCAAAAGCTGATCCCGAGGCAAAAGAGGCCAAGGAAAAAGCGGATGCCGAAGAGGCGACCAAGAAAGAAAAGGCTGATGCAGAGTCTGAATCGGCAGAAGAAGCGAAAGCCAAAGCAGACGCAGAAGAGAAGGATGCCAAGGAAAAAGCTGACGCCGAGGCCAAAGAAAAGGCCGATGCTGAAGATGCTGAGCGTATGGCAAAAGAGAAGGCAGATTCTCAACTGCGTCAGGAAATTGCTGATTTGCGCTCACGTATTCCAACCGAGCTTAGCGATGAAGAACGCAACGAAGTTGCTGACGCGCAGGTGAAGGCAGACAGCGTATTCTCCAGCTTTGGCAAACGCGCCCCGGTCCCGCTGTCTGGCGAAAAGCCGCTGGCATACCGGCGCCGTCTGATGATCCAATTGCAGGAGCACTCACCGGACTTCAAAACCGTTGACCTGTCATCAATCGCTGATTCCGCGCTGCTAGGGTTTGCTGAAAAGCAGATTTATGCCGACGCGCAAAAATCTGCAAGCTTGTCTGTCGGCCCTGGCATGCTGCGTGAAATCAAACGAGCTGATGCGACCGGTCGCCAGATCAGCACCTTCGAAGGCGATCCCGCTGCTACCTGGGCTCCGTTCCAGTCAGGTAAGCGTCAGGTCACCAGTTTCAACAACCAGGCTTAATGGGAGCTCTAAAGCATGGCTAATTTATCTCTTAACCCGATGGCAACCACGAACGCGCTGGGTTCCTTCGGTGTACAGTCCGATGGTTATATCCAGGGCATTGCTCTGGATGACCCGGCTAACCGCTTTAATCTGGCCGCGGGCACCGTGGCGGCAACGGAAACCAAACCTCTGTGGGGCGGTCTTCCGGTGGCTGAACTTCTGTCAGGCGCGCAGTCTAGTCCGCGCGGTTCATATATCCGCCGGGCTGCGTCCGTGGCGGAGTTGGAAGGTTTCACCGTGTTTAACCAGGCGCATAATGGCCTGACCACCCCGCAGTCACCAGTGCCGCTTTATGCATCAGGCATGAGCGTTTCGTATTATCGCCTCGGTTCCAATATGCGCGTTCCACTGAAAGCCTCTGCGCAGGTTGTTGCGCTGGGCACTACAGGTGCATCAGTGAAAACGGCTCTGGCATGGGATTTTGTTAATAACCAAATCACCACTGCTGCCGCTGCCGGCTTTGCTGGTGGAGATATCGCAACCACCTCTGTGACTTATTCTTCTGGCGTGGCAACGGCCGTCACCGCATCAGCCCACGGCCTGATCGCTGGTCAATACGTGAAAATCAGCGGCGTAGCTCCTGCCGCGTACAACGGAACTGTTGTTGTGCTTTCCGTTACAAACTCAACAACCTTTACCTATGCCCCGGCTACTGAACCAGGCGGCGCGGCAAACACACAGGGGAATATCGGCGCAGTAACACTTTCCGACATCACGCTGCCGGTAAAGGTGATCGCCATCGAAGCTGGGAATTCCAAAACTGTCAACTACGACAGCGTGACTGGCTTCCTGACCTGGAACAACACTGACAGCTGCGCGCTGGTCTTACTTTAATCGGGAGCTAAATTAAATGGCTGCAATTACCCCCAGCTATACCATTGTCAATCCGTCGTACATTGCGCCGGAGATGATCCTCGGCTATCAACAGGCGTCAGGTGCGTTTGAAACCATCGCCAGCGGTAACCCACAAGTTCGACTTGGCGTTGGAGACCAGTACGTCTATATGCGTCGCCTGGATATTCGTACCCAGGTAACCTCCAGTCAGTCAGGTAACGGCAACCAGTTGCCAAGCGTCGCGATGGACGCAAAGATGATTTCCACCCCTACCTACCTGTTCCGTTGCCGTGGTATCTACGATCACCATGACATGGCTGCAGCCGGGAACTGGAACTTTGCACTGCCGGAAGCTCAGCGCCTGGGTATGCGTCAGGGCATCTTCCAGCAGCTTCGTTCTGCTCTGCTGTACGGAATGAACCCTGCCGGTGGCGAAGGCCTGCTGAACACTGCAGGCGCAACCACCGAGTCACTGCCGCCTGACAGCAGCGGTAACACCACTGTGCTGACCTACGACCACGGACAGATGGCTGTGTATCTGCTGGGGCACGTTCAGGCTGCCATGACCCGTACCATGCAGCTGGGTCGCCAACAGCGTGTTGTTATCCTCGGGCCGCAGCGCGTACTCGGCTCAATGGAAATTCAGCAGATCGTTCAACTTACCTCTTACCAGCGCCCAGGTGGCGGTACTGATACTGTTAGTGGCACGGTGAAGGAAGTTCTGAAGGGGGCAAACATTCAGGTTGACTGGGTGTATGACGATACCCTGATCGGTAAAGGTTCGGGTGGGACTGATGCGGTAGTTATTACTATCCCTGAAGTTGAGGTGCCAATGGTTAACCCGACCGTTAACACCAACGAATTCGCCAAGTTGACCCCGTCTCTTGCTGCTAACGCCCTGATGTTCTGCGACATGGCGGCACCGCGTGAAATCCCGACGCCCATTGCTGGTGGTGCGATCGATGTGCTTTCCGAAATGCGTTCTACCGCAGGCTGGGCGGTACGTCCGGAAGCCATCACCATCCTGTCCATGAAGTACGCCGACTGATCCGTTCCTGTCGTTGTTAAGCCTCTGCCGGGGAAACTCTGCAGGGGCTTTTTTATGAGGTAACCAATGAAACTCTTTATCGCTAATACCACCAAACAACGCCAAATCTTTGCCTACCGCAAGCTTGAGACTGGTCGCCTTGTTCAGATCCCGATTAACCACGGTGAGCAGATGATGGTGCTCGACGGTTCTACCGAAGAGGTTGATTCAGTTATTCAGCATCACCAGGTTTATGGCCTTATCGACTCGACAAAAATCGACCAGAGCCAAATGTTTGTTGGTCTTTGCTACAGCGTTAACAAACCGGTGGCGGCTTCGGTGATCGAAAAAACCATCCGAGATAATGACATTCACCTGACCCGTAACGCCCATAACCTGCGCCAGGCCTCCATTGCGGCTCTTGATAGCACGCTGCGTGAAAGTGGCACTGGTTATAACGGGGATATGGAGTTCAGTGTTGAGCAGGCCAAGGGGCGCGATGAAGCAGATGAAGCACCTACGGTTAACGAAACGATCGCCACTCCCAAGGCGGGGAGCAAGAAAAAATGAGCATAAATCTGGCTGCATTCATCATATTTGTTCGCACTGATATGGGGGTAACCGCCAGCCAGGTTCCTTATGATTCTCCGTCCTTCGTCGTTGCGTATAACGCGGCCGTGGAATGGGTAAACCGAGACATTGAACTGGTTATGCCCAGCCTGTATGAGACTGCTGTTTACAATCTTGGCTCGTCGTTCCTGGTCAATTATGGCACTGAGTCGGTGTTTACTACATTCAGGAAAGAGTTTGGGCTTAATGATTTCAAGGCTGGCGTGATAACAGGGGCAGGAGATAACTCAACCAGCGCGCAGCGCCTGGTTCCTGACTTCTTCAAGGATTTGTCACTTGCTGACCTTCAGATGCTGCAGGACCCTTGGGGGCGTCGCTACCTGATGATTGCCCAGCAATTTGGCAGTCTGTGGGGGTTGTCATGATCACCTTCCATCTGGGCGTTATCGATATCCCTTACGGGGATGAGAACACCACAACCGGCGATGTTGCTGAGTATCTGGAGGGAAAATACCAGATTATGCAGACTTTCTTCGATAGATATGGCAATGACATTGCCGATCTGATGAGTAAAGACCTTGCCGCAAATCTTGAGAATATGTTGGCTGGCGCGCCGGCATCAAGGGACCCGCTTGCAGAATCCATGTCGCGGATCCATGACTTGTTTGTGGCCTTTCTAGACAACACAGAAATGAATGGTTTGCCCGGAGTTCCAACGCGCCGTGCACTTGAGGGGGTATCCAAGCGATTCAAAAACAAAAAAGGATCGCCGCGACCGTCATTCATCGATACCGGGACATACCAGGCGGCGATGCGCGCCTGGGTGAGCGGGGTGCTAAATGCCTTCCCTGAGTGAATTGCAGCAGACAGCAAAAACAGAGCTTAATGCCACACTGACGCAGGGGCTTGATGACCTGAGCCGTTTTCAGGTTGTGACATTCACGAAGTACATCAGGAAGGTTTTGCCGCTTGATGGTTTTGTGTTCTGGGTAAAGGCATCGGTCCTTTCCGACGATCCAGGCAGTGAGCCTGACACCGTTGAGGTAAAGGGATACCTCCATCTCACGACCGAGACCATTCAGGACGATGAGCAGCTCTATGATCGCAACGTGGTCACCTTTACCGCGCAGGCGGACATCGACCCATTCAACGACATCGGGTCTGATGTTTTGTACATCGGAGAGTTCTTTGGCATTCAGTTTTCGTTTTCTCGGCGCACCGGGCTGAATGAGCCCGCCAATCTCTATCATTACACCGGGGAGGCTATTTTTCCCTACATGCGTTCGCAGATTATTAACTCTGCCGACGACATTGATCTATCAGACGTGGTGGTTTCGAGTTCGCTTCCAGTATGGCTGACCCTGAGTCAGTACATGCCGATGTTCCCAGCCATGCTGTCCACGCAGAACATTTCACCACCTTACGCAACAGTGAAGTGCAGCAACACCGCGCCGATAGCAGGTAGCTTTTACCTGGATGAGAAACAGAACCAGTACCAACTGGTTTCTGAGGATGTGACGATTTCCATCACCGGACTGCGCAATGCCAGTGTTGAGGATTTCGTAAGGCATGTACAGCAGTACACGCTCAGAGATGACGCTGAAATGGGCGTGATGAATATCCCGGTTGTTCAGGATGAGCGCGTCACGCAGAACGAGCTGAACATCATCGCGATGCGAAAAACCATCAAATTCAAAGTCAACTATTACCAGCAGCGCATGCGAAACGTCGCGCGCAAGCTGATCACGTCGGCCATTCCGTCCATTTATCCGGAGAAATAACTAAATGGCAATTGTTAACATTAACGTATCGGTGACCAACCCGCCGAAGCCCTCGCAGCTTCTCAAATCCGGCGCGATGATCTCTATGGGCGGAACGACCCTGGCGATTGGTGATTATAAACTTCTCACCACGAAGGACGATCTGAAGGCAATCACTTCGCCAAGTAAAGCCATTGCTACAATCGCTTGGTCTGCTGGTGTCGTGACCGTGACACTTTCATCTGCCCACGGTTGGACTACCGGGGATACCATCCCGCTTGTTGTCTCAGGCGCTACGCCCGCAGCTTATAATCGCGCTGCCACCGCCACTGTTACCAGCTCCACTGCATTTACTTATCCGCTGACGACCAACCCTGGCGCGGCAACTGTTATGGGTACAGTGAAAACCGTAGCGGCAAACGAAATCATTCAGATGAACACCACTTTCTGGGCTCAGGGCACAACCCGCGCGGTATATGTTCTGGAGCTTGGTGATGTGTCGGTTGCTGCTGCTGTGGCTGCACTGGCTGACTTCATCGATGAGGATATTTCCTTGGGTAATACCTACCAGAAATTCTTCTCATATTTGGTGCCGCGAGAGTGGGATGCCGATACCACGTTCAAGACGCTGGCTAACAACTACACCTCACCTGGATCGCTAGTTAAGTTTTTTGTCACTACCACTATTGCCACCTATGAAGCCTGGGTGTCAGGGAAATACCCGAATGTTTTCGCTGGCGTTGAAGCTCCAGGGATTGGTGCCACCGAATTTTCTATGTCGGCTCCGTTCCAGTCGTCGCTTGCCAACGACCCGGGTTCATCAAACATGGTTCCGCCGATGGCGTACCGCTTCATGTATGGCGTGACTGAGTACCCGCCAACAGGAAATGGTACATTACTGAAAACACTGCAAGAAAAAAACATCAACTACATCGGCACGGCTGCTGAGGGCGGGTTGAGCAACAAGATGCTGGTCGCTGGTCATATGCTGGACGGGATGCCATTTAACTACTGGTACTCAGTGGCATGGTGCGCCATCAATCTGGAGATAGATCTGGCGAACGAGGTTATTAACGGCTCCAACACCACCGTTAACCCGCTCTATTACGAGCCGCAAGGCATTGGTCGCTTGCAACGACGCGCCCTTAAAACGCTTCGCTCAGGCATCAGTTACGGGCTCATCCTCGGCCAGGTTATCGATACGCAACTCAATCAAGATGCCTTTAACGAACAATACGAAAAAGGCACCTATGCTGGCAGTGCAGTCATCAACGCCGTGCCTTTCGCCAGCTACACCAGCCTAAACCCGTCCGATTACGCGGATGGGAAATATGGCGGTCTGAGTGCTGTTATCACGCCGAAACGTGGTTTTGAGTCCATCACCTTCAATCTGAACGTAACCAACTTTGTGGGGGCGTAATAAATGCCAAATCCATTAGTACCGCAGGGGTTCCTTAATCGAGTCCGTGGCGCGGTGAGCATTACCGACAACCCGGCACTTAACGTCACTGCCTCCTTCCTTGGTAAAGATGGGATCAGTATGCGGCCAGATTCCGTTGCTACTGACATTATCCCCACAATGACAGGTACAGTCGGCAGCCAGGCACCCTATCAGCAAGTGACATTGACTGTGCACCTACTGAAGACTCAGGGGCTGGCCGCCAGTTATCAGCGGCAATTTGCCTCTGATACTGCGTTGGGGGAAGTAGTGGTTACGCCGGATGCCACCACTTTCGGCAACTACACCATCCTGAACTGCTATCTGGTGAATTTTAACGAAATCACCCTCAATGGTATGGATGCTGGCTTTGTTGCGACAATTTCCGGCTACCTGACCACCAACGACAAAATGTGGGATTGATGGGTATGAAAATTGATAAAAAACTGAATTTCGTCAGCACGATCACGCGTGACGATGGCTCGCTGGTCTACCTCCACGTTGTGCCGTTTCCCTACGAGGTGGTGCAGGAAAACTGCGTGCTGCTGGGGAACATGTTCCACAACTTCTTCACGTCGGTGGGGATGACCGGTGCCCCACGAGTGGCCGCAATGATGTTACGAAATATTCTCAAAGCGCGACAAGATGTCGAAGGTGCCCAGACGGGTACGCCGCCCACGCCTACCCTTGTCGATGATATCCAACGCCTGACCACGGTGATTTTCAGCGATAACGGCGTATGGCGCTCTATCCCGCTGGAGGTAGCGTTCAAGCAGGCGATAATTTCTCCAGACGAATACCGCGAGGTTGAGGGCGAAGTGGTGTTTTTTATGGTCGCCTCTGCTATTCAGAAAGCCAACTTGATCGGCCCGACAGTGGGGAGAGCGCTCGAAATGTACAGTGGGCAACTCGTCTCATCGAACGCTACGGCGTTTCGCGATTCTTTACCGACGTCGAAGACGGCTACCGATACCCCGATCCCGCCAGCCCCGCAGGAACTGTCGTTCATTCCCTCCTGACCTGGGCCTCCTGTGAAGGGTTCAGCGAACTCTGTCGGGAACTGGAGTGCGGCGAATACAAAAGCCCGCTCCATTTTCGGCAGCGGTTCATTCTGGAAGAAATAAGACAGAAGGGCTATTTCAATGGCAGCTAAATCCGTTGTTGAAATTGATGTTCAGGACGAGAAATTTCAGACGTTCCTCGAAAAATTCAATGAGTACCAGAAGGCGCTTGAGGGCTTGCCTGAACAATGGCGGGGTGCAGCTCAAGGGATTGGCGACTCGGCTAAGCAGACCGACAAGGTACTGGGCAGCACGGAGGCTATCGCTCAGTCGTTCACTGATGGCGTTGCCGCCATTGCCTCGATCAATGATGGCCTTGATCGACTGAACGGAAACCTTGAGAGAGCCAATAAAACACAGTCTGAATTTAACAAAAAAACCAGCGGTGCCCGAAAATTTCTGAATAAGGCCAGCAAGGATGCCAAGGACCTGTCCGGGCACATTAAAGACGCCACAGCCAGCCTGCTTTCATGGGGGGCCGTGCTGGGGTTGTTCTCTGGTCTCGCCGGGGTGGGTGGTTTGTGGGGGATGAGTCGCCTGGCTAGTTCAGCATCGTCGCAGCGCTTCACTGCAATGGGGCTGGGAACAACAGCTGGCGGCCTGAATTCGAGTGCAGTGAATTACCAGAAGGTACTTGGAAACCCCGTTGGTACGCTGGGTGCGATCCGTGATGGTCAATTGGACCTGAGCAAGCGCTGGACCTTCAATGCGATGGGGATCGATAACCCTGACCAGGACGTGGCGGCGTTGTTGCCGCAGATGATTAAAAGCGCCCGCGATATTTTCACACGGAACGGAGGTTCGCTGCAGGGTGCTGAAGCTTACGGACTGACCAACTATTTCACGCTCGACGACCTGAATCGCTTTAAAAATATGAGCGATGCCGAAATCGATGCGATGACCAAACAGGCGCAGAAGGATACGCAGCGCCTGCAACTTAGCGACCAGCAATTAAAGCAATGGCAGGATTTCAATATTCAGCTGGATCGCAGCAAGATCAGCATCGAGAACACCTTTATTCGTGGATTGGCTCCGCTAGCACCTGAGCTGGGGAGATTGTCTGATGCCTTCTCCGAGGCCGTGGAGACGGTACTTAAATCGCCGGAACTGGGGAAGTGGATAGATGGGCTGGCGGATGGGATCCGCAAGTTCGGTAATTACCTGGTATCACCTGATTTCAAAAATGACGTTGTGTCGTTTATGACCGGCATTGAGCGGTTGGCGCAGGTTATTGGCAAGGTGATTCGCTTTGTTACAGGTGAGATCACGCTGGATGATGTAAAAGCCAACTCTTCCATCCTCAGTGACGAAAAGCAGACGGACCCGCAGACCGGACAGAGCTACACGCCAGGCACCGATGATGACCCGCGCGTATGGGAGTGGTTGAAAGTAACTCATTCCACCTATACCAGCTTGAACAGCAAGCTTAATGAATATCTCCCTGAATGGTTTGGTGGCACGCCCAAAGAACCAGAACAACGCGCCCAATCCACCAAAAAGCGGGCTTCAGGCGCCGCCCCCTCTGATTACGATGAGTATTTTGAAGAGGCGGCAAAAAAATACGACTTGGATGCCAGGTTGCTTAAATCCGTGGCAGGTGCCGAGTCATCATGGGATGAGCGTGCGATAAGTGAAGCTAACGCTATGGGGTTGATGCAGGTGATACCATTAAACTTTAAAACCGGTGAGGATCCCTACGACCCCAGAACCAACATTATGGCCGGCGCCCAAGTGCTGCGTGATGGTATGCGATGGGCAGAAAAGCATGGCGGCGGTATTGATGAAGCCCTTCGTTATTACAATGGCGGCAGAAGACGGGGCAGCAAGGAAAATATTGAATATCCGGGACGAGTGAAAGAGCAATTCTTAAAAATATACGGTTCAGGTGCGCCAGGATCTACCCAAAGTAATCCTCAGCAGCAACTCACTCAGCAATCTTCCAATAAAACCGATCAGATACTACAGCAAATATTGGATAACCAGCGCAGGGGCGGCAGTTCTGGTGTGGTGGTGTACAACAACACTGGCGGCAGCGCGATTGTCTCTAGCACGCAACTTGGAGGATTTGGTTAATGGCATTTACCCGCGAGCTCTACAAGTTGGGGTTTGAAATATCCCCGGTGATCCTTTGCGACGGTGTGGCGCAGAGCATCCCTGGTGGGATGCTGCCAATCGTCGCATTAACGCAAAGTGCCAGTTATGTCAGCAGCCTGATGGGCGGGTCGATGAATCTGACCGACCTGGATAAATATTTTTGCCACTGGCGCGCCGCTCAGGGTGGCACCATGGTCGATTACGATATCGGTCGTTACCCCTTCGCTAATCAGGCCATCGCTGCCAATGCGCTGCTGGCTCAGCCGTTGCGTATTCCCATGCTGATGGATGCACCAGTTAATGATAATACCGGTGCACTGACAAAGCTCGTCACGCTCAGCGCGTTACAGGCGGTATTGCAAGCGCATGCCAATCTCGGCGGCACGTTCGTGGTAGCCACGCCGGGGTTGATTTACAGCGGGTGCATACTTCGCACAGTTCGCGATGTCACCGGAACAAACGAGCCGCTGCCTCAGCGTCAGTGGTTGTGGGAATTTGAACAGCCGCTGATTACCGAAAGCGGAGCTGAGCAGGCGATCAACAACTATCTTGACGATATTGATAACGGGAATAAAACCACCGAGCCCTCATGGACCAATACGGTCTCCGCGCTCGGGAATACGTCTCTGGGAAGTAGTGTTTCAGATGCGGTTACCGGACTTATCGGTAAATTAAATGGGGCATTTAATTTATGAGCACAACACTTTATCCATTTTCCGGGAATGAACAGAAGAGCATGATTTTTACTCCTATGCTTGATGGTGGGGTATATAACTGCCAGACAAAATGGAATCTTGCTGCGCAGCGCTGGTATCTCAATGTAACAGATAACTCAGGAATTAGGCTTCTTACTATTCCGTTGATTAGCTCCCCTATTGGCTATGATATTAATATGCTCGTTGGTGCTTTTAATGTGACAAGTATGGTATGGCGTAGTGCCATAGGTCAGATAGAGGTGATCAACTGATGCGGTACTACGATATTCGAATATTCGAAAAAGGTGGAGATCCGAACAAGCCATTTAGATATTACTCAAGTCTGAAAAACGGTGTCTTTAATCCTGGAAATTTAATGATTGAGTTTGATATTCAGCGTTTTGGAGAGTCTACCCCGCAGGGAGAAAGTAGAGTTACAATTTGGGGGATTGGACCGAAGGAAATGCAACAGGCTCGACAAAATATGTTTGGTATGACGATAAAAATGTGGGTAGGCATGTCGAAGGGGTTACCGCTGGCGAAGCCTGCACAGCAAGGACTGGTGCTGGAGGGGACGATTTGGCAAGTTCTGGGGAACTGGCAAGGTACCGAATTACGTACCGATCTTATTATTACCGCTGGGCCAGTATCGTCGGTCAATCCGGCTCCCTTGGCGCCGATCAGCTTGACGCTCCCGTGGAACAAAGGAATAAAGTTATCCGTTGCGCTTGAGCGATGTTTTAGTCTGTTAAGTGGATACCGGTTCTCCATCAATGTGAGCGACAGGCTGGTCAATGACTTTGATCGGCCATGGTTCTGCGGAAACCTTTCTTCTCTGGCGAAAGATCTTAATTCATTCAGTAAAAGCATTATTAAAGATGCGGGTTACAGTGGTGTTGAAATTGCGATGGTTAACGGAAATGAAATCCGCGTTTTCGATAATGACTTTCCCAATCATCAGAACAAAGATTCGAAAATAAGCGCGTCGGACAGAAGTAACAACCCAACCCAAATAGAATTCACTGACTTGATCGGTCAGCCTACGTGGGTGCAGTTTGGTAGGGTCAGCATTCCCTGCGTCATGCGAAGTGATATTCAGGTTGGGGATTATATACGGATGCCTGAAAAGATTAGGCCGATGATACAGGCGTCATCCTATTCCCAGTTCCGGGATGATGCTGCTTTTACCGGTGTCTTTCGGGTGTCTTCCGTGCGTTTGCTAGGAAACAGTAGGCAACCGGACGCTAATAGTTGGGTAACCGTTATTGAAGCTTACCCAGCTGTGAAATTGGGGGCATCGTGAGCATTGATAAAAAGCTGAACTTTGGTGGCAACATGCATCGGTTCACTGACCAAAAAATCGCGGACGCCATGCTGGAGGCCGGTAAGGTGCTGCCTGCATCGGTAGTGAGTCGATCGGGCAACATGGTCACGCTGTCGTTCCTGCTTCGCGATATACCGTATGTGTTGCCGCAGGTCACCGTCCCCTTGTTTGGCCCGCAATATATCCGCTACCCCATGCAGCCAGGGGACCGGGGGATCGTCATCCCCGCGGATACCTATCTGGGCGGTGCAAGCGGGCTGGGCGGGGGGGTTGCTGATCTCACGCCGCCAGGCAACCTCAGCGCATTGGTATTTTTGCCGATCAGTCATACGGAATGGGAGGGCGTTGACCCACAAGTGCTCACTCTGTATGGCCCGGAAGGCGTCACGATTCGCGATGCTGGCAGTAATACGACGTTCCTGCTGACGCCTGAGAGTATCACGATTGCCACACCAGACCAGTTTAAGGTCACGGTTGGCGGCACCGTGTTGACGCTGACAAACGGCTCGTGGTCGCTGACTGGCCAGAGCGGTACGCTTGCAGATGCCCAGGCCAGCACCAGCCCCGAAATCATGCATAAAGGCTGGCAGCAGTTGCTTACCTGGGTTAACTCCCATCAGCACAGTAATGGAAACGATGGGCAAGATACTGGGGGGCCAACGACACAATTCAACGGGAGCATTACCGAATGAGAACATACGGGCAAGATGAAACCGGAAAATGGGTAATGATCACCACCGACGCGAACGGTTTCAATGACGCAGTTTATCTCACCACGCTGGTTCAGAACCTCAAACTAGCACCGCAGGAGTCACCCTTTTTTGCAAACCACGGCATTCCGGCAAACGGTTCGGTGATCCAGCAAATTATTCCCACGTTTTACGTGAACAGGCTACAACAGCAGTTCAGTGGATATTTTTCCTCTCTCCAGATTGCACTTACCGAGGTTGACCCGCCAGTTTACAACATCTCGGCGATCACCAACTCAGGCTCTAAAATAGTGGCGCAGGTGTATGTATGAGTGATTTACCCGTTATTTATGATATTTCCGGCCCCGTGCCGGAATCAGCAGATGAGCTGAGGCAGCAGGTTATTGCTACAGCGGTTCAGCTCTCTCCCGGCATCACAACCGACTTGCCCGGCTCATTGATCGAGGACATGGTCAGTACCAGCGTTGGTGCGTTGCTGGTTTGCGATCAAGCGCGGGTCGATTTGATTAACTCATGCAGCCCCTACGGCGCGAACATTCACCTTCTGAAGCAACTGGGGGCCATATACGGTGTGCAGCAAGGTGATGGCACGAATACCTCTGTGTATGTGGTGTTCATGGGGCCGCCGGGGTTTGGCATTTCGAAAGGGTTTACCGTCGGAGATGGAACCTATCTATATTCTGTGCAGCGTGACACTGCGATCCCAGACAGCGGGCAGACTGAACCATTGTATTGCCTGGCGACGACAGAAGGCGTGTGGGCAGTGCCAGCAGGAACTGTGACTCAGATAAAAACTTCTGTACCGGACACTTATCAAGTGACCTGTACCAATCTGACGGCTGGGTTACCGGGTGCTCCAGATCAAACTTATGCATCTTATCGTGCGCAGGTGATGCGCGCTGGCATGTTTGGTGTGCAAGGAACATCGGATTGTTTACGCTCATCCCTGGCGAAGGTTGATGGCGTTCAGGAAAACCTAATTTCATACCGACAGGCATCGCTTGGTAAATGGGTGGCTGTTGTCGGCGGCGGCGATCCTTATGAGGTTGCGTACGCGATCTATAAATCCGTTCCGGACATTTCCATTCTGACTAATGATGTATCAAACCCATCAGGCGCTGAGGTGGAAAAAAAAACAATACCGATCACAGTTTACCCCGATGTTTACCAAGTGCCGTTTGTCGTGCCGTCATCGCAAAACGTGACGGTTCTGATTACCTGGAATTCGGTTTCAACTACGTATATCGATCCTGACGGAATAGCAAAGGCGGTGCAGCAGAATATTGCTGATTATGTTAATGCCATTGCTGTTGGTCAGCCGGTCAACATATACCAGATACAGGATTTTTTTCTTAAGTCTGTCGCGGGGCTTGTAGATACGTCACTGCTTTCCATGATTCAGGTCCAAATCGTGATTAACGGAACGATTAAGCCACCGGCGCCTGATTCTAGTTTGGTTTTTGGTGACACCTACGCCTATTTCTCCACCTCGGCATCACAAATTCAGGTTAAGAAATATGGCAGCTCTAATTGATAAAATTATCCCCGCCTACCCTTATACGCAGTACAACAGTGACCCCAACATCGTCGCCTTTTTTACGGCTTATAACTTGCTAGCTCAGCGTTATCTTGACGAGCTCAACGCGCTGAACTTGCCGTGCTGGACGTCACCGTCAATCATGGGGGAGCTTCTGGATTGGGTGGCGCTGGGCATTTACGGTGAATCGCGTCCACTGTTGCAAATATCAGAGGATGCTATTGCTCGCGGTGCCTACAACACCATTGATTACAACGCCATTCCCTATGCAGTTATGAAAAACTTTGTTCCTGGCTCGGTGTCATACGTTCCCGATGACTACTTCAAACGTATCCTGACCTGGAATTTTTACAAAGGTGACGGATCGCACTTTTGTATCGACTGGTTAAAACGGCGTCTTGCGCGGTTTATACACGGCACCAACGGCATAGACCCGCCACTTCAAAGCACCTTTGATATCGGCGTCACAGTTGATAATGGCACGTTCTCCCTCACCATTCCCGATTATGGCGATGGTGTAGGCTATTTCTTGAAAGATGCGATCAGCCAGGCGCTGGTCAAATTGCCCTTTATTTACACCTACTCTGTCACGGTGGTTGCACAATGATTATCGGATTTGGAAACAACGTTGTGTCGTCGCTTGCCGCGGATATCACGGCGAATCAGACGACAATACAGGTAATGCCTGGTGCTGGGGCTAGATTTACTGGTTTGCTTACTTACGATTATGCCAACGGTTCTAACACGCTAAAAACCTACGCAAAAGTCACCCTGACTGACGCCAAAGAAACAGTGTTTGAAGTGTGTCACCTGACTGCAGTCAATAACGACACGCTGACGGTTGTGCGCGGTCAGGAGGGTACAACAGCGAAAGGCTGGTCCCTGAATGATGTGATCGCCAACTTCGCGACGCGCGGTTCAGAGAACCAGTTTGTGCAAATCGAACAACTTCAGAGTGGGCATTACACAGCCGCGGTGGCTGGTGGCACTGCAAATGCACTGACGCTAGAACTACCGGCAACGTATTTTCTGAACGGTTCGACTGACTGGGTGCTGAGATCTCCGGTGATCGTCTATCCCACACAGAACAACACGGGTGCCAGTACGCTGCAACTTACAATGGGGGGGCGCGTTCTTGGGACTTTCCCTCTGTATAAAGGGAATAAAGCCGCTTTGGTTGCCAACGATATCCTGAAGGACGTGGCTCTGGTATGCCTGATGGACAGCACGAAGACATTCTTCAACGTGGCAAACCCCGGAGCAATCTATGCAGGATTGGGCACAGCTGCGTTTCGTGATGCACAGACATCAGTTACTGACGAAACTGCAGGCCGATTGATGCAAGTAGGGGCGTTTGGCATTGGTGGGACAACTCCAGCTGTATCGACGAATAATACATTGGCAACCATTGCAGGACTTGGGTCTGGAAAATATACAGTAAGCGCTGGGTCTAGTGATATGCCAATTCCTGCTGTGCAGTATGAGCTGGACTGGTCCTGCATTACGAAAGTCAGCGGAGGGAGCGGAGTATTAACCGCAACAGTTGTTATTACCGCGCCTAGCTCATACGATCGCACATACAGGAACACGTGCAGAAATGGTGTTTGGCAGGGCTGGGTAGCATTTTACGATGGGGTCAACAAACCCACGTCAGCAGATGTAGGTCTTGGTAGCGTTGGTAATTTTATGTCCGTGCAGCAAGGTGGCGGAATGGAAATGCTTACCAACAAGACTCATGTTGGATGGAGCGCCCAAGGCAAACTGATTGCGCAAGTTGATAATACCCCACTGGGTGAATTGTTCTATAAAAATAACCCTCCAACCGCAAATGATACTGGCGCTTTACCTATTTCCGGAGGTGTTCTTGCTGGACCACTGGGTATCGATAATGCCGATTTTATCAACAAAAATGGCTATACCACTTATACAGACGGTGGAGGAAATTTGCACCGTCAGGCTGGAGGGGTACGGTTAACAATAGCTGATACTATACTTACCGAGCTTTATTACAATGAAACAGTAGGGCAAAGCGCCGAGGTCTCATTACACAATAAATATGGTACGACAGACTCTTATCTTTCATTTCGCAATGATGGATTATTGAATCTTTCAGGCGTCAGCCCCAGGATCAACCTTAGCAATGGAACTATATTTGCTAATGATGGCAACGTTTATGGTTCATGCTGGGGTGGTTACCTTACTACCTGGCTGAGCGACAATACCATTAGTCGTGTAATGCGTGGGTCACAAGGATCAATGGTAATGGATGGTGCACTGGTTGAGGCCCCAACAGGGTGCGTACTGACTGGTGGGAATGGCAATGAAGGCACTCAGATTGGCGTAGCATTGTATCGTCCATTGCAGATTTGGCGTAGCGGTGGTTGGGTAACCATAGAGGGTTAAGAATGAAACTTGTTAATTTACAGCGTTATGTTCCTGATGTTTTGTTTAATGGTGTTGGAATACAATATTTTATCGATGCAACTGGGCTGGACTGGTTTAAATCGCTGCCGCTGTTTACCAAAAAATATAGTATCGCGATTGAAAACGATACGGGGGTAATTCGCAGTATCAGTGAGGATGCTTCGCGTTTATACCCTGTAGGCCTAACTGTGGTCGATGTAGACAGCTTGCCTGATGGGTGCGATATTTTTGGCGGATGGCTGTTTGATGGTGAAAAAGTTATTCCTCGCATTGAAACGCATGAGGAGATTGTTGCGAAAGCACAGAGAAAAAAAGAAACACTTCTAGAAATAGCCACTAAAGCAATGGGGCCGCTCCAGGATGCAAAGGATTTAGGTATTGCTACAGAAGAGGAGTTGGCGAAACTGAAAGAGTGGATGTTTTACCGGGTGCAAGTCAATCGTATTGATGTCAATAAAGCACCTGATATTGATTGGCCTGTGATGCCGGAGTAGCAGCAAGGCAAGGAGCAATCCCAGCAGAGGTGGCGAAGTACAGCACATCGCAGTTAGGCGTAGGTATGTGCTTAATGATAGGAGGAAAAACGAGTTATATTACCTTTGTTAGTGAATTTTAAACGCAGTGTTAATAGTGTACACTGCGCTTAATTTTAAATCACATCACGGGACGAATTGATGTGATAGGGTCATAGCCATAGTAACTTAAGTCCCAACACGCAAATCCAATTTTAATTAACATCTCGCGATTAACTGGCTCTATTCCGCTAATTCTTCGAATTATACTTTCAGTTTGTTCATATGGCATTCCTGCACTCTGGCTTTTAGCAACAGCATCACAAATCATTCTTGCTGTACGATCTGCCTCGCCAGTTTGAAACTGATTGTTAGCAATGAGAATATAGTACCATTTGTTTAGCTCATCTTGTGCTTCTGAAACTATGGTGTTTTTTTTGCACTCAGCGTCTAAAAAACACTTTCTTCTATCTTCTTTGTACGCTAACTCCCAAGCTGTATCATAGTACTTCTTAACACAGTCTCGATACTCATTAGCATAGCAAGCCGAAACAAGCCCAGATAAGAAGCTATCTGTTTCTGCGCCGTATTTTAAATAACCATCTCGCTCTCTATCGGCGGACCATCCAGCTGTTGCAGAATACTTTAAAAGAACATCTCGTTTTTCTTGAAGTGAATGAGCCTTGTCAACGGCTGATTTCTTCTTTTCTAACTCTGAGGCGCAACCAACAAGGAGGGAGCAGAATGTAATGATTACTAATAGTCTTTTCATAAAACCGCCATTCAAATAATTTAAAAATAATAATCCATAAATAAGTAAGATATTAACCTAAATTACAACTCCAGCAGTTTACCAGTTAATTCTTCTCTCGGCATCATGGCACACTGCAAACGAGACTCCGGCGTCACGATCGGGAGTCGGGTAGGCCTCGTTCTCGTTCATGAAGAAAATGGCATGTCCCATAATGGTTAACTTGCGCATGTGCAGATCTCGATCGCTATCAATTCGCAAATTGTAGTCGTTTGTGGGCTATCCGTGGTAATGGTGACCGGTCATTATATTGAGACTAAATTTTGCGGTTTTTGGTGCCGAAATTTTCCCGAATTGAAACGAGAAATCTGATAGGTATTTGAAACTAAAGGATGGAAAACGAAGGTATTGAGAGGTTGATTTTGATGGATTATGAAGTTATCACATTGAATTTTATAGCTTTATTTATAAATGGACACATAAAGGAATCGTACTCGGTCTTTTTTTATGCTATTGATTTATAAATATAAATTTACAATAACTCGAATTTACTCGAATTTTACTCGAATTTCTATACTCGGTCTTTTACAGCATCACGTATTCTTTCCCC
>NZ_JBLJAK010000038.1:0-44781 GCF_047530105.1 Serratia sp. T13T92 | reverse complement strand
ATCTCTCCCACGGGCTCATAGGCACTAGGGTTAGGGGGAGCTCACCGGCTATCTCCCGATGATCAGTCGGGGATCTTCTCCGCTAAGGCGGAGAAGATCAAGACATAAGGGTTAGGGTGAGGGGCCAACACCGAGTCACCTGTTATTCACTCTGCTTTTAATATCGCCACCATAACGTTACCCCCTTCATCATTAGCCAATAAAAAAACCATACCCTCGGCCAATGAAATAGATCACCACATAGGCAGAGAGCATGGTTTTTTATCAATCGGAGTTACTGTCAGTAACCGATATTCTATTGGATATTATTTATTAACCAGTTTCGCCGGAACGCTATAGGTCAGAATAGCCCCCAGTATCATCATGCTGGATAGCACACACATCGCGACCAGATTACTCTCTGTGGTATTTTTAAAATAACCAATAATATAGGGGGAGATAAAGCCACCTATATTGGCAATCGAGTTAATTAGCGCTATCCCAGCGGCAGCGCAGGTACCGGTAAAGATAGCATTTGGCAAACTCCAGAACAGAGGCGAAGGCACTAGGCTGGAGGCGACTGCAATACATAATGCCATCATTACGATGACTTTATTATCTGGGAACAGGCCGATAAAAATCAGCGAAACCGCGGCAATACAGAAAGGAACAATAATATGCCAACGCCTTTCTCGATGTTTGTCAGAGCTGCGCGCAGCCATCAGCATAGCGACAACGGCCAGCATATACGGCAGCATGGTCAGCAAGCCAATATCCATTACCGAGCTGACCCCCGTATCACGGATCATGGTCGGCACCCAGAAGGCCAATCCCCCTTGCCCCATCACCGTACAGAAACAGATCAGCCACATTTTAGTGAAGGCGGAAGACTTCAGCATAGTCTTCATTGTCCACTCCTGCGCAGTACCATCCGCACCCACTTTTTTCGATGCTCCCTGCGCCATATCTTGGGTGATCATCTCTTTTTCTTGTGGACTGAGCCATTTAGCACTCTGATAGGTATTATCCAGGAAGAAGAAAATGACGACCGCAATCAATACCGCACGCGGGCCACTGATAAAGAATAGCCATTGCCAGCCGGACAGCTCAAACATGCCATTCATGTTTTCAATAATCCAACCGCAAAGTGGCCCACCAATGATGTTACTTACCGGTATCCCGCAAACAAACAACGCCGTCATTTTTGCCCGCTGGCTGGAAGGGAACCACAGTGTCAGATAGAGGATCACCCCCGGATAAAAGCCGGCTTCGGCTAACCCCAGCAGGAATCGCGCCAGATAAAACTGTGTGGAATTGGTAATGAAAATACTCAGCATTGAAATTGTACCCCATACCAACATCAACAGGGCAATGACCTTTCGCGCACCATACTTACTCAGTAAGATATTACTTGGCACACCGGCTATAATATAACCAATAAAGAATACACCGGCGCCGAGGCCATAAACCGCCTCCGCCATTGACACATTACCTTGCAGAATATCCGGCATCATCTGGAATTTTGAAAATGATATCCCAACACGATCAAGATAACCGACGATATAGCTAATCAGTAATATCGGCATTATTCGCCAGGCTATTTTACGGTAGAGTTTAGCCTTGTCGGGACTAGCCAGAATAGCTTGATCAATCGCAGCATTATTGGTCGCCATATCGGATCTCCTTGGTTGGCATCCTGCTATTTCAGATTTTATTTCAGTGTAATTGGATTAACTCGCCCTGATTATCAAAGACAGGGCGGTGGGAATTTAAACAATATTGATTAATTGCTGAATTATAAATGCTAGCGTGGTTTCACCTTATCCCACGGAATACTATTCTCAACCAACACCGCCAGCAGCACGCCAATCAACAGGCCATTGCTAAATAGCGGCCTGATGGTGATCGGCACCCCCTGCCAAAAGGAGGACGGCATACTCATCAGGAACACGCCCAAAAACAGCGGTAGCGCCAGCCGATAAATGTTGCGGCTATTCAGTTCGATCTTGTTGATAAACAGCACCGAGGAGAACAGCAGAGGCAGATAAGAGGCCAGCATGACGGCACTGCTGACCGTGAGCGGAATACTGCAGAAAAATTGCGCTAGCGGCGTCAACATCCCCACCAGCAGGAATACCACGCTGCCAATAATAAACGAGCGCTGGCTGCTGTCTTGTGTCTGAGTCAGCAGGCCAATGGAAGAGACAAAAGGCGAGAAAGGCACCACGCCCAGTGGAGCAGCCAGACAGGTCAGCCCGCCCGAGACCATAAAGCTACGCCGGAACAGGCTTCTGCCCGCCGGGCCATCCGCATAAAAAATATCGGTGCCACGAATGGCGGCAAAATTATTCGACACATTGACCAAACCGGTCAGTATGGCGCTAATCACAATCCCCCAATGCAATTCCTGCGGCCACCCAAGTGGGAACAGCACCCAATCGCTACCCGCAATCGGCGCACCGGTGGGTGCAAACCACCAGTTGTAAACGCCCCAGCCAACCAGAGTGCCGATTAACAGCGCATATTTGCCGATCGCCCGCGGTAAAAAGGCAATAATGGCGATAATCAGCAGCAACACCGTCAACGCCCAGTAAAAGGCCGGGTAGTTAATGGTCACGACGCCGGTATAAACGCCAAAAGGTAACCCCAGCATCCCTTTCATGAAGATGCTGATTAACTGCGCCCCCAGCAAAAACATAAACGTGGCCATTACCGCAGGACGGAACAGCCGTGCCAGGTGGAACCCCAAGCCGCTAACCCCAATCAGGATGGTCAAAATGCCAGAGATCAGGATCCCCACCGCAAGGCTGCCACCAATTTCTGGCAGCGGCGTGCCGTTGGCCGCTTCCGCCAGGGTCAAGGTTAAGATGGTCACCCACCACAGGCCCGTTGGCCCTTCCATAATGGCTCGCCGATGGCCTAAAAACACTTGTGCCAGGCAGGCCAGCGCCGTGGAGATAAAGGTGTATTGGGTGATACAGAAGGTCACACCAGGAGAGAGGTTAAATGCCGATTGCAGGGTCGGCGGGATCACCACCGTATTGCAGAAAATGAAAAAGAACCACTGCAGGCCCGATAACCAACTGCTACGACTGGCACTTAACCCGTTCATGGGGGCTTCCTTCATATCCAATATCTCATCATCCATGCGCCCGCGCGGTGACGGGCGCTGATTAACTGACGTTATTGCTGATGTTTAAGCACAAATTTACCTATCGGACGAACGCCAAAACCCGCCTTGAGATCGTAAATCACTTCGCCACGCAGGATGGTTTTGGCCACCCGCGCGTTGATTTTCCGCCCCACATAAGGGCTGACCTTATGGCGATACTCGAGATCGCCGGTTGCCAGTACGTAGCTGCTGTTGGGCTGAATGAACACCAGGTCAGCATCTTTCCCCACAGCAATGCGCCCCTTGTGCTTCAAACCAAAAATATCGGCGGCGTTGGTCGCCATCAATTTGGCAAACACCGGCAGTGACATGCCCCTTTTCTGCACCGCTTCATCGAACATGATATCGACGCAGTTTTGTATCCCGGCGATCCCGCCCCAGGCCTGCATGATATTGCCCGCTTTCATATCCGGTGGGCATGGCGAGTGGTCGGACACCAGGCAGTCGATCTCACCGTTAAACAGCTTATCCCACAGCCCTTTTTGGTTTTGCGCATCGCGGATCGGCGGTGAACACTTGGCCAGGGTGCCAATTTCCTCAAACTGGTCGGTATCCAGTACGAAGTAGTGCGGACAGGACTCACAGGTGACCTGTTGCCCTTCCAGACGAGCGCGAGTCACTTCCGCCACCCCTTCCGGGCTACTGACGTGGCATATGTGCAAGCGGCAACCCGCGACCTTGGCCAGATACAGCACCCGGCGGATCGCTTCAACCTCGGTAAATACCGGGCGAGAGGCGACATAATCGTGCGCCGTTACGCGCCCTTCCGCCTTGGCCTCCTCCCCTAACGCATCGCAAATCAGGGCGTTTTCCGCATGTACCGCCACCAACTGATCCAGCTTGGCCAAGGTCTGCAAGCCTTTGAAGTATTCGAAGTCGTTCACGTCGCGGAAGTCATTGCTGACGCTGCGATCGCCACAGGTCGCGACGAAGCATTTATAGGCCACCACGCCAATCTCATCGAGCTCATGCAGCCGATCCAGGTTGTAGGAAACCAGGCCACCAAACTGGGCCGCATCGATGGTGAGCTTGCCTTCTGCCGCTGAGAACTTCATTTCTATCGAGGCTCTGTCCACCGTGGCTGGCAGCTGGTTCAGCGGCATTTCGACCATGGTGGTGATACCGCCCTTGGCCGCAGCACGCGTACCGGTTTCATACCCTTCCCAATGGGTACGGCCCGGCTCGGACATATGCGCATGGGCATCGATCATGCCCGGTGCCACCACCATTCCGCTGGCATCAATCTCCGTTTTAGCGCCGGTAAGACCATTGCCGATGGCGGCAATCTTGCCCTCTTTAACCGCAATATCGGTAATGATGGCATCATGTTCTAAAACAACCTTACCATTCTTGATAATTAAATCGTATGACATGGTCATGCTCCTTCGTGAAATTAAAGTATCATATTATTACGCTTAGGGTTATTTACTTCTTTATCATATTCACTTCAGGTATATTCTTGCCGATTAACTACTGTTCTACTTTTGATTAGCGCATATAAACAGAATGCGCTGATAACGCCAACAAACCAGGAAACCCGCGATAACGGTTCGAGTATCTCAATGAACTTACCGCCCAACGACAGCAACACGGCAAACAGCGTTACAATAAACGCTACGCTGTTAAAGCCGTTATCGTAGTATTTATAATTACCGGGTTCGATATATAAGGTGTCTAGGTCGATCTCGCTGCGCATCACGATGAAATAATGCGCCATCATCACGCCGATCACCGGTCCTAAAATTCCGCCGATCACATCCAGGAACAGGTAGATGCTTTCCTGATTCTCCATCAGTTTCCACGGGCAGATAATCAGGCTGATGATGCTGGCAATCACTACGCCATTTTTATAGGTGAGTTTTTTCGGTGCTATGGCAGCAATCTGGTAGCCCGCAGGGATGATGTTACCGGTCGCATTGGTGGAGATGGTAGTCATCAGGATCACCAGCACCGCAAACACCGAGGCGAAAATACTGTCCCATTTCTGCACGATATCCAGCACGTTCCAGGTATCTACGCCGTAATGTATACTGGCCCCGGCCAGAATACAGACGCTGGCGACGGCAAACAGCAGATAGCCAACCACCAATCCCAGCGTTTGCCCCCAGGCCTGCTGGCGGAAGCTGCTGGCATTCTGGGTAAAGTCCGAGGCGCTGACCGCCGGAGCGGCCCATACCGCCACCACCGCATTGATCACCACCAGGAACATAAAGCCGCCATTGTTAGTCGTTATAGCATTGGCGGGTACATAGGCAATGATGTTGTCCAGGCCCGCGATAGAGATAGCCCAAATGGCCATGCCGCCAAACACCACGTAGATGCAAGGGTTGAGGATCGCGGTAAACTTGTTGAGGATGCTGCCCCCTCCCAGGCCGATGGCCACGTTCACCGCCCAGAAGATCAGGAAGGCAATCAGCCCAGGCAGGCCGATCCCCAACAGGTTGAAATCCCCGCCCAAGGTCAGAAACTGTGGCCACAGTTTGCCAATCAGGATCAGGAAGGCCAGCGAGCCTGCGTAACACTGCAAGCCAAACCACATGATGGCGGCCACGCAGCCTCTAAGGATCCCTGGAAACAACGCGCCACGCACGCCATAGGAGGCACGTAGGATCATGGCAAAAGGAATACCGTATTTCGAACCGGCAGCGCCGTTCATCACCATCACAAAGGCAATAATAAAGGCACTGAGAATAATGGCGGCCATAATGCTTAAGGTGGAAAGCCCCAGAATAAAGAACCCCCCGACGGCGACATAGTTGGGAACGTTATGTACCGATCCCATCCACAAGGTAAAATAGTTAATTCCCTTCCAGGTTTTCTTATCTGCTTCTTTGGGTAATAGATCCTCATGATAGCCGCGCCGTTGGTAAATCTCTCTCTGTTTATTGCTAATAGATTCCATGACAGGTCCTTCTTATATTAAATAAGAAAATAGCGTAGAGTGTTTTTGCTTATTATCATTACAACAAACTGATGTGCTAATCTTTCTATTAGTCAAATACCAATACGGCCAAGACAGACAGGAATATAACCATTAAACAACTATACGATAACCAGAATTCAAGTTGCAGGCGGAAAGCACCTGCAACTTGTTAAGCCTTACTCTTTAGCCAGCCACTTTATGGTTAGCCATAATTTCCAACGCCTGTACCAACGCGGAATGGTCGAGATCTTTGGCCCCATTGGCGGCACAGAGGTTGAACAGCTCTTGGCAAGTAGCAGTATTAGGTAAACTAAGCGCCAACGACTTCGCCCCCTGCAGCGCCAGATTAAGATCCTTTTGATGCAGGGAGATACGGAATCCCGGCTCAAACGTCCGTTTGATCATCCGCTCGCCGTGCACTTCCAGAATGCGCGATGAGGCAAAACCCCCCATCAGCGCTTCACGGACCCGTGCCGGATCGGCACCCGCTTTGGAAGCAAATATCAGCGCTTCGGAAACCGCTTCAATCGTCAGGGCCACAATAATCTGGTTGGCAACCTTGCACGTCTGGCCGTCGCCATTGCCGCCGACCAGCGTAATGTTTTTCCCCATCAGGGACAGCAACGGTTTTACCCGCCCAAAGACGCCTTCGTCACCGCCGACCATAATGGTCAAGCTGCCCTGCTTGGCCCCCACTTCACCACCGGATACCGGCGCATCCAGATAATCGGCACCCAGTTGGTTGATGCGTTTGGCAAACTCCTTGGTCTCCAGCGGCGAAATTGAACTCATATCCACCAGGATCTTGTTTTTGAGCGGTGCTTCGGCACAGCCATTGGCCGCAAATAACACCTCTTCCACCTGAGGCGTATCAGGCACCATGATAAAAATAACGTCAGCCTGCTCGGCCACCTGCTTGGGAGTAGCACAGGCGATGGCCCCTTTTTCCACCAGCTCCGGCGGAACCTTATTCAAGGTGTTGGCATACAGTTGATGGCCGCCTGCGATCAGCTTTTCAGCCATTGGCGTGCCCATAATCCCTAAACCAATAAAGCCTACTTTCATGATATGTCCCTCAATGTTGATATTGCTTAATCCATGACAGGCCGGCAGCCGTCGTTGTCGCAGGTTTGTATTCACAGCCGATCCAACCGCGATAGCCCATCTTGTCCAGCGCGTGGAACAGATAGTCGTAATTGATTTCCCCGGTGCCTGGCTCATGGCGCCCCGGATTATCGGCAACCTGGATATGCGCGATTTTCTGCAACAGCGTTTCCATGGTTTGGGCCAGTTCGCCCTCCATGCGCTGCATGTGATAGATATCGTATTGAATAAACAGGTTAGGGCTCGCGACCCAATCCATCAGTTCCAACGCCTGACGAGTGGTTTGCAGATAGAAGGCGGGCATATCGTATTTATTGATCGGTTCAACCAACAGACGGATATTAGCCTTGGCCAACTCCCTTGCCGCATAGCTAAGGTTAGCGACCACGATCTCATCGGTCTTATGTTGGGCAACGGATTTATCCGGGTTACCGATCAGGCAGTTGATCTGCGCACAGCCCAGCGCACGGGCATATTCCACCGCCAGACCTACGCCATCACGAAACTCAGACTCGCGCCCAGGCAAGCAAGCGATGCCACGCTCACCCGCGGCCCAATCCCCGGCAGGCAGGTTTTGTAATACCTGCGTGAGTTGATTCTCTTCCAGAGCGCCCCTCAAGGCCTGCACGGAATAATCGTAGGGAAACATATATTCAATCGCCGTGAATCCCTGCTCTTTGGCACAGCGAAACCGCTGCATAAAATCGACTTCATTAAACAACATCGATAAGTTGGCTGAAAACTTCGGCATGAGCCTGCTCCTTACTGATAGTTGAAGTAGCTGACCGAGGTCGGCGCATCTTCTGGCGACTCGGCAACGGGTTCGAATTCAGTGACGTTATCCAACTCAGTCCCCATCGAGATATTGGTGACCCGCTCGAGGATAATCTCCACCACCACCGGAACCTGATGCAGACGCATCAACTCTTGTGCCTGTTGGAAGGCCGGAGCGATATCCTCAGGCTTGACTACACGGATCGCTTTACATCCCATCCCTTCGACCACCTTGACGTGATCGACACCGTATTCGCCCCCTTCCGGGTTGTTGATGTTTTCATAGGACAGTTGGACGCAGTAATCCATATCGAAACCGCGCTGCGACTGACGGATCAGCCCCAGGTAGGCGTTGTTGACCACCACGTGGATATACGGCAGCTTGAACTGCGCGCCAACGGCCAACTCTTCGATCATGAACTGGAAGTCGTAGTCACCCGACAGCGCGATCACTTTGCGCTGCGGATCGGCGGCACAGACCCCCAAGGCCGAAGGAAGAGTCCAACCTAACGGGCCCGCCTGCCCGGCATTAATCCAATGGCGCGGTTTGAACACGTGCAGCATCTGCGCCGCCGCGATCTGCGAAAGCCCGATAGTGGTGACGTAGCAAGCATCACGCCCGAACGCCCGGTTCATCTCTTCGTAAACGCGCTGAGGTTTGATTGGCACGTTATCGAAATGCGTTTTACGCAGCAGAGTTTGTTTGCGCTGGAGGCAGGTTTCCACCCACTGTGAGCGATCTGGCAGCGTCCCTTGATCCGCACGTTCACGAGCTCTTGCCACTAACATTTGCAGGGCGATTTTGGCATCGGAAACAATGCCCAGATCCGGGCAGATCACGCGGCCAAGCTGGGTTGGTTCGATATCGATGTGGATCACCTTACGCCCGGCGGTGTATTTATCTACCGAACCGGTGTGACGGTTAGCCCAGCGGTTGCCGATGCCAAACACCAGATCCGAATCCAGCAGGTTGGCGTTACCGTAACGGTGTGAGGTTTGTAACCCCGCCATCCCTGCCATCAACGGGTGATCGTCCGGGATACAGCCCCAGCCCATCAGCGTTGGGATCACCGGTACGTTGCAGGTCTCCGCCAGCTCTTGCAGCAGGTCGGCCGCGTCCGCGTTGAAGATCCCGCCACCGGCGATGAACAACGGTTTGCTTGCGGCACACAGCATGTCCAGGGCTTTGTCGATCTGCGCTTCAGTGGCCGCCGGTTTGTAAGCCCCCAGCGAGGAATAGGTGTCCGGATCAAACTCAATCTCGGCCATCTGCACGTCATAAGGCAAATCGATCAGCACCGGGCCAGGGCGGCCAGAGCGCATCAAGTGGAATGCCTGCTGCAACACGCGGGGCACCAGCGCCGGTTCCATGACCGTCACCGCCATTTTGGTAACCGGCTTGGCGATCGATTCAATATCTACCGCCTGAAAATCTTCCTTATGCAAACGCGCCCGAGGAGCCTGGCCGGTGATGCACAAAATGGGAATGGAATCGGCAGAGGCGGAGTAAAGCGCGGTGATCATGTCCGTTCCCGCAGGCCCCGAAGTCCCGAGACACACCCCGATATTGCCGGGTTTGGCTCTGGTGTAACCTTCCGCCATATGGGAAGCGCCTTCAACATGACGCGCCAGATAGTGTTTGATGCCGCCGTGTTGACGCATCGCGTTATAGAAAGGGTTGATCGCCGCGCCAGGCACGCCGAATGCGGTATTCACGCCTTCCTTTTCCAACACGTGCATTGCCGCATCTACTGCTCGCATAATTGCCATCTAAACGTTCTCCTAAATTTTGGAAAAATTTTCCAAACTTAAAATGAGTTCAAAAAAACCCGTTCAGGTAATAAACGGGGAGGTAACCTCATCCTGCAGCCGTGATCGCGGCTACAGGTTTTGCTTTAAACGTGCTATTTCTTGCTGCGCGACTCGCCTAGCGCGGTACTGATGTCGTTGGCTACGTCACGCACCAACTCCCCCAGTTCCTTGAAACGATCGCTGCTAACGCGCGAACTAGGCCCTGAAATAGAGATGGCCGCAATGACGTTGTTGCTACGGTCAAAGATCGCCGAAGCCAGGCAATTCAGGCCAAGAGCGTGCTCTTCAGCATCAACGGTATAGCCCTGTGCCTGCGATTGCGCTAAATCCTTACGTAATAGATTTACGCTGGTCAGGGTTTTCGGGGTAAACGAGTGCAGCCCCGAACGTACGAACAAATCCAGCATCTCCTCTTCCGCCAGCGGATACAGCAGCGCTTTCCCTGCCCCAGATGCGTGAAGTGGTAAGCGGCTGCCAAGTGGCGCGCACATCCGCACCATCGCCTGGCACTCACATTGACGGATCAGCACGGCGTCAAAGTTATTCCTGATGGCCAGATTGGCGGTTTCGCCTGATAGCAACATCAGCCGCCGCATATAAGGGCCCGCCACCGAGACCACGTCCCTGTCATTCATATAGGCCGCACCGACAGTAAACGACTGGATGCCGATATGCCACCAGCCAAGCTGCGGATCCTGAAAAACGAATTCCGATTTTTCTAATACTTTCAATAATCTGAAAGTCGTTGATAGCGGTAACTCCAACTTCTCGGATAGCACGGAAACGGACGAGCTTCCTCCGGCATTGGCCAGAAATTGCAGGATCTCCAACCCACGATCCAACGCCTGCGCGCCTTTCGTCGCCCCTGCTTCTGTCGTTGGTCTTCCCTTTCTGCGTACTTCGTTCATTCAGGCTTTCCTTATTTAGCTCAAGGTTTCTCCGCTATAATAAACAGCCTATGCGCTTGGGGACAGCGCTATCCAAGCACAACCCGGTAAGTCTCCGGCAATGTTTTGACGATACAGTTGTCGGCACCACCACGATCGACCGTGAAAAAGTCGGTGATCGCGCCATAAGCAAACAGTGGGTGGTGCCAAACATTGCGGTGGTAGTTCACCCCTTGCTTACCGTTGGTGATAAAGGCGCGCAAAGTATGTAACGGAATTTCGTCCCCTTCCCCGGGTTCAGCAACAATCACCACGAAGCGTTCCCCCTTCATTGGCATAAAAGCCTGCGAGGACAACGGATGTTTCTCCAACACGGAGAACTCCAACGGCAGATCGCAAGGCTCAGATCGGTTGATGCTGACCAGCACCCGATGATCATCGGCCACTTCTACATTGGCAAGATCATGATATCGTTCTGTTTTACCACCATTAATATGGAAAAAGGGCGCCCCCTCGATCTGCAATACATTCCCATAGGGTGCAAAGGCTTCAGGCGTTAACTCAACGGCAATCAGGTCCATCAGTTTCTCCAGGATCGTTTCAAAAAGGAACATTACCGAATGGGTTCACTCTAGACAGGTCGCCTGAAATTTAAAAGTTAATATTGGAAAAATTTTCCACAACACGATCTACTGCACATTTTTTGTGCCGAGTTGAAAATATTTAATTAATAATCAAGGCATTAAAAAACACACCACAGCGATACAGTTCGTTAACAGAGTTGTCACTTTCAGCAGTATTCTGCAGAGGAAGGGCAATAAAACGTGAGCGAGATCACGGGAAGCGGCTTTATGACTAACCCAAGGCAACTAAGGTAAGTAAATTCTTTTGCAACACTAGGAGAACGATGGCCGCACCGGTTAAGGAATCGATATGCTGGATCACGAAACAATTCGATCGTTTATCAAAGTCGCGGAATGCCAGAGCTTTTCCCGCGCCGCCGAATTACTGCACAAGACCACTGCTACCATCAGTTACCGCATCAAAACGTTGGAAGAAAGCATCGGCACCCAGCTGTTTATCCGCACCACCCGCAGCGTAAACCTGACCCCCGCGGGTGAATACCTGCTGGAACGTTGCCGCCAATGGCACAACTGGCTCGACTCCATGCCCGATGAGCTACGCCAGATCAACGACGGCGTGGAGCATCAAGTCAATATCGTGATCAACAACCTGCTGTACAACCCGCTAAGCGTCGCCCGGCTGTTGGCCTACCTGCAACAGCGTTATCCCTTCACGCAGTTTCATATCTCGCGTCAGGTGTATATGGGAGTATGGGATTCGTTGTTGCACGGGGATTTTCAGCTGGCCATTGGCACCACCGGCTCTGAATCACTGGCTAATGACGTCAGCGTCTTGAAATTGGGGGGGATCAGTTGGGCTTTTGTGGTCACGCCAGATCATCCGCTCGCGGCCTGCCAGGACACGGCACTGCATGAAGATCGGCTGCGCAGCTACCCGGCGATCAACGTGGAAGATACTTCGCGCAACCTGACCAAACGCGTTGCCTGGCTGCTGCCCGGCCAAAAAGAGATCAAGGTGCCAGACCTGCGCAGTAAACTCGAATGTCACCTGCAGGGGCTGGGCGTAGGGTTCTTGCCGAAAAATCTGTGCCAGCCCTATCTGGATAGCGGCCAGTTGATCACCCGTGACGTCGTCAATCAGCGGCAACCGTCACCGCTCTCCCTGGCCTGGCGTAACGACTGCGGTAAAGCCGTGGAAGAAATTGTCACGCTGTTCCAACGGCGCGATGAACGCATCACCGGCTTTCTGCAAAGTATTGATTTACCGGTTTAACACGCGATTTTATCGCTTCTGGGCCGCCACCTGGGCCCGGAGTTTCTTAATCGGCGGTGACGGCTCCCGCTTCAGGACGTGCAGGAATTCATACGCCTTGTCATTGGTCGCGTACTCTGCTGGCACGCCAAAGTCCTGGATCATCATCCAGCGCTGGAACAGCTGCGGATCGGACTCTTTGATAAACCACAGCATTTTGACCGCGGTCGTGGCGATGGCCGGAATTGCGGTTACCGTGCCATTCACCCATTTATTCAGGGTGCTGCGCTGCACCCCCAAGAGTATGCACAGTGCAGGCTGCTCAATGCCTAATCGTTCCAGATAGCTTTTAAACTCTGCTTGATTATCCACCCTGCGATTTCCTCTTACTCTCTACAGACATGCCGCAGTTTAGCACATAAATTCCGTCCCCCACAGCTACGCAAATTCCGACACAGAGTTAATTTAACTCAAATTAAGGAGCTAATAGCTACATGTAAATGGTTTTTGAGATCTGTTCTCAGTAGCTGACAAAAATTGACATTGGTCAACAGAATGGTTAAAACGTGATGCTTGTCTAAGAATATTCTGTAGCATCAGTTCGGTAAATCAACAAACCAGGCTAAACATCGCTTTATTTAGTAGCTAATAGCTTCTAAAAAAATGCATAAATAAACACAGGAACACTCCGGTGCCATCCTGACTAACTCGAAGAACTAAAAATGATAATTAGGACACTGTCTACCGTGGTGATTGCCATCTTGCTGGCTGGCTGCACTTCTACGGCGTCGCGCATGGCTGAATGTGAAGCACAGGGCGTTTCCAAAGATACCTGCTATCTGGCCGAACAAAACCGCCAGACCGCCATTTACGCTGCGGCAGAGAAGCAGGCGTTGGAAAATGCGGCAAAACAGTACGCGCAGTCGGCAAAGAGCAAGACACTGCAGGCACGCATTGCCGGGATAGACATCAAGATCTCGCCGGATATCAAGCAGGGCTACATTGAGCAAACGGCAGCCGCGTTGACCGAAGAAAACCAGTATGCGCAGGTTTATCAGAAAGGTGTTTACACCGCCATCTGGTACCGGCAGAAACACAAGATTGTGTTGCTGCGTGATGGCCAAATCGTCGGCAGCGCCAAAGGATAGCCCTCTTGAAAAAATCACAAACCGACAGATTCAAACATTTGCCCGAGATGCAGCAATTCGTTTGTCTTAAAGCGCTTCAGCACATCGAGCAGGCCGATCTGCAGTCCGGCGTGATCGGCATGGCGGTTAGCGTGTTGCTGACCGACGGCCACACGGTGACGCTGAGCAAATTCGATGCGGATCCTGAAGAAGTCTCTATTATCACTTCATGGCAGCGTTAAGCCAACTCTTGGCAAACCCGGTTAAAACGGCCCATTCGCGGTGAGATGCTGGCGTTTTCTGCAAAAAATGGCCTTATCCTGGTGATACATTAGGCATTCCCCCTGTCGCTGGCGTAATATCTAGCAATATGTCTGACAGGAGGTTGTGCCATGTTTACCATTATTCCGATCGTGATCGTTGTCGCGCTGATTATCGTCTTCTCGAGCATCAAAATTGTCCCGCAGGGCTTCCAATGGACGGTAGAGCGCTTCGGCCGTTATACCAAAACGCTGATGCCGGGTTTAAACCTGGTAGTGCCTTTTATGGATCGTATTGGCCGCAAGATCAATATGATGGAGCAGGTGCTGGATATCCCTTCCCAGGAAATTATCTCGCGCGATAACGCCAACGTGTCAATCGATGCCGTTTGCTTTATCCAGGTGGTCGATCCGGCTCGTGCCGCCTATGAGGTCAGTAACCTCGAGCAGGCGATCGTTAACCTGACCATGACCAACTTCCGTACCGTGCTCGGTTCCATGGAGCTCGACGAAATGCTGTCACAGCGCGATAGTATCAACAGCCGCCTGCTGCATATCGTCGATGAGGCCACCAACCCTTGGGGCGTCAAAATTACCCGTATCGAAATCCGTGACGTTCGTCCACCGGCCGAACTGATTGTGGCGATGAACGCCCAGATGAAGGCCGAACGAACCAAACGTGCCGACATTCTGGAAGCGGAAGGGGTACGCCAAGCCGCGATCTTGCGCGCCGAAGGGGATAAGCAATCACAGATCCTGAAAGCCGAAGGCGAGCGCCAGTCGGCGTTCTTGCAGGCAGAAGCGCGTGAACGTGCCGCCGAAGCAGAAGCACGGGCAACCCAACTGGTATCTGACGCCATCGCCACCGGTAATATCCAGGCGATTAACTACTTCGTAGCCCAGAAATACACCGACGCATTGCAGAAGATTGGCTCGGCCAATAACAGCAAAGTGATCATGATGCCGCTGGATGCCAGCAGCCTGCTGGGCTCTATCGGCGGTATTACTGAATTGCTGAAAGACAGCAAAGGTAAGTAATTATGCTGGAACAGATCGCAGCAAACCCTCAATGGTTCTGGGTCTCGCTAGGCGGGCTGCTGTTGGCCGCGGAAATGCTTGGTGCCAGCGGCTATCTGCTGTGGAGCGGTGTTTCTGCGGTGATTGTCGGGGTGATTATCTGGCTGCTGCCGGAGTTGAGCTGGGAGTGGCAGGGGGGCCTGTTTGCCGTGATGACCATTGCCGTGGCCTACCTTTGGTGGTACTGGCTGCGTAAGCGGCCAGCGGCAACCAGCGGTTCGCCGGTACTCAACCAGCGCAACCGTCAACTGATCGGCACCCGCGCCACGCTGACCGAAGCGATGCATAACGGCCATGGCCGCATCAATATCGCCGACAGCAGTTGGCGCGCGCAAGCCAACGAGGATCTGCCGATCGGCACCGAAGTTGAAGTGGTGGCGGTCGAAGGCACCACCTTGGTGATCCGCGCCATTACGCGCTAGCCTTTGTGGCAGCAGCCTGCCAGATTATTAATGATCGGGCAGTCTGCGCCTTCATCACCAGGGCATTGTTCCGCCAGCGCCAACAGGCGTTGGCGCATTTCCCCCAGTTCGCTGATGTGCTTTTCGATATCGGCGACTTTCTGCAACGTGCGAGCTTTGACATCCGCACTGTGCCGCGCCGGATCGTTGAACAACGCGACCAGTTCACGGCACTCATCGAGGTTGAAACCCACCTGACGAGCCTGGCGCAATAACGTCAGTTCTTCAATATGCCTGGCGCTGTAGCTGCGGTAGCCGTTGTCCGTACGGATCGGGGCGGTCACCAATCCTTTCTCTTCATAAAAACGGATGGCTTTGCTGGTCAAACCGGTTTTTTTGGCAACGTCGCTGATATTCACTTTATCCCCCTTGACCTTACCTTTGCTCACGGCCAGTCAGGTGACCGTGTGAAATCGATAAATCATAACCTCTTTATCCCACAATTACCGCTTTAGAGCTGCAACACAAAAATCATGCGAACGAGGACAAGAACAAAATAGTGGGTTCTATACCCATAAAACATTGACCACTCGATTAAAGATGGGCATTATACCCACAAAAGGAGAGACGCAGGGGAAAGGGATGGAAAGTGGAGAACTAATCAAACGATTGCAGGCTGACGGATGGATTATCAGGAAGTCGAGAGGCAAGAAGGCAACAGGAAGCCACGTAACAATGACAAAACCGGGGGTAGCAAAAATCATCACCATCCCCCACCCCAAAAAAGATTCTTCAAAGGGCATATTGAGGCAAGTACAACAGATATCCGGCCTCAAACTGATTTAACGCAAAACGCCTCAGCAGCTTTACTGGAGAAGTAACAATGATTTATCCAATATTCATCTTTAAGACGTCAGAAGGCTTTGATGGCTACTTTCCCGATGTAGAAGGCTGTTTTTTTGCCGGTGAGAAAATGTCAGATATCCCAAAAAATGCAGAAGAGGCCTTTGGGGTACATATGGAAGCACTCATCGAAGAGGGGTTCCCTGTTCCAGCCGCCCCCCAAGATCCACAATCCTATCTCAATGATAGTCGGCTGCGAGAAGACGGCGGCATTTTGGGATTTGTTGAGATAGATCCGGCCAAGTATGAGGATAAATCGATTAAGTTTAATCTGACGATGCCACGTAACTTACTAACGGCAATCGATAAGTACATCGAAACCACACGCGGCTACAAAAACCGCAGCCAGTTTCTAGCAGAATTAGCCCGCGAAAAAATATCCCATTAAAGGGTGCAGCATGTACGCATGCTGGCAGAGGAATGTCTGCAGTCTACAGCCAGCCTTCGGGCTGGTTTTTTTATAGCCAAAGAAAACCCTGCAAAATTCGGGCCTTATGTCGAAGCGTGGCTGCGTTGTGGACCGCGTTAATAAAAATCCTTTTCTATCAATGTAATATTCTATTGACCTTACCCTTGCTGGAAGGTTTAAGATCATTCTCAATAAAAAGAACCTAGGCGGTCAACCGCCATTATTTTGCGAGGAAAACCATCATGTCACAAACTACCGTGCTGGCGTTGCAGGGACTCTCCTGCATGAACTGCGCGCAAAAGGTGAAAAAAGCCTTGGAAAGTCGCGCGGATGTCGAACAGGCCAACGTCAACGTTCACTACGCTAAAATCACCGGTGCAGCCCCGGCGGCCGAGCTGATTGACAGCGTCGTTGCCGCAGGCTTCCAGGCAGAAATCGCCCATCAGGCAGACACCGAGTTACAACTTTCCGGCCTCTCCTGCATGCATTGCGTGGGCAGCACCCGCAAAGCGCTGGAAGCGGTGCCGGGCGTGATCGCCGCCGACGTTACCCTTGAGGGCGCCAAAGTCTATGGCGATGCCACTCCAGAGCAGCTCATCGCTGCGGTCGAGGATGCGGGCTATCACGCCAGCCAGGCGGGTGCCAATAGCCACCCAAAAACTGAGCCGCTGACTGAATCTGCCCCAACCTTGCCGGAAACCCTGGCAGCGGCCCCGTCTTCCCTTCCGGCAAACGAGACTGACGACAGCATCCAGCTGTTGCTCAACGGTATGACCTGCGCCAGCTGTGTCAATAAAGTCCAGACGGCGTTACAGAACGTCCCGGGCGTTGAGTTGGCGCGGGTAAACCTGGCGGAGCGCAGCGCACTGATCACCGGTAAGGCCACACCGGAGGCGTTGGTCGCTGCGGTAGAAAAAGCTGGTTATGGCGCCGAGATGATCCAGGACGAAACCAAGCGTCGTGAACGCCAACAGCAAACCGCACAGGCTAATATGAAACGCTTTCGCTGGCAGGCCGCATTAGGCTTGGCTGTGGGCGTGCCGTTGATGGCCTGGGGCGTGTTTGGCGGCAGTATGTCGCTGACGCCAGAAACCCAGCGGCCGTGGCTGATGGTTGGTATCATTACCCTGGCGGTGATGGTGTTTGCCGGTGGCCACTTCTACCGCAATGCCTGGCGATCGTTGATGAACGGCAGCGCCACTATGGATACGCTGGTCGCCTTGGGGACAGGTGCCGCCTGGTTGTACTCCATCAGCGTCAACCTGTGGCCAGACTTCTTCCCCATGGAGGCACGGCATCTGTATTACGAAGCCAGTGCGATGATCATCGGCCTGATCAACCTTGGCCATGCCATGGAGCAGCGCGCGCGGCAGCGTTCTTCCCAGGCGCTGGAACGGCTACTGGATCTCACTCCGCCAACCGCCAGGCTGGTCACAGAACAGGGGGAGCAAAGTATCCCGCTGTCAGACGTGCAATTGGGCATGACGTTACGTCTGACGACTGGCGATCGCATCCCGGTTGACGGTGAAATCGTGCAGGGCGAAGTGTGGATCGATGAAGCCATGCTGACCGGCGAAGCGTTGCCGCAGCAAAAAGGCGTCGGCGATACGGTGCATGCTGGTACGGTGGTAGACGACGGCAGCGTGCTGTTTCGCGCGGCCGCCATTGGCACCCAAACCACGCTGGCACGTATTATCAAGCTGGTGCGCCAGGCGCAAAGCAGCAAACCGGAAATCGGTAAGCTGGCAGACCGCATCTCGGCAGTATTTGTGCCCACCGTGGTCGCCATCGCCCTGTTCAGCGCCGCCATCTGGTATTTCTTTGGCCCACAACCGCAGTTGGTCTACACCCTGGTGATCGCCACCACGGTGCTAATCATCGCCTGCCCTTGCGCTTTGGGGCTGGCCACGCCGATGTCAATTATCTCTGGCGTTGGCCGGGCCGCGGAGTTTGGTGTGCTGGTGCGTGACGCCGATGCGCTGCAGCAGGCCAGTAATCTCGATACGCTGGTGTTCGATAAAACCGGTACGCTGACGGAAGGCCAGCCGCGCGTGGTGGAAATCATCACCTTTAACCAGGTGGATGAACAGCAGGCCTTACGTTGGGCCGCCGCGCTGGAACAAGGGGCTAACCACCCGCTGGCACGTGCCATCGTCGAACAGGCTAAAGGGCAGACACTGCCTACGGTAGAGCAATTCCGTACTTTGCGCGGCTCCGGCGTCAGCGGTGAAGTTGAAGGTGTTCAACTGTTGCTGGGTAATGCCAAGCTGTTGCAAGAGAATCAGATCGCGACTGATGAGCTCACACATCAGATACAGCAACAGGCTGAACGCGGTATCACACCGGTACTGTTGGCCGCCAACGGCAAACCTGCCGCGTTAATCGCCATCCGCGATCCGTTACGCAGTGACAGCGTGAGCGCACTACAGCGCCTGCATCAGCAAGGTTATCAACTGGTGATGTTAACGGGCGATAACCCGGTGACCGCTAACGCGATTGCCAAAGAGGCCGGTATCGACCGCGTGATTGCTGGCGTGTTACCCGACGGTAAGGCCGAAGCGATCAAGCAGTTGCAGGCTCAGGGCCACCGGGTAGCTATGGTCGGTGACGGCATCAATGACGCCCCTGCTCTGGCTCAGGCCGATGTCGGGATCGCCATGGGCGGCGGCAGTGATATCGCCATCGAAACTGCGGCGATCACCCTGATGCGTCACAGCCTGAACGGCGTGGCGGACGCGCTGGCCTTGTCGAAGGCGACGCTGCGTAATATGAAGCAGAACCTGCTCGGGGCATTTATCTACAACGCACTTGGCATTCCCATTGCTGCCGGTGTGCTGTACCCGCTGACGGGCACCCTGCTCAGCCCAGTGGTCGCTGGCGCGGCAATGGCTCTCTCCTCCATTACCGTGGTCAGCAACGCCAACCGATTACTGCGTTTTAAACCCAAACAGTAACCCTCAACCGGGGCGCAACCCATCGCGCTCCGGCCTTTTGAGATAATTCCCCTGCCCTCGGGCTTTATTGTCAGCCACTTAGCGTTTAGCATGGGGGAAAAACCAGCGGCCATCCTGCACGCTGGTGGAAAGGATCAGGAGCCAGCTGTATGGGTCAACTGTTACGCCGCATTGCTACCTTTCTCGGTATTATTTCCCCGCAGAGCTACACCTACCCGGCCCTGGACATCAGGCTAACGGGAAATCGCCAACTGCATTTGGTCGGCAGCATTCATATGGGCACCGTCGATATGTCACCCCTGCCTGCCCGGTTGGCCGCACGCCTGCGCCAGGCCGATGCGCTGATCGTTGAGGCCGATATCACCGGCTCCTCTTCGCCATTTGGCCACGCCGAGCCCCAACTCGAACTTGAACAGCGTCTTGGCAATGAAGAATTCCAACGGTTACGGGTGCTATGCCAGGAGCTGGGGGCGGATGTAGAGAGCTTCTCTGCCCTTCCCGGCTGGCAAGTAGCGCTGATGATGCAAGCACGGCAGGCACAGCGGCTGGGTTTACGCGCCGAATACGGGATTGATTACCAGCTATTGCAAGCCGCTAAAGTACAGCAGATGCCAGTGATCGAACTGGAAGGGGCCGAGGAACAGCTGAGCATGCTGGAACAACTGCCAGAAGGCGGTATGGCCCTGCTGCACGATACGTTAGAGCACTGGCACACCAACGCCCGTTTGCTGCAAACCATGGTGAGCTGGTGGCTGGACGCTAAGCCTAACACCACGTTGGAAACGCTGCCCTCCACCTTCAGTGCCGAGCTGTACGACGTCTTGATGCACCGCCGCAATCGCCACTGGCAGCAAAAGCTGGAAGCGTTACCTTCGGGAAACTATGTGGTGGCCGTCGGCGCTTTACATCTGTATGGCGAAGACAATTTACCGGCCATGCTGCAGGCACGATAAAAAAGTGGCCAATATCGCTATTGGCCAGTCAAAGAGGAATTTTTCATATTTTAGTTATACGCATTGTAACCGTGTTAACGATTACAATAGACAGGGTAGCAACCTGACGAACCTATTGGCAACTGCCTTTCATCTTCATGGGCACAGGTTGCTCATTCGGCTCTATTTTTATCGTTTCGTTGCCACCGATGACAACTTCCCTCTGTTTTGGATAAGAAATTATGACACCCGCAGTGGTTCTGCTTGAAAAACAAAAGGTGGCCTTCACCCTCCACGCGTATCACCACGATAGCGAAGAAACCAACTTTGGCGACGAGGTGGTAAAAAAGCTGGGGCTGAACGCCGAACAGGTCTACAAAACGCTGTTAGTGGCCCTCAATGGTGATGCAAAGAATCTGGCCGTCGCGGTAACGCCGGTGGCGACCCAGTTGGATTTGAAGAAGGTGGCGAAAGCGCTAGGGGCCAAGAAAGCCGAAATGGCCGATCCGACAGTCGCTCAACGTGTGACGGGTTATCTGGTTGGTGGGATCAGCCCGCTCGGGCAAAAGAAACGCTTGCCCACGGTGATCGATAGCCCAGCGCAACAGTTTGCCACCATTTTCGTTTCCGGCGGCAAGCGCGGGTTGGATATTGAATTGGCAGCCAGCGACCTCTGTCGTCTGCTGTCCGGCACCTTCGCCGAAATCGCCAAACGGGACTGAAAAAGTAGGCCGTTACCTTCCTCAGCAACGGCCTATGTCACCTTACTTGTAAACGATCTCGCCTTTAGGCTCGTACGCCGCCGCATCTAGCGGTGAGTGCTTCTCGATATACTGCTTGATTACGTGACTGAGAAGGTGATAACTGATTGTTTATACATTAGTTATCGCCTCTTTCAGCAGGCAAAATCATTAAAATTTATCAAGCAAAAACCATCGAAAAAACAACATATTAAAAATTGTTTTGCAGAAAGATTTTTCTTTGAATTATACTGTATGAATAAACAGTTAATGGTAAAGGGGTAATCATGTTTGTAGAACTGGTGTTTGATAAGCGTAATGTGTCAGAGATACCTGGTGCCGCCGAGATCATCAAAGCTGAACTGACAAAACGAGTACACCGAATCTTTCCTAACGCCGAGGTTCGCGTAAAACCAATGCAGGCTAATGGTATCAATACTGACGCCAGTAAAAATGAAAAAGAAAAGTTAAACCGAATGGTTGAAGAAATGTTCGAAGAATCTGATCAGTGGCTGGTTACCGATATCTGACTGTGGAGGGTAAAACCATGCTGCATGTTGAAGTGATCATCGATAAGAAAAAGAAACTGCCGGAGGGGGCCGCCTCAGCGCTGGCCGTTGAACTGAACAAGCGACTACAGCGTAAGTTTCCCGACGCAGTGGCAACCGTTCGGCTGGGTGGCATGGATGGTCTATCAGTAGGTAGGGCGACACCGGCTGACCGTGAAGCGATCGAGGAAATATTGCAGGAGACATGGGAAAGTGCTGAAGATTGGTTCCAGTCAGAATGAACCCGATCAGCAGCACCATCATTGAAGGGGTGCGGATTTACTACCCCACAGTAGCAGAGCCAATGCCAACACCGGATCCGAAACTACCATCCTTTACTGTTCGGCCTGCAGGTGATTGGTATTGGCTTTATGCTTACCGTGACGGGGGTTGGGAGCTGGCTTACGGCCAGCCGCTGCCGACTCCCTCCGCCGTCATCATTGCCGCTGTACGCTATCATTAAGGCGAATGAGTTTTTCGATTCCGTTGATTCACCGGAATTAAGTCCCATCAACGAGTTACGGCCAATTTGCACCCGCGAATTTCGTCGGCACAAAGATTGTTCAACTCTGTATGAGTTGTGCGCCGTTTGTGAGTGACCGAAAGTCACTTGCAAAGTTTGTGCAGGACAAAAAGAGACGCGCAAAAGCCCCGAAACCATCAGGCCTGTGTGCTGCACAAAATTGCTGTAGCCCTTGCGCGGCGCGGCTTCTTTTGGACATACCCCATAGTTGAGGGTCATCATCCAAATCTGGATAATATTGATTTTCCTAATGATTGGAAATCGTGCTATCCAAGGGGCATTATCATCGAGAGTGGCGTCGGGCGTTCGTGAAACCGTTCGCCACCTTTGAAGAAGTGTTCGAAGCCGTAAGAGACTACGGCTACGGGGAGCCGCCGAAGAAGTGAATGATGGGTCAAATGGTGCTGTAATAGCTTGCCATGTTCCCAATGATCCCCTGGTTAACTGCCCCCATATCACTTGGATAGATGACGATTTCAGCGATTTTACTATTAGGGTTTGAGCCCTCGGTAGTTGGGTTTATCCCCCTACGCGTAGCGCCAATCGTCGCCTGCTCCAGATGCATTGCGATGGCATTCATATCACCTGGAACACCCACTGCAGTTCCATCAATAGCATAGGCCGTTAATCCGGAGCGGATCACTCCGCCAGAACGACCCGCAATTTTCAATGCTGTTGGTGATACGACGGATTTTATCGCTGTTGATGTTCGAACAATACGCAAGAACATCCCCACCCCGCCATTCACTCCGGAATACTGGCCATTGCACTGGAACAGCAGCAGGTCGTTATCATTTGCTACTGTTGAATCCCTGGCGGCCATTGAGAGCACTGTAAACGATGCGGTCGTCTTTGTTTCTGCAACAAAGAACATCGATAGGTTTGCATTTGCTGCCGTGAACTGCTGGGGCAAAGCCTGGGGGACGGAAAGAAAATCATCGACACCGTCGAACATAATTGAAGGCTTACCGTTCAGAAGAACAGGAGTGCCTCCGGATATTACTTTAGGTTGGTATCCGGCTGTAGGTTGTGTTGCATGCAAACCGTTTCCGGTCTGGTCATAGAGAGTTACTACCGTCCCATCCCCGCTACCGACGAACAGTTTGACGTCATCGATACTAACGGCCTTGTTAACCGCGTAGAAGTCCATGGTTAAGTTGTCAGAAGATCGACGAATGGTGACGAGTGGCCCGGCATAAATACCACTACCCACCTGGCGCAAACTGTAAGCAGCGGCCGCACCAGGGTACATGCCGAGCAGGCGATCCGCACCGATAAAGTTTGTGAATACAGTTCCTGATGCAATTATTTTTGTCGCCATGTTAAACAGCCTTTGCGTTAGTAATTGAAACATTGACATACGGGAATGCGGAACTTTGAACGTAAAGGTTACCGCCCGCTTTCGCCTGTTGAATGAAATTGAATCTGGCGTTGATCAATGGGCCACTAATGGTCAGCGGATTTTGAGAGAAATTAGACTTAATGCCGTTCACTACAATATTCCGCATATCTGTCAAGAATGCAGGCCTGCCGTATGACGATGAAGTGGAAACCAATACTTGGCTACCCCCAGTTGCGGCAGTGTCTTCAATATTAGAAATGCTCACAGTATCAATCACCGATCCGCCAGTTGGCAAAATACGAACCTGATTATGCGCTGACTTACTTGATACGCCAGAGATAGAAATATTAGTAATGTTGTCACCCAGTGGACTAGGCTTATCGCCACCGACTTGCAGCGGATAAATATAGGTACCAAACGGATACGTATCGATAAAATTCAATAGCGCTGTCATTGCTATCGTATCGTCAGCAGTTACACCCGTTATTCTCTCAACCCTTCCGTTAGAACACCCTTTCCTGAAGTCTATGCCGTCTCCATTTTTAACGGTTGTGTTGAAGTCAAGATCATGCAAATACATCCCATCGCAGCCATGTTCTTGAGAAATGGCCCAGCAGGTTGTTTTTTGCATTTTAAAATTGAAAATTTCGTAATCTTTCGTGTTCGCGAGCAAGATGCCGAGTGTTCGCCAGCCATAAGCATCACCAACCCACGCAACGGGCGCTCCACCAGTTACTGGGTGCGGTGCTACGTATGGAACGTCAGGACCTTCTATGAACGCAGTTGTAATACCACTGCCTTTTATCTTTATTCCTCTATTCTCATTAAGCTTTAAGGCGTAGCTATATGGATTGGCTGGATCAACCACAATGCCTTTGTTACGGATGATATTATCAAACACACCATTCTGAAGCTTTAACTTGGCGTTATCGATGTACAACGTCGTATAGTCAGGCAGTAACAAGGACTCAGATATAAGCCAAGTATTCGTGTTTGGCACCGTAACAGTATCGATGCCCAGCGTCAGCGTCCCACCACCGTTAAATTCAATTAAATCCAGAGCAGCTTTTATTCGATCTGTTTGTGTTGCACCATCAAAACTGTTCGGCGTTATAAATAATGATTCGTTTCTGGCTACTGGTGTGTTTGCTTCAACTGGTGGGGTGTAAAATCCGACAGCCTCGCCGCGATCGTTGAACCCTGCCAGAATATTTCCGTTATCTCCTCTAACCGTCCAAACCCAACCGTCTGCGGATTTGGCTGATTTCACTTCCTCTTGGATTGTCAAAGGTAAAAGAAATCGCCCATCTCCGTAAATTATGGCGCATGAGCGCCCGAGAGAATCCTCAAACGAAAATGCAACGCTCTCTGAATCTTGGGTGTTAATCAATTTAGTGACTTCATTCAGCGACTCTGAGCTCGGATAGCTCACACCAGTTGGCGTGGCCACGCCTGCAACGTTTTGATACTGGTCTGCAAATCTCGGAGGTACAGCTCCCACAGGTACGGCAACGTTGAACATCGAATTTAGCGGGATAGTACCTGCTGTGATGGCGGCCTGGGCTGCGGCAACCGATGGGTAAATATTTGCCGCTATCGTCGCGTTCTGGGCTGCCTCGGCAGCTGCTGCAGCGGCGGCGGCCGCTTCACTCACTGCAGTCGCAGACTCTCCGGCAGCTCCTTGCGCAACGCGGCTGAATTTCCAAGCAGCATCTGCAGATGCCGCCGCACTATCAGCGTTCTGACTGCTGGATGCCGAATTTGCAGCATCCTGAACACTTCTCGCACCCAGATCCACGCTGGTGCCGACCACGTTGTTTACGGGTAATCCTTCTGAGGACATGATGATACCTCTCCGACTTTGATAGCCAGATACAAGATTTTTTAAATAGAGGGAAATAATTAAATTACGGGGGTGTCGCTTATGCGGGTAAATTCTGCATCATCGTAAAAAAGCCCATCAGCATCATTAAAATACATGCTGGGTTGGCAAAAGACATCAACCTCAATTTTTATTAACTTAAAACCGCTCACTGAGAATTTATCGTCTGCAACAATTGTATTTTCGACATAATTGGAGTCGATTTTCAACATCGCATAGTTATCTGTCTGCATCAGGAAAACTCCTCAATAATCACAATCCCCGCAGCGCCATTACCGCCGCGCCCCGATAACCCGCTGTATGCGGGGTCATAAGCACCACCACCGCCGGTCCCTGGTGCGCTACCGCTCACCCCGCCGCCGCCTGTTCCTGCACCAGCGCCAGATCGGCCACCACCGCCAAAGTAGGACGATCCCCCACTGCCAGTAAGGAATAATATTCCAGATTGGCCATCGTTCCCGTACCCACCAGCAATCCGAATATCCCCAGTCAGTGGAACGCCCCCGTTCCCGCCTGCCGTATTTGAGGCGCTGGACTTACCGGCGCCCCCGCCTCCGGTCGCCACAAGAGCACCGAACGTTGTCGCGCCACCGTCTGAACCATTTGCGGGTCCATTTCCGCCAGCACCACCAGCACCAATGATTACGGGATAGCTAACGGCTCCGGTAAGCAGGAACGTCGTTATGATAGTGCCACCGGCACCGCCGCCAGCCCCGGAAAAAGTTTCCGCGGAGCTTGCCGCCTGGCACCCGCCGCCGCCACCACCGCCGCCTGTCATTGTGATGCGGATTTTCTTGGTGCCCGCCGTTGGTATGTAGGTACCGGATGCCCGAAATGACTGCGTATTAAGCAGGCGGCCGGTGCCAGCAATCAGCATCGCACTATTTAGGTTTGCCTGGAGAGTTACCAGATCCCCGTCATCCAGTACGTCCTTACCGGTTTTATCAGCGATGAATTGAGCCAGCGCACTGGCAATTACCGACGATTGTCGCCAAGCACTGTTTAGTTCTTCCGATTTCGCCACGCCCGATGAAAATCCGGCGATTCGAGCAGGCAATGCCTGATAAGCGCTATTGCTCAAAACATTGGCGTTCGCCGCTGTGCCGAACGGCAGAAACTCATTCTTAGCCATTTGATGCCCCTAATGGTATGCCCCATGCGCCCGTATCAAGCCCCGATATAAATTCGTTTTGAATATCGAAGCCGAAGATCGGGCCGGAGGCAGTTGTGATGGTGTAATTTTTTATGCGGACTGTTGACGGTTTGATATCCAGATAGCCCATTTCGATGACAGCTTTCATCACCGGCGTAATGCTGTTCCCGGTGATATAGACGGACATCGTCATATCGAAGTTATCAACCGCGAAAATCTTGGTTTTCCCGTCGGGGAATATTTTTTGATAAATGTCGCTGAGGGTTTCGGTTGTGCCATCCCAGTGATTCGCCGCAATCTTGGCGCGGATTATGGTGCGGTAGGTTTCATCATCCAGCACAGTGAAGCCGCCCGCCTCGTACCGGCCACGCCAGAGCCCCGCATCAAAGCCCAGCGCGGTATCATCCAGGGAAAAGTAAACACCAGTGATCGGCGTCGCTATCGTTCGGCCGATACCTACCCACAAACCCACGGCATCGAGCTGCACGCCGATGGCGGCGTCCAGGTCAAAATCGGTTACCTGCTGGATTATCGCGTTTTGAATATCAACAAACGGCTGGGTGATAAGGGATATGTGGTCGTAAAACTGGGGCTTGTGCTTGTTGTACGACGGGATCAGACGCTGATATTTCGTCTCGGTCATGATGTCACCACCAGGACCACATTACCCGCACTGCAGGCCGCCGCCTCGTTAAACCCGACAATGATGTTTGCCGGTGCCAGTGAACCAGCAGAACGGCCAATCTGCAGATCGATCACGTCGTAGTTCGCGCTATCAGCAGAGCCGTTTAAATTGGCCGGCAAGAAAAGCCGCGTGATGAAAACCGGGTCACCAATGCGGATCGCATTGATGTAATCCGCGATGGCCACCCGGATTTCTTCGCCGATCGCCGAGGTATATCCCTGCAGCGCCTTGATCTGGATCTCGACAAAAATATTAACGGTGGTCGGGCGGAAAAAGCTGATCGGATGGACAATTCCGTATTTGTCCGCAATTGGGATCGTCGTCGTCCCGAACGTTCCGCCGCCTGGTGTTTTCTTCGTGGCGATGGTCTGCGCAATGGCCGCAGCGTCGCCGCCATCGACCACAATTGAAATCGAATGAGCGGGCAACCCGTTTGCATCTGTTACGTTGGTGTCGTTCTCATAAGGCCTGTAGCGCTCCACGCCTGGCAGTGTGGCCACCGCTCCCATGATGCCATCCAAGACGGTGCTGGAAGGCAGGGAAACGGACTGCGTTTGTCGTTGGCGCAACTCTGCATCTGATTCGACTGGTCGCCCTGGTGTAGCGGCCGCCGGGTTCGTGACGGTCTGCCAGCCCTGCGTAGGTGTGCCGATCACCGTGATGGTGCCTGCAGGTGCAACGATAGCGCCATCAATCTGGCAGGTAGCGGTCACGGTCACATGGCCACTGGTACCAATCACCACCACTGCGGGCAGCGACCACGATATCCCGTTCCCATCCCGCACAACGCCGTTTGTAATTTGCCTGCCCACCTGGCCAACAATTAGCACGTCGGCTGTTGACCGGCTGGCGGGGTTAACCGATATCCCGTTAATCTTGACGTTCGACGCCAACGCGCCATGTTGAGCGGTTGCCGGGCTAAATGAGTTATAGACGGCGATCGATGTGTTGTTCGCGTCGTGAATGGCCATCGCGTAGATCGCCAGCATCTGGCCATCTTTGCTGTCTGGATCCAAGTAAACATCATCACCGTAAATCTGCTGAAAAAAACCGGTCAACGTATTGAGTATTGTCTGGTAATCAGGCGCGGTGATGCCGCTCGCGGTCACAGTGGCCGCAAGCCCAAGCGTATCGAGATTTAGCATTATGCCTCGCTGGTTACAGTCGTTTCGCCGTAGAGAGTGTTGATACGAGCAGTAAACACAACTCTACGCGTGTCACCGTTGTATTCGGTGGTGAACTCAAGGATTTCGGTAACGCCCTGGGTACCAAGGATTCGCTCGCGTACGGCCATGTTATAGGCCGAGGATTTGTGTTTGCCGAGGATAGACTCTTTGTAAGGGGTGCCCTCGGTCACATCGAGGAACCATTCACCGGTCCACAGTTCAAACCGGGTTTTAACTGCCTGGGCGACCGCCTCCGGGGTGTTCGTCAGAAACGTGTTATCACCCTGGCCAAACGTGTAATCGCCGTTTTCGTCCTCTTTTCTGTAGCGCATTAGCTTACCTCGTCGGTTTGGCCGCCGCCGCGTTCTACGCCGCCGTGCTTGTGCGTCTCATCGATACGTTTGCCATTGCCAAACACTTGGCCGACAAATTTCACGACACCTGTAATCGTGGCCGCAGTGCCGCTGATAGCACTGCCGACCATGCCCCCCATGAAAGAGAGCAGCCCGTTTACCGTCACGGCCATCGAGAACTCAGCCAGCGGGGTGATCACCTCGAGCCCCCCAGGGGCAACGATTTTCATTTTCTTGCTGGTTGGGTCGATTTCAAGGTACGTGGAACCATCATCGCTACGAAACTGCGCGGCACTGGTGCTGATGCCGCTGATTTTCTGCGCCTGCGATTGCGGCCCAACGATGGCGAAGCCGTCGGCAAGGTGGTGCTGCCGTTCTGATACCGGCTCTTGTACCCCGCCACTCTGCCACCAGAAATCGATACAGCGGTCCGCAAACACGACGAGGCATTCATCACCAGCCTTGACCGGGAACGTCAGCGTAACGCCGCCCCCGCGCGGGAAAATGACAGGTACATCCACCAGCAGCGGCAAATCAAGTGGGGCACGCTTACCATTGCTATCCGCTTCATACCCCTTAACGGCGGGTAGAACGACGCACGTCACAGCATCATGATCGAAGGACTGGATCACACCAGGAATGGCTACGCGGATATCTGAGGAAATGGATTCGGCTAATGCTTGATCGGCCTGCTGCTTACCGCCAATCTGGGATTGAAGTGATACAGGCATGAATTTTCCCCATAAAAAAACCCGCCGAAGCGGGTAGCTGATCTTTTATCAGGGTTTTTTCCCTGAAAATTTATGTATATTCGATAAATCTTTCACAAGGAAAACAATATGAACCGCAACCAAGATCCCCGAATAGCCTTGATGGATTTTTTACGGGCCATTCCAATTAATCTTAGAATTGATGAATACCTGTTCATCATCATCATGTGTGTTGGCTCAGATGCTCCTGACGATTTGGAGGACTTTGAACCTATGGTGCAGAAGTATCTATCGAGATCCGGGTATGCAGGATTAGGTGCTGTTATCTGCACAAAAGCAGTTTTAGAGTATCGATTAAAAGATATTTTACTGAAACTTGAAAGCGCAGAGAAAAATATCAGAGCTATCATGGATATGAACCCAGAATTTACTCAGCATCCGCTCTTGAGCATGCCGTTGAAAAAGAAGCAATATGCTCAAGTTCTCGATCGTTGGAGGACTCTTTTAAATGGCCCGCTATCTGACGGTAATATTGCTTATTTTGAAGGAAATCCGCAAGACTTACCGCCGGTGACAACTTAATAAAGCAGCTAATGTCTTCTTCGCTCATTTATCCCATCCTTAACCCGCCTAAAAACGGGTTACTTCACTTTGACACAATCGTAAGTAGCGAACTCCCGCGGCGCGTCCATGCTGGCCTGCAGCAGTTGCACATTCAGGAAACGCTTATTCCCATTACGCTTAATATACTCCATCCCCAGCCATTTCCCCGGCTGATTAGTAGCTACGCGCCATTCATACTTGACGTTGTTGTAATCTTCTTTTTGTCCTAAAAACGTAAATTTTTGGGTTTCCGGCCTCACGCCATTGATGTGCATAAAACCATCGTTACTTGAAGTAAGTGTAAAGTCACCACAACGTACATCAGCATACCCGTTTGAAGCGTATAGCGAACTTAGTAAGAAAAGCGCGACGTATTTTTTCATTAGCTGATTCTACTGTCCTTTATTCAAAGTTGCAGTCGTTTGCAGATCCGCTGAACCACGCGCAAAGCACATCATATCCATGTACCAAGCCTGACCCCTTGTGTCGCCAGTATAGTCGATCGCTTTCACGATATACACGCCATCAGTGGCCACGCTGGCCGGTTGCTGCAGGGAGCCTACAACCACTCGGTTTCCATTCTGGTCGGTTTCACTTAATCGCCCTTGCGACTGTGCAACCTCGCTATCTGATAGCGATGTTCGGAACACAGAGGCCTGATCAAGCTGAATCAGGCCATTGATCCGTATGTTGGGATTGATGAGGCACCGCACGTTGACGCCTGCCCCCATGGTCTGCTGTGGGCGCCCAATCAGCCCCGAGTAAGCATTCAACACGATGGCCTCATGAATATACTTATTTTCCGGGACCATCTGCACAGTGCCGTCCACCAGTTGCCATGTAGCTCTGCACATACCGGCAACGTCATCCATCACATCGCGCGTGGATTTGTACAGCGGCAATCCTCGCGGGAAAACGGTTGTCGGCATGTCGCCGGTGATCCCTGTTGTTACCCCGAAAGGATTGAAACTCTTCATGGCGACGTTGTGAATGTCCGCTACGGTATAACCTGCGGCCAAAGTGGTGTTAACGCTGGCATAGAGGAACGCTTCGTGATCGCCTACCGCCTGGATCAGCAGCCAGGAATCTACTGCGTTGTCCTTTCCTGTGACGGTGAAACGAATATCCCCCTCGAAGATGAGCCCAAAGTTTTGGCCATCACGCTGCCCACTCTGGGCCGGATCGACATTGCGCGCTTTGCCGAGTTGGTCCTCGGTCACGCTCGGCGCGATACCGTCATAACCCGCAATAATACGGACCTTCGAAAACTCGTTGGCCATAATGCGGTTATTGGTATCTGCTGACAGGTTGTAAATCTTGACGTTCGCCACTCGAGGCCAGCGAGTGTCCGCCCATTCGATGGTAAACGTTACCTTAAAATCGGATAGGCTTATACCATCACCGCCTTGGTTGAGTATCTGCAGCTCAAAATGGCGCATCCAGTTCTGGCTCATTGTTACTCCTGCACAAAATACAAATGGCTGGCGATCCCGAGGTTGGTTTTCGTCGGGTATTCTTCTGCTGCAGTATCCGTAACCACAATCAACGAGCCGTTAATGCCAAGGTATTTATACTGTCCGAGCAAATCGGACCCCGTCACTAATGGTATGCCGGACACCAGCGCAGCCCCGGAACCGTCCATTAAATCCAGCATCCACCCGGCAGCATCACGCCACGTTATGCGCATATTGAACGCCTGACCACCGAGCGTGATCCCGAACCGCTGATTGTTTGGCGTGAGTGGGATTTCTTGTATTTTCATCATGCTGCTCCAAAACCAAGGATCTGTTTAATCCCTTCCACGCTTTTCGATAGCACGCTTTCGTTTACCGGTACCGGGGATTTAGTGCCGCTGTTCTGCTCTGCGGAAGTGCTCACACCGTCGGCCATATTTGCCTTATCCGCTACGCTGACGCTTTGTGTGCGTGAAATGATGACCTCTTTCAACGTCAGAACGCACATCAGCACATTTTCGCTGGTTCGGTCAGTGGTGACGTCGATAGCCCGGATCAGCATGTTTTTGTACTGCCGCTTACCGGTGGTGACGTCCATCGGCAATCTGTCCGCCTGCAGGTCAAGGAGCTGCTGATAAACCTCTGCTGGTCCCGTCCCCAACGATAACCCCGTATCCGCATTAAAAATGGCGGTGGTATCGATGTCGTCCAGCAGCGAACCGCCCGAGGCAAAGCCCAGTTCCATGGTTACCTCGGCGGCGCGCTTGTAGGCATTGTCATTAATGGCCGCGCCAGCAATCACCTCGACGGGGTGCTCGGTGATCTCCAGCGTGTCATTGTGCTTTTCAGAAATGGCAACGCTGGGAACAATGGTGCCAATCCTTCGCCGCTGCTGGGAAAACAAAACAGAAAGAATATCCATTATTTTGGCCCCGTCTGAATTTGCTGAGTAAGCCGAGCATTAACACCAGACTGACGATCGACAACTTCCATCCCGGCCCGAACGGGGTCGCTCACGCCACTGATATTGATCACCGTCTGCTGATTAAGGCTGTTACCGCCAACGCCCGGCATATTGCTGCGTACGCGTGGAATGTAGTTGCGGGTTTCCTCAGGCATCAGCGCCATTCCCCGCTTCTGGACGTTGCCGATCCCCCAGTTATATGACGCCAGGGTTTTATCCAGATCCCCCCCGTTCATGCGCATCAGCTGTGCCAGGTATTTGGCGGCCGCCACAGCTGATTTCTCAGGATCGAACACGTCATTACCATGCAATCCCATATCCTTTGCGGTGCCAGGCATGAACTGGAAAAGTCCTTTTGCACCGGCACCAGACACAGCAAACTGGTTACCACTGGATTCGGTCAGTGCCACGCTACGCAATAAGCCCTCAGGCAGTTGATATAACGCTTCCAGCTGTGCCAGTTTGGGTTGCAGCCAACCCAGCAGCGCGGCTCCCGATTGTGTTGCACGCTGGCGCTTAACCGATTGGGCATGCTGTGCCACCTCTGGGTAGGGAACTCCTGGGTTATTGATTGCCCAGTTTTCTCTTTTCAGGCGCTCCAGCTCATTCATTTCCTCGGTTTGCGTGGGGATCTGGTCGTATTTTTCGCCATTGATTAATGCGCGGGTACGTTGATACGCCTCATCGATTGCAGCCACGACAGCGTATAACCCTGCAGCGCTTAAGGCAGTTTTAAACAGGCCAGGAAATGCCAACAATGCTTTAGTGACTTTACCGATTGGGGACAGCATAGCGACAAGCCACGCTCCACCCAGATAAATCGCAAGGCCTTGGAACACGTTTTGCCACCCGCCCACGGCATCTTTGATAGCGAGCAATTTGTCGCGCAGCCAGATGATCGCCTCTTTGGCTTTTTTGATACCTGGTTCCCATTTAGACCAGTCGATCAGGCTCTTTCCTCCCTCCTTCCACGTCATGTAATCGTCATGCAGTAACGCTAACGCAAGGACGAGAGCGGTGATAAAACCTATGGGCGACATCAGGAACGCGCTGTTCAGCATGCGCCAGCCCACCAATAAGGCACCAAAAAAACCAAGCAGCTTTTTGGATTCGCTGCCAAGGTTTTTCCACCAGTCGATCACCAAACCAACAGCTTGCATCAAACGCCACGCCATTCGCCCGAACACCTCCCCCAACCAGAGAATGCCCTTAACGATCCTGGTGATGAACTCCTCTATCTTGGGGAAGTTGTCCATAATGCGCTGGCGTAGAGTTTCCAACGAGCCGCTAAGGCCTGCGGCAAGGTCTGAGCCTATCTTGTCCCTTGCCAAGCCCAGCAGCGTAGTGAGCCCGCGCATTGAGGTCATGAATTTATTGGATTGCTCTGCTGCCTTTTCTGAATCCAACCCCGTCGCTTTCAGCATGCCCTGGTAATCAGCCGTAAAGCCGGTGATCCCATGGCGCAATGACAGCAACGTATTTTCATCCATGCCGAAGATCTGCGCGTATTGAGTGGCGCGGTAGGTCGGCATTTTTGAAAGCTTTTCACCCAGGCTGGTAAAAATGGCAGAGGTATCCCGCATCTGGCCTTGGGCACCACGCGTCTGCACACCCAGGCGATTTAAGAAGCCTTCCGCACCCGGGCTATTACGCATAAACCGAGCAAGGTTTTCGAGTGAGCCCTGTGCAGCAGCTGCATCGGTTCCTGTCTGCGAGGCGGCGTATCCTATCGCCCGGATCCCCGCAACCGTCGCCCCTGTTCGCTGCGATGCGAAATAGACTTTATCCAGGCCATTGGCGATCTGGGTGGTAAAGCCGACCACGGCCAGCGCGGCCCCTTCCACCACCGCGCCCAATTTAAGAACGTTGGCGGTAACACCGGCGACAACAGCGGAAAATTTCCGCTCACCGGCCGAGTCAATATCGAACCCCAACGAGATCAGGAAATCTTTGATGGTTTCTGCGTTACTCATTATCGCGGCTCCATTTCTCGATCCGGCGCTCGTTCTCTGCTTTTACGTCGAGATAATCATTCATCAAGGCGATATCGAAGAGATCGACACAGCCGCTCTTGAGCTCTGCCATCGAGCACATGCCTGCATCGACCGGGCGCAGAATGTAGTCCTCTCCACCCGGTAGAGATTCCAGCGTCAGGCCTACGGCTGAGTTTCCTGAATCCCTTTCTCTTGGAGTTCGCCCAAAAAATTTCCCAACGAATCCCCCACCACTAGAGATGCGATGTGCAGCATGCCCATGAGATCGATATCATCAAACATCAGTTGGCCATTGGCGAAAATGGCAACGTATCCGGTCCCCTGTTGGCGCAGTACCACCGCCAGACAAGGGTGGAGGATTGCGTTGCAGTCTTCTTCGCTCATGTCTGATAGTGTTTGCGCCACCACCGGCAATGCGGTTTTAAGCGCATCATCAATCGTGATTTGCCCCGTTTTTAACTGCTTCAGAATCTTCATCTCCCCAAGCAAGCCAGATAACACAGGCAACAACTTGCGGGATACTTTCAACTGGTCGAACACGCCCAGTTTATTGGAGCGATATTTATGCCCCTTAATTTCGAATTCCATGCATTACTCCTTAAAACGTGCCAAGCAGTTGATCGACCTTACCAGCGTCAAATACCCATGCCACAGTTCCGCCGTCTTTGGCGTTCTGCCAGTCGGGTACCTTCTGGAAGGCAACCGAACGCGCGGAGCACAAATCGTTGCTGGCACTGTTGCGCACAACGATCACGTTGTTGCCCCATGTGGCAGACGAAAGCGACTGCGCTGCATAAAGGGCACTCAGTTTCGCGTTAGTCGGGCTGGTCTTAAGCAGAGTCACCGTAATCGTCCCGCCTTTACCGGCATGCAGGCTGTGCATCACCTCACCGTCAGCACCGATGGTCATGGTGTTTTTTGCCTCCACCATGGCGACCGTGATCCCCTCTTCGGCGTTACCAGAGCCATAGCCCAAATCAAACGCACCACCCGGCCCGACGATCGAGGCCGAAACATCTAAAAAGCTGTAAGTAGACATTTTTGCCCCTTATCGATTTACGTTAATAATCACGTCGCCGTAGTGAACCGCTCCGGCCAGTTTGATGGCGCACTGGATCACCGGCGCTTTACGGGCCTCACGGTCAGCCTGCGCTTGCGTTGCAACAGGTGGGGCATAGGCGTAATAACCCGCAGTCAATGTGTCGCCGGTGGCCAGGCTTCCGACCGGGTCACCGCCCCAAACGCCTGGTGCAATCAACCCGTTCGTCTTGCCTTGCTCGAGCGAACCGTTGACGCTAGTCAGCAGGCGCGTAATCCCCGGATCGGTTTGCGGCACCTTGGTGGTGCTGGTATAGAGCACGTTATAGAGGTTGTTCTGTACGTAGTTCTGCAACCAGTCCAGGCCATGGCGCTCATCGAAGAAATCGCCGTTGCACATCAGGCCTTCTTGGATAATCGCCGTGTCGTTGTCGTAGTTGACGAACACGTTGCAGTTTTTCGCGGTCAGGGTATTCGCCTGCGTCTGAGTCAGCGTTTCGGCGGCGATCCCCGGCTGCTGCTTAAATTTCAGGGTGATCGTGGTGTTGTTGCCCAGGAAGTTGACGGTGAAAGCCCGGCCAAAAATGGAGGCGGTAGCGTACGGGCTGGCGCTGGAATACTGCGTGAACGTCCGTCCATACTTCGCGGCTTTCAGCTTGCTGCAGATGTCGTCCGTTATATCCAAATCCATCGCGGCGGTGTTCTGCGTCGTGTATCCGAAGATGCGGGAAATATCATCCGACTGGATAAACGCCGCAATACTCACGACATCATCATCGACAAGCGACGTATCAGCGATTTGCAGTCCATACCAGCCCGTAGACATGTCCGCCAGCTTATAGACGCAGGACTGAATATTTTCAGCAGCTGCGCGCGGGATGGCCAAGGCACCGGCATTCTGCCCCGCTTTCATCATCGCGGAAATGTCGGTTCCGGTGGTGTTCGCCGAACCATAGCCGACGGCTGACGACGTGCCGGTAGATTTTGACGTGATAATGAATCGGCTGTTTGCCGCATCCCACGTCACCACGGCGGTGGTCAGCTTGTCAGAAATCCGCGCGGCCACGCCGTTCAAGTTGGTTTCTGCTGAGAAATCCACGGCGGTGATCGTCTTGGCTGTGCCATCAATGGTGATTTTCATTGAGCCATCGGTGACGGTCGCCCAGGTGCTGATCGCCATCTGCGCCGGTGTCAAAATTCCGCAGCGCAGCAATGCCGCCTGGTCAGTCTTGATCCACCGGCCAATGAACAATGCCCGCGGTTGCGGCACCTGCTGGTAGTACAGCTTCGCGGCCTCATACTCCGGCGCATCCATCCCGAAATCATCGCCCACCTGGGTAATGCTGGTATAGGTACGCATGCGCTGGCTGCCGTCGATCACCGGGGTACCGCCAACAATCAGGAGCGCCCCGAAGTTTCGGCCCTGCGCTGCGCGCAAGGCCATATTCACCGTCACGCTGACGATGTTAGATACAGGTAAACCCTGTGACATGGTTATTCTCCGAAGAATTGAACCGGTGCTTCCACCAGCGATTTGATGCCGTACTCGCGGATAATTTTGCGGCGCAGGCGGACGGTGATGTCGTACCGTCGTACCCACTGGTTATTAATGAGTTCAGGAAGGTTAAATATCCGCCCGCTGTCCAAGAGGGTCAGGCTGTTTTTTTTCAGTTCGTCGTTGTTTTGCGAAACGAATAACCCATCACGAAAACGGGTTACCATCGACATTCCCTGCGGGCCGTAGAAGCAGCACAGAATATCGATGGTTTCGTGTGACCACTGTTCGGCACTCTCATCACCTTGGATGTAAGCCGGGTTGGCGTCTTCCTGCACCCCAGCAATACCGAATGCGCACCATGTTGTGCCATTTTTGGGTATTTGGATCTGCGGGTCAGTCCATCGACGGTAGACAACGTTTTTTTCCAGGCCAGTTAGCCCACGGATCCATCGGCTAATGAGTCGCTCAAGCCCTTCATCATACTCAGGGGACAGGCCAATGGGGGTTAGGTAGCCTGATGTGGTGCTGTCGTTGCTCACTTAGCTACCTCCCATCTCCACCAGTTCGCAATGCGCCTGCACGAACCCAGCGCCATAGCGGGTATACGGGTCAACAAACGTTACCCTGTACACTCCCCCGTCATAAGTGACCAGATCAGCATCCAGATAGGGGCCTCCATCACTGCTCTTCATGCCCTGGGTCAGCCGGAATTGCGTCACGATGAGGATTGCGCCGTTGATATTCTGTCCCGCCGCCATTCGCTTGGCTTCAAGTGAACGATCAACAGTAACCACCCCACTAAAAGGAATGTTCTGGGAGGTATTCACGGGGAAGTTATCTTCATCAACACTCTGATTTTGCCGACGACAAACCAAAGAGGTGTCTACAAAGTCAGGATCCAGCAGCACCTCTGTAACGTCGAGAAATGGCATTATTTACTCCTTACTACATAGGTGATGGAGCGAAGCAGATAACCATGAGCCCATAATGGCTTATCACCAGGCAGACCTTGCGCACGGCGGTTGGCCTTCGTCATATCGGAGATGGGATGCAGCCTATCACCGTCGCCGATCACCTTCTTGGAAGCATCACGCGCAACCTGCCCGGCCTTCTCCAGCTCATTCAGTGCCGCCGACGAATTACCCTCCAGCACCAGCTCGGCGGCAGCTTTCAGGTGGCCGGTGGTGGTGTCGCGTGAATCTTCGATCCCCATATCCAGAAAGGGGCGCGGCGGTAGCGTGACTGTCTGACCACCAATGCTTACGGTGGCACCGGTTGACTGCAGATAGCCAATCTCGGCGTTATTCAGGGCTTCCCCATCTTCTCGCGCCGCGTTGGCCTCTGGTATGCCCACCAGCACATCCATTTTTGAGAGTGAACGCAGGGCCGATAACACTGATTCCGCGTTGTCCCTTCTGATCTTGAGTCCGCTTTTCATAGCAACTGCCTTCCGCCCGCACCGAACATTTCCCACCACCAGAAAAACTCCCGACCGTACTCGGTGTTATTCCAGAAACCCGCATCCGGATCGATGATGCCCGACACGTCATAGCTGACGCTGACCTTATCGACCGATTTGGATGTGGCCACGCCTCCGCCGGAAGTATTCAACGCCCCGCGAGCTGCCGATGCGGTGCGCTTGGCTCGCAATTCGACGTAGTGCGCCGTCATCAACTCGGCCAGGTAGACGAACTTATCGCCAAACCTGTCCTGATTGAGCAGGTCGTCAGCCATCGAGAGGTAGAAATTTACTGAGGCGTCAGGGAAACGGGTTTTATCTTCGAACTCTGGGAAGTCAGTGCGAAACTGATCACTTGTTGGTAGTAGGCTGTTTTTTGGCATTGGCTGAATCCTTCGCGTTATCTGCGGGTGCCTCGCCGTGATCAGCCTTATCACCGGCCTTGTCGGCCAGTTGCGCCTTGAGGTTGGTGATTTCGTTGTCCTTGTCGGCCAGTTGCGCCTTGAGGTTGGTGATTTCACTCTCCAGTACGCCAACACGCACGGTCAGATCGCTGTGTTGTTGCTCTTTTTCAAAATCCTTCTCATCAAGGAGTTTGGCGTAAGAGCTGAATGCCCAGTGATTTTTGACCTCATCAGGGAAGCCATCGTGGATGCCTGGTACCAACTCAAACTTGGTACCATCGGCAAAGCTGAGTGATGCCGCTCCAGATACGATATATTTCATTTTGATACTCCATGAGGGGCGGGTTTCCCCGCCATCACTTGTCAGACCGAGGGGATGTCCAGGTAAGAGATCGTATTGGAATACGGAGTTTCAACCTGACCCAACTTGCCGTAGTACACGGTGAGTTGCTGCATGCCGCGATACTCAAGTGGTGTGCTCAGAAGCGGCACCATCGGGAAGCGAACGTATTTTTCGTCCTGGGTATAAGCAACGATACGATGCGCACCACCAGCACCACGCTTGGATGCCCACTTCATGGAGACGATCTCCAGTGGTTCCCCGTTCTCCTGGAAAGCGATCGTGTTGATTTTCACGTATTCCAGCACGGAGATGTTGCCCGCAGAAGAAACCTTTTTGCTCGCCAGCAGGCCAAACAATTCAGGGGCCATCCCGATCTTGCCTGGGCATACGGCATAGCCAGAACGCAACCAGCCATCGGAAAGCACCAGGTTGATATCCTGCACGATCACGTCAGGGTCGGTGGTGGCGGTCCATTTGGCCGCGGCAGCCAATGGAATGACAGAAGGCAGGTTAAGCAGCCCGGACACGCCCAGCTCGGTATCACCGATATAGACCTGCTCGTCGGTATCCATATTCCACTTGAGCTTCATGCCTTCGTACTTTTGCGTATCGATCGGACGGCCAACCTGTTGAGCAGACGCCAATTCCAGCACTGTCCAGCCAACCTCTTGCGCCCACGGGGTCAGGTTATTACGCGTTGGCGTGATATCCAGTTCCATACCAGGGACCGCAGTGCCCTTCTTGCCCATCCAGTTCTTGCCATTTGGATTAGGGCCGCCGACGCTGGCAAAGTCAGTGTTAGTAAAGGATGACACTTCGTCAGCGATAGAAATGTCGCTACGCAATGGCATGTCGCGCGTCCATTTGATGGACGTTAGCGGCATGTTCAGCGTTTGATCCATGCGCTCCAGTTCGCCGACAAGGAATGTGCCGGAGGAGTCGATGGTAGCTCGGTCAATTGTAAACATTCAATTTTCCTTAGATGTTATAGGCGATTTCAACGCGGCCGTCGGCTTCGCCTGGCCCCATCACCTCTGCACTCGGCAACTGAGGTGTATTAGTTGCAGTGGCATCCTGCGTCAGAACAAAACTCCCTACCGGGCTTGCCTGGGTGCCACCAGCGACACGGACGTAAACAGGATCGCCCTTCTTGGCTGTCGCCGCACTACCGGCGGTTGCCTTCACGCAGATGTAACCGCGCTTGAGGTTGTCGCCGACTTGGTTAGCACTGACGCCAAGATGTGCCAGATCTGCGAGCGAGGTGATTGGATATGGTCGAACCAAAATACCCTTCACTTTTGCGATAGTGTCTCCATCGACCAGCGGCACAAATTTGTCACTGACATACTTGCCAACCAGCCCGTAAGAGGTGAAAGGCTTCTGAGTATCCAGCGTCACCGGCTCAATGGTGAGATCGCGGGGACGAGTCACAGCACCGGTAATGCCCATGGGCATCCGGGTTAAATAAGCAGTTCCTGCCATGTTGATTACCTTATTTCTGTTTGGCCCAGTGAGCGGCATACAGCTTGTTCAGCTCTGCCGGTGTGAGGTATTTTGAATTGGTAGCGCCGTCGATGGTGCGCAGCGCCTGTGGGTTGATCTGGTTCTTCTGCTTATTCATTGCCACGGCGGCAGTGAAAACAGCATCAACAGTAGCCTTTGGTGCCTTGCTAAAGTCACCCACACCGAAGGCCTTCAAGCTGTCGCCGGTGCGCATGGCGTGATCCAGTACCTGACGTTTCAGCCCCTTGTCGGTCGCCGGGGTGAAGCCTGGACAGATGATTTCAGCATCAGCAATGATGTTGCGGCGGTAAGCGGCATCAGCAGTGACCTTTGCGTCCTCTTCCAAATCCTCATCACCGGTTTTATTTTCCAGTTCGAGGGTCGAGCTATCCGTGGTTTTGCCCTCCAGCGCATCAATGCGGGCAATCAATGCCTGCGCCCAAGCGGGGACCTCCTCATCACCGGTTTTATTTTCCGGGGCCGGGAGATTGTCCGTGGTTGTGCGATCCTCCAGGGGTAACGCCGTTGCCTGAGATGGCACGTTAATGTTGATAGTATGGCCGGGGATCGAACTCATCCCATCCGACGGCACCTCATCGATGAGCTGTTGTAATGCCGCCTCATCTTTTGTCTTGATGGCCGTAGCCAGTTTTTTAAGCCATGACATTACAGGCCTCTCCTTTTTGATGGTTGGGGCTGAATCCCCGAGAGCACAACGAGACCCCGCCCGGCCTTTTTTAACTAGCGCCGCGTGGTTTCCTGTGATTTGGTATTGCTTGCCCTTGCCGGGGGCCAGTTGCTTGTATTGCGCGTCATAACCGAGGCTCACATCCGTAATGCCGCGATTAACTGCGTCGATCGCCTCGCGTCGTTTGATGAGCATGTCGCATAGCAACAGGTCTGATTTATCACCTGTACCGCGGCGAACGTTCTGGATGTGTCCTTGGGCCAACTTGGCGAAATTGTCTGGCGACACAAACTCAACATCACCGTTCTCGTCTTCCGGGTGGTCGAGCGTTATGGCTACGCCCTCAAAGCTGGCCATAGTCTCCGGGGAGAAAACTTCGTCTTCGGTTCGCCATACCGTAACCGTGCCACTCGCATCTGGCTCCAGGTCGATTTCTTCAGGTAGGTACACCTGCGTACCGGTACGGGCGACGGGAACGTCTTTACACAAAAGTGAACCGTCGGCCAGTTGGTAGCGCGTTTCGCCCAGGCGGGTCGTAAAGAAATATTTCATGAGTTACCTGCGGGCATTAAAAAGGCCGCCAAGGCGACCAATCGATAGAAGGATAATTGCATTCATTTCTGGGCTTTTTAACATAATGACCCTTTTGCGCACCGCCGGATCAGCACTCACGCCGTAAACATACCGAAAGGGTTAAAAGTCGATATCAAATGCCGGGAATTCCCGGTTTTCTCAATACAACATTTTGATAACAAATCGCGGGTATTGGGTTTGGGGTAAAATCGATGCTCTACGCTGTGTTTTTTACTTTCTCGGCCCCGGTATCTGAACTTCCGGCCAGCATTGACAATTGGGTAAGCATCCGGCGTGCCCGGTCATTCCGTCCAATGTTGGCGGATTAGCCCAGAGCACAAATTTATCCCGCATCTTTTTATGTGACGGTCTGGTGCCTGCGCCTTCAATGCGCCACCAGTAGCCCTCAGAACCCACTGATAAGGCGCGAGCCTGTGTTAGCGCACCGGTTGCCCTTCCGATTTCAGTACGGGCTATAAGCCGCGCTCGACTCGCTGCAACGTCACCAGACTGCATAATCATTTCGTAGAGCTGATCTGGACGCTCTCCATTAATAACTGCCTGAATTGCGCGATCCTGAATGTCTTTTACGCGGTCAGCGGCTTCCAGCGGTAGCGATTTCATCAGTTGGATTTGGCGATAGACAATGTCCTGCGTCACCTGCCCAACGTGGGTATTCCCTACCACATCGCGCAAGCCCTCAGATATCTGCTGAGATACCGACCGCCACTGGTGCCATTCTTCACGCTCAACCTGCAGGAACATTTTTCGCGCCACCATCGCAGCCCAGTCATCAATAACCTGTGAGTAATCGATGAGGTGGCCAGCAATGGTGTTAGCGCTTGCCTGGGAACCATCGTAGGAACCAGTGACTATCTGATTTATTTGGCTGACTATCCCCAGTAGGCTTTTGCTGTAGATCAGTTCCGAACGGCGGCGGAGGGCTGGTTTCAGATTCATGCTCCGCCCACTCTTTCTGCGCATTCTCGATATCCTCATCCGTTATTGAACCACCGATGCCGATCACGTCTGAAATATTGCGCAGGTCGCTCATGGCTGAGTGGACGGGAATGATCTGGCGGTCAACAAGAGCGCCCAGGGCGCTGGCAATGTTATTGGCCATTGTTGCGCGATCGGTGTCTGACATTTCCCACAGTTTGTTAAACTCGAATGAGAAATCATCAGGTAAGGCCTCGCCGAACTCTGACCGCCAGGTAATGTCCAGCAGCCAGCGAATGTGTCGCCTTAGACGACGCTCCTGCAGCGAGTTAACCCGGCTGTAATAGTTCTCCAGGTCACCGTCACCCGTACTGAACCCGGCGGGAGATTGACCGAACAGGCGAACCAGTGGAATACCTGTTGCACCGGAAACCTGCTCGGCAAAGCGTAGGATGACGTCAGCAATACCCGCGAACGAGTAGCTGTGCGTCTGGAACTCATCGCTCTTATCCATCAAGGTCATGCCCTCAATGGTCTGAAACTCTCTAATCAAGTCCAGGTGCTTCTTGAGTCCCTCCTCCAGATCCCCGCCTGCGGCCAGGATTTTACGTAACCCATCAATGCTGTATGTGCGCAGGTGCGCTTTGTGGATCAACTGCGTGGTGCCGACCGTTGCGGTATCGAATGCTTGAACGCGTTCGAATATTCGCTCTACTACCGACATCCCCCAACCATTCTCCGTTAGCGCCTGTTGATACGGCAGCGAGTCCCCCTCCATTCGGATGAGGCGGCTATGGTGGATATTCCACGGAGGGATACCAGCGGCGGCCGTCACTACCTTGTAAAACTTCGGCTTACCAAATGAGGGCCCGTAGTCGCTAACCAGGTCATCGTAACTGGGTGCCACCATCCATCGGTCAAGGCATATCACACCCTGAAACTGGCCCTCTTTGATGAAATCTAGCCTCAGAGGCGTAGACATGTCCTGACCTTCGATCATCACAACCAGCAGAGCACCGCCATAGAGGCGTGACCATTTAAGCGTATCGTTCAGCCCATCCCAGATAGCCGCGTGATCCCAAAAGGTTTCGACCTTCCCTTTCTGCCCAGGCTTTAGCTTTGAACTAATGTTAATCCCCTTGCGGGTCATATCATCAGCCATGGCGTCCACACCGGCACCGATCAGGAAGGACGAGCGGTAGGCAAATTCGAGCTGAACGCGGTTGCGGGTGATGTATCCTGGAACGTAGGTACCTGCAGACTGAATATTCTGTGTTTGAGCGCCCAGTTTCGCGGGGAAGTTGTTGAACCCGTCAGCAGTCCTAACGGGCTTGTTCGCGCCGTTTCGGCGATTCTTACGGGCCATATTTCCTCACTAAAAATTAGCGATGTTTATTTCTTCCTACCCAGCGCGGCCCAGACATCCAAGGAGTTGTCCATTGGGGCGTAGTTAATCATCACTGAGTCGGCCAGGTTCGGCGACTTGGTGCCGTCAGGCTGTTTATCCACATCGATTTTTCCCACCCCATTAATGGAATAAGTGTAAGCGTCGCTGGAACCCCACCTGTTATTGCGTTCGCGATGTTGCCATGATCTTGTTCCCGATCATCAACACGGAGCAAACCCATGAGGAACATCCGCACGCCCGAAGAATGGCACGCCCTTTTTG